>JANLQQ010000187.1:0-18057 GCA_031367905.1 Novosphingobium sp.
TATCGATATTGGTATCTTCATTGGTGGTGGCGATCACGCCGGCGACATCGCCGTCCGGGATCAGCTGGATCCCGCAGCCGATGGCGCGAAGTTCGGCGATCAGCGCGGCGTGGCGCGGGCGATCGAGGACGCAGACGATGATCTCGTTGGGCTGGACCCCCTTGGCGGCGGCGACAGCGGCGACGGTTTCGGTGGGCGTCTTGTCCAGATCGATCACGCCAGCGGGATAGCCCGGGCCAACCGCCAGCTTGTCCATATAAACGTCGGGCGCGTTGAGCAGATTGCCTTCCTCGGCAATCGCCAGCACCGCCAGCGCATTCGGTCCGGCCTTGGCGGTGATGGTGGTGCCCTCCAGCGGATCGAGCGCAATGTCGATCCGGGGGCCGGTGCCGATCGCCGAGCCGACCTTTTCGCCGATATACAGCATCGGTGCTTCATCGCGCTCGCCCTCGCCGATCACTACGGTGCCGTCCATCGCCAGCTCGTTGAGCGCGGCGCGCATCGCCTCGACTGCGGCGGCATCGGCAGCTTTCTCATCGCCGCGCCCGATCAGCTTGGCCGCAGAGATCGCCGCCGCCTCGGTCACCCGGACCATTTCGAGCACGAGGACCCGGTCAAGCACCTGGCTCCGGGGGGTGGGATTAGGAAATGTTGATTTTGTCATGTTCAGTCCGGATTAAGGGGTAAGGACGCTATCGGCGGGGCTTAGACAGGGGAGCCGAGCTTGTCGAGAAGGCTAACCGGATTGCCCGAAGCACTGCTGGGAATACTCGCCGCGATTGGGCTTGGCTTGGCTGTGCCCGCTGCGGCGCAAGATGCCACCGACGCCAAAGTGGATGCAGCGATTGCGGCAACCAAGCAAATTTATGGGCCGCCGCCACCGAAGCGCGGCTGCGGGGCTGCCGCCAGCAATGGCGAGATTGTGGTCTGCGCGCCCGATCATGGCGAGGATCAGCGCATCCCTTCAACCGCGACCAGCGATCCCACCTCGCATGAGGCTTTGTATGATGGCCTGCCGCGCGCGCCGCAGCTCGATCGCGGCTCCTGCAAGGGGCAAGCTGGCTGCCAAGCGTTCGGCTATGCTCCGCCGCCGATCTATTACATCGACTTGAAAGCAATCCCCGAAGCGCCTGCAGGTTCGGACGCAGACCTGATTGCCAAGGGTGAAAAGGCTGAGCCTTAGCGCCGGGCCCTCCTAATCCCCCAGAATATGCATCACCAGCGGCGCGGCGGTCAGGCTGGCGGAACCATCAAGCAGGCGGACCGCCTCGGCAACCGCGCTTTCCGGGCCTTCATGGGTGACCAGCGCCACCAGCACTTCGCCACCGGCCTCGGCCCGGCCCTTTTGAATCAGACTTTCAATCGAAACCCCGGCATCGCGCATCGCGGCGGTAATCTCGGCCAGCACCCCGGGCCGGTCGGCCACGGTAAAGCGGATATAGCTGCGGCCCAGCCGGTGGCCAGCGTTGGCCGGCGGCATCGCCTCAAGCTCGCCCACCGGGACCGAGAACGCCGAGCCAATCTCGCCGCCCGCCTGGCTGCGGGCAATATCGATCAGATCGGCGACCACGGCGCTGGCAGTTGGCCCATCCCCGGCCCCGGCACCCTGGAATAGCAAGCGCCCCGAGAAATTGCCCTCAGCCACCACGGCATTGGTCGCGCCATCGACATGGGCGAGCGGATGATCGAACGGCACCAGATGCGGCTGGACCCGCTGAAACAGATGGACGGTGCCATCGCGCACTTCGGTATCGGCCATCCCGATCAGCCGGATGACATAGCCCAGCGCATCGGCCTGTGCGATATCGGCAGCCAGCAACCGGCCAATCCCGGCGGTATCGACCGCCGCAAAATCGATCTTTGCGCCATAGGCTATCGCCGCCAGGATTGCCAGCTTGTGCGCGGCGTCAGTACCCTCGATATCGAACGCCGGATCCGCCTCGGCAAAGCCGCGTGCCTGCGCTTCGGCCAGCACATCGGCAAAATCGCGACCGGTATCTTCCATGGTTGAAAGGATGAAATTGCAGGTTCCGTTGAGGATCCCGTAGACTCGTTCGATCTGATTGGCGGCGGCGCCTTCGCGCAGGCCTTTGATCACCGGGATTCCGCCCGCGACCGCAGCCTCGAACTTCAGCGCGACCTTGGCCGCTTCGGCCTTGCTGGCCAGCTCAAGCCCGTGATGCGCGATCATCGCCTTATTGGCGGTGACCAGCGCCTTGCCCGCCTCGATCGTGGCGCGGGCGCAGGCCAGTGCCGGACCGTCCGAGCCGCCGACCAGTTCAACCACCACATCGACATCGCCGCGCTCGCCCAGGATGACCATGTCATCTTCCCAGGCATAAGACGTCAGATCGACCCCGCGGTGCTTGCTCCGATCGCGGGCACTGATCGCAGAAATCACGATCGGACGGCCAGCCCGGCGGGCAATCAGCGCAGCATTGGCCTCGACCAGCCGGATCACCCCGGCGCCGACGGTCCCCAATCCAGCCAATGCGATCCGAAGTGGTTCAGCCATAGTTCCCCCGTAAGCGCCGCGCCCTAGGCGAGGATCGCGCAAAAGGCCAGTCTCAGAAATCCGGGCGCCGGCCACGCGGGCAAGTGCCAAGCTGGCTAAGCACATAGCGGTAATCCGCCTCGGCCAGTTCCCGATCGGCGGTACTGCCCGATACTGCGGCATCGCTTGGCAATTGAGGGCCCAGCGAACAGGCCAGCCGGTACCAGGGAAGCGTATCGCGGGGCGGCTGCCCGCCGGCCTGATCAAGCACTTCGGAGAACGACACGCTCCAGCGCGGCGGCTGTCCGGGATTGCGATTGACGGTGATCGCCGCTGGCTCGTTATTGGCAGTGGCGAGGAACAGCTGGGTCTCGCCCTCGCCCGCCAGATTGCCGCTGACGTGGATCGCCTCGCGCACCCCGGCAATCCGGGGCGGTGCGCCCGAGGCCAGCAATTCGCCCAGAATACCGCGTAGCCGCATGTCGAGCGCCGGGTCCCACGGCAGCCAGGCATCGGGTGCAATCAGCTGCAGCTCGCCCGAACGGCCCGGTACGAGCCGCGCAAACAGCACCATATTTTTTTTCTTGAGCTTGGGGACCTTGCCCTTGGCATCCAGCGGAACATCAACCAGAAACCGCAGTGCTTCGCCCAGCGGCGCGCGCCCGGCAACCAGCGCCTCAGTCTTGGCTTCGATATACAGCCGCGCGTGGCCGGCCTTCAATCCGGGCGCACGCGCCGGTTCAAGCCGGGCAATCTTGCGCGCCACCGCGCGAACCACCAGCGGAGCCGCATCGGCAAGATCGGCAAGATCGGCATAACTTGGTATCACTGCGCTGGGCACGGCAATTGGCGCTGGTGGCGGCGAATCAGCATGGGCAATTGTGATCGATTGCAACCCTGCCAGGCCAAGCAAGACCGCCAAGGCCGGCTGGAATCGGGAGTGCGGAAAAATGCTCAAAACTGTACTCCTGTCCGGCTGTGCTGCTCAAGCCCCGGAAAATTGGGGTTTCCGGCTGAACTTTGCCCTTACCACAGGTGAATCACGTGTTAATGGATAAAGCGTTGCGCCTCCTGAATAACGGAGTTAAGCAATAAGGAAATCCGGGTGAAACTAGAAATGACACCCGAAAAACACCCCGCTGGATATCGGTCGCCCGATGGGACATCCGGTTTAGCCGGCAGGGTAAAAATTGGGAAACTGGACGCGTGGGTCGATCTTGATCGGTTTGTGTGTCGGCCCGGGCTTCGGTCCCGGGGGAACTACTAGGAGTGATGCGTCTGAATGGCTTACGCTGACCAACAGATGAGCGGCAACCGGATTACCGCGTTAATCGTCGTTGCTATTATCCACGTCGTCCTCGTCTATGCGCTGGTGACAGGCCTTGCCTATGAGGGAGCTGCCAAGCTCATCAAAAAGGTGACCGCGATCGACATCAAGGAAGAGGTGAAGAAGGACGAGCCGCCGCCTCCGCCCAAGAAGATTACGGCGCCTCCGCCGCCAGTTGCGCCGCCGGTCAGGATCAACGTGTCGGTAGCGCCGCCGCAGATTACCACGGTTCTGACCCCGCCGCCGCCGGCACCGATTATTTTAGCACCAGCTCCCTCTGCGCCTGCTGCGCCGCCGCCGCCGCGGATTCAGCCGAAAGGCCCGACCCCTAAGGGTAATCCGGGCAGTTGGGCCAATTCGAACGACTACCCCTCACGCGCCCTGCGCGAAGAACAGGAAGGCATCACTCGCTTTCGGGTTTCGGTTGGGTCCGATGGCCGTGTCGCCAGCTGTGATGTCACCGGGTCGAGTGGCTCTTCTGAGCTTGATGCTGCAACTTGCTCGCTAATAACGCGGCGCGGCCGCTTCAATCCTGCCACTGATGGCGAAGGCCAGCCGATTTCGAGTAGCTGGTCAAGCTCGGTACGCTGGCAGATACCCAAAGACTGATTTTCAACTATGGGCCGCCTTACCGGGGGAAACGGCTCAATACCCCTAATTGCTTGAGAGGACTTTTCGCATGCTTTTTGAACTTCTCGCCGCTGGCGCAAATGCGGCACCGCAGAACAAATTCGGGTTTACCGAGGCTCTGGAACAGGGCGGTTTCATCGCCTATGCGACGGTGGGTATCCTTGGTGTGATGTCGTTCGGCTCATTCTTCATCCTGTTCACCAAATGGTTCGAACAGGCCAAGTTGATGCGTCAGGGCCGCGATTTGCGCACTACCTTCTGGCGCGCGCCATCGCTGCGCGAAGGCGCGGCCAAGCTCGAAAAGAACAGCGCCTGGCGCCAGATTGTGGACGATGGCCTCGCCGCCGAAGATCAGCATGGTAAAATGGCCAATGCGATGGAATCGCATGATTGGCTGCACGGCTCGCTCGCGCGGTCGGAGCATGCGATTAATTCACGCCTCGCCTCGGGACTGCCGTTCCTCGCTACGGTTGGTGCAACTTCGCCGTTCATCGGACTGTTCGGGACCGTCGTCGGGATCTATCGCGCCCTGATCGCCATCGGCATCGCCGGATCGGCTTCGATCGACAAGGTCGCAGGGCCGGTCGGTGAAGCGCTGATCATGACTGCGCTTGGTCTGCTCGTCGCGGTTCCCGCCGTGCTTGCCTACAACTACCTGCAGGCCCGCAACAAGAACATCGCCAATGACCTGTCGAGCTTTTCGACCGACGTTTTGGCCTATATCAATTCCAAGGGCGCAGTGAAACCTGCCGTTGGGGCTGCGAAGCCTGCTTCAGCTCCGGTTGCTGCCAAGGCTTAATCGGGCCTGATCATGGCGCTGCCCTGGCCGCAAGCCAGGGCAGCCGCTTCTCCCTCGTGCCCCACCGGTCGGCTGCAACTGCAAGCCCGCCGCCAGGCCAGGGCAATGCTAAGGATAGGATGACACAATGGCGATTTCGGTAGGCGGCGCTGGCGGTGAAGAACGGCCGATGTCGGACATCAATACTACGCCACTCGTGGACGTGATGCTGGTGCTGCTGATCATCTTCCTCATCGCAGTTCCGATTGCGATCCAGACGATCGAAAAACTCAAACTCCCGATCTTCGAATCGATTGAATCGAAGGACAAGGTTGAAAACCTGCTGTTGACGGTGACCACCGCCGATGCTGGCGGGCGCAGTGCGGGCGAGCCCGGCTTCGAAGGTGCCTATCGCGGCGGGGAATGCCGGATCTATTTCAACAACATCACCCCGGTTGATTCAAACGAACTCCGCGATCTCGCGTTCAAGCGGCTCGATGCCATCGTGAAAGCCGCTGGCGGACCCGAAGTGCTGAGGGATAACCCAGAGAAGATCCCCCAGGTGCACATCCGCGGGGACGTTGAAGCACCCTGGCGCTGCATTGCTGGTGCAGTGTATAATGTTCAGATCTCTGGCTATCCGACGGTTGGCTTCATTTCGAACAAGGTTGATCCCAAGGGCTAATTCCCGAGAGCTCACCCCAAGCGCTAATCGGGCCTTGGCTCACTCAATTCTGGAGTAACATCCCATGTCAATGTCAGGCGGCACCGATGATGGCGAGCCGATGATGGAAATGAACACGACGCCGCTGATCGACGTCATGCTCGTTCTGCTCATCATGTTCATCATCACTATCCCGGTCGCAACCCACGCGGTGAATATCGATCTTCCCGCGCCGACTCCGCCCCCGCTCGTTCCGCCTCCCAAGACGGACAAAAACAAGGTTGTGCTCACCGCCACGAACCAGATCTTGTGGAACGGCGAGGCAATTACCGACGGCCAGCTGTTATACCAGCTGCAGCAGTCACTGAAATATCCGGTCGAGCCTGAGCTTCAGTTCCAGCCTGAACCGCAGGCCGCCTATGACCTGTCGGCCAAGGTGCTGAACATCATCAAGGGCTCTGGCGTGACCAAGTTCGGTTTCGTTGGCAATGAAATGTATTCCGAATTCGGCAAGGCGGCCGGTGCTGGTAAGGCCACCCAATAGGCCTTGCCCGGCCTGCCCGGACCATCCATCACAAGGGGGCAGAGTAATCTGCCCCCTTTTTTGTATTCAATCCCCCACTGCTGGTTCGCGAATCGGATCCGGCCGCATCGCCGCTGCCGCCAGGCTCTCCGCCTCGAACAGCAGCTCGTCATCGGCACTGCCGCCGGGCACACTCTCGCGGCCGATCATCACCAGCACCGGCACCGCCAGCGGACTCACCCGGTCCAGCTTGACGTGGACCAACTGTCCTGCAGCTCGCTGCAACAAATCGGCGACCCGCCCGATATCGGTCAACCGGGTCCGCGCATCGGCCCAGGCCGCCTCGATCAGCACGTGATCGGGCTCATATTTGCGCAACACATCGTAAATCAGATCGGTCGAGAAGGTGACTTGCCGCCCGGTCTTGCGGCCTGACCGGCCCTGGCCCGGCTGCTGGCGTTCGACCAGCCCGGAAATCACCGCCACCTCTTTGAAAGCGCGACGCAGAAGATACGAACCCTGCACCCATTCGACGAATTCATGCGCCAATATATCCGGCGAAAGCAGGCTTGCCGGATCCTCGACCGCCCGCAAACCCCATACTGCGAAGGAATAGTCATTGGCGACAAACCCCAGCGGGCCGAGCCCGCGCTCCTCCATCCGCCGGGTGATCAGCATCCCCAGCGACTGGTTCGCGTTCCACCCATCAAACGTGTAATAAACCGTGTAATGCTTACCCGAATGGGGAAAGCTCTCGACCAGTAGCTTGCCCGGCCCGGGCAGCTCGGAGCGCCAGGCCTGAACTTCGAGCCATTCGCGCACATCATCGGGAAAGCGCGCCCAGCCGGCCCGGTCCTCGAGCAGCGCGCGAACCCGGCTCGCCAGATGCGTGGTCAGCGGCAACCGGGCACCCATGTAGCTAGGGATCGTGCCAGAACGCCGGGCCGCCCGCACCACCAGTTCCGATACGCGGATCGATTCGACTTCCAGATCGAGTCCGGCGAAGCGGAACGTGTCGCCTGGGCTCAGGCTTGCGCCGAAACTCTCCTCCACCCGGCCCAGCGCACGGCCATTCCTGAACCGGACATCGAGCATTTCAGCATCAAGGATGATCCCGGCATTGATCCGGTGCCGCGCCGCCAGCTCAGGGTGGGTCAGCCGCCAGCTGCCGTCTTTGGTGCGGACGATCCGCTGGAACCGGTCATAGGCTTTCAGCGCATAGCCGCCGGTCGCGACAAAGTTCAGCACCCGCGCCCAGATTGCTTCATCGATCCAGGCATAGACCTGCGCGGAACGCACTTCGGCCAGCAGCTCTGCTTCGCCAAACGGACCCGCACAGGCACAGGCCATGACATGCTGGGCCAGCACATCAAGCCCGCCCGGCCGGAAACTTGTCCCATCGCGCTGACCTTCATTGACCGCATCGAGCGCGGCCATGGCTTCAAGGAACTCAAACCGGTTGCCCGGCACCAGCAGCGCCCGGCTGGCCAGATCGAGCCGGTGGCCCGCGCGCCCTATCCGCTGGAGCAGCCGCGACGAGCCCTTGGGCGCGCCCATCTGGACCACCAGATCGACATCGCCCCAATCGACCCCCAGATCGAGGCTGGAAGTGCAGACCAGCCCGCGCAGTTCACCCCGCGCCATTGCCCCCTCCACCTTGCGCCGCGCCTCTTTCGAGAGCGAACCGTGGTGGATGCCGATCGGCAGATTATCCTCGTTGGCATCCCACAATAGCTGGAAAATATACTCGGCCAGGAACCGCGTGTTGGTGAAAACCAGTGTCGTGCGATTGGCCGCGATCGCCTCGATCAGCTGGGGCACCGCCCAGGTCGCGGCATGGCCGCCCCACGGCACCCGCTGCTCGAGCGGGAGCATGATCGAAACTTGCGGCGGCGCGCCCGGCTCACCCGCCACCAGCGTCACTGTCTCAATCTGGCCAGACGGGGCCAGCCACCTGCGAAAATCATCAGGATCGGCGACCGTGGCTGACAGGGCGGCACGCTGCAGACCGGGCGCCAGCGCCTGCAACCGGGTGAGCGCCAGCGCAAGCAAATCGCCGCGTTTGCCGATCGCAAAGGCGTGAACCTCATCAATCACGATCCGCTGCAATCCGGCGAACAGCTGGGTGCTTTCCGGGTAGCTGAGCAGTAGAGAGAGCGATTCAGGCGTAGTCAGCAGCACATGCGGCGGGCGGGCGCGCTGACGGGCCTTGCGATCCGACGGGGTATCGCCGCTGCGGGTCTCGACCCGGATCGGCAGGGCCATATCTGCGATCGGGGTCATCAGATTGCGCTGCACATCATGCGCCAGCGCCTTGAGCGGCGAGACGTACAGCGTGTGCAACCCCTCGGGCGGCAGCGCACCCGCCAACCGCGATGGCGCAAAGGCTGCCAGCGTCGGCAGAAATCCAGCCAGTGTCTTGCCCGCCCCCGTATCGGCCACCAGCATAGCGTGCCGCCCCGCATCGGCTGCGGCAAGCATCCCGGTCTGGTGTGAGCGCACCGTCCAGCCGCGCCCGGTAAACCAGGCCTCGATCTCGGGCGGGATGGTGGTCGCAGCGGTCATAGCTGCCTGATAGGGCGCAGCGCTGCCAATGGCTGCAATTTTCGCAGGCTTGCCGGGCCACGCTTGCCCGAACACGCTGGCACTGCCATCACTGCGCTATGCAGTCTGCCTTTCCGACCAGCTATGGCGATCTGAGCGGGCTGGCGCTGGGCCTGGCGTTAGGCCTGCTGATCGGTATCCAGCGCGGCTGGGTGCTGCGCAAGGATCCTTCGGGAACCCGCTTTGCCGGGATCCGGACTTACGCTTTGCTCGGTCTGATGGGAGCGATCGCCGGGGCCTTGCAGGAACGTGCCGAAGGTTTGGCGACTATCTTGCTGGCTGCCACAGCAGCATTGGTTCTGATCGGATACTGGCGCTCAACCCAAAGGGATAGCAAGATCAGCGGCACCGCAAGCGTAACCAGCCTGCTGACCGTGGCCTGCGGATTCATGGCCGGGAGCGGAGAGGGGGCGCTGGCAACCGCCGCCTCCGGGGTGATGGTGCTGATCCTTGCGCTGCGCAGCCAGCTCCACGGCTGGATTGCCAGCCTCGACGAGGTTGAGGTGATCGCCATCGCCCGGTTTGCCCTGATTGCGCTGGTGATCCTGCCGTTGCTGCCCGACACCCCGCTCGGTCCGTTCGGCGCGTGGCGGCCGCGCCAGCTGTGGATGGTAGTGGTGCTGGTCTCGGGGTTCTCGTTCCTTGGCTATATCGCCAGCCGCAAACTTGGTGCTTCACGCGGCACGATTGCCACCGCCGCGGCCGGCTCGGCGGTCTCGTCCACCGCGGTCACCGCCGCGCTGGCGACCAGATTACGCAATGATGAAGAGGACCCGGCGATCCTTTATGCCGGGATCGCGGCGGCATCGGCGGTGATGTTCCTGCGGGTCATGGTGTTGACCTGGGCGCTGGCCCGGTTTGCCTTGCCGACTTTTGCGCTGTTTGCGGTTCCCGGGATGCTGGCAAGTCTCTTCGCCACAGCCCTGTTTTTGGTGCGGATGCGCAGTGCGCCCCATCGCACCGGGCAGAGTGTTCCGATTCGCAATCCGTTCGATATCGGACCCGCCCTGTGGTTGATGGTGCTGGTGATGGTGCTCTCGGTCGCGGCGCGCTGGGTGCTGAGCCGCTATGGCGATGCGGGTCTGGCCGTGGTGCTGGCGCTGACCGGCACGGTGGATGTCGATTCGGCGATCATCACCATGGGTAATCTTCCCAGAGGAACGCTCAGCCCGCACGCTGCCGGGCTGGTGCTGCTGCCGCCGGTGCTGCTGAACACCCTGTTCAAAGCGGGAACCGCGATCACCATCGCCGGCTGGCGCAAAGCCTGGCCCGCTGCGGCCACACTGGTTGCCAGCGCTGCGGTGAGCGGGGCGGCGCTACTTTTTGTGATTTAGAGCGTGATGACTTACCGTTGAATCGTTTGTCCCGAACGAAGTCGGGGGGCCATTCGAGCTCTGCCGAGCACCGATCACCTAGAGCCTCGGCTTCGCTCGGGACAAACGGGGTAGGGTGGATTAACCTTATGTCATCACACTCTACAGTTTTTATCGCATCTTATTCTAATGCCCGGCTTGCGGACCCCGGTTCAACCCCGAGGCCGCGAGCTGGGCGTCGATTTGCGCCATCAGCCGGTCGAGCCCGGCCTGATCCTCGCTCTCGGCCCGGGCGACCAGCACATCCTGGGTGTTCGAGGCGCGCAGCAGCCACCAGCCGTCTTCGGTTGAAACCCGCACCCCGTCGGTCGCATCGACGTCTGCACCCGAAGCGGAGAGGCGCTGCTTGACCTCGGCGACCACTGCAAACTTGCGGGCTTCATCAACCTGAAAGCGCAGTTCCGGGGTATTGACCAGCGCGGGCAACTCGCCGCGCAGCTGGGTGACCGATTTGCCGAGCCGGGCCGAAGCCGCAATCAGCCGGATTGCAGCGTATAGCGCATCGTCAAACCCATAATATTCATGCGCGAAAAACACATGGCCGCTCATCTCCCCGGCCAAGGGCGCGCCAGTTTCCTTCATTTTGGATTTAATCAGGCTGTGTCCGGTTTTCCACATAAGCGGCTGTCCACCCAATGCAGAGACTCGCTCGTATAAAGCCCGGCTGGCCTTCACATCTGCGATAATCGTGGCTCCGGGCAGCATCTTCAAAAGGTCCTCGGCATAGATCATGAGCAATTGGTCGCCCCAGATCACCCTGCCCAGGCCATCGATCGCCCCGATCCGATCGCCATCGCCATCAAAAGCAATTCCGAAGTCGAGGTGCTTAGCCGCGACGAGCGCTTTCAGATCGGCAAGGTTCGTTTCCTCGGTTGGATCAGGATGATGGTTCGGAAAATTCCCGTCAACCTCGGTGAAAAGAAGATGATGCTCCCCCGGCAATTTCGCAGTCAGCGCCTCAAGCGCGGGGCCGGCAGCGCCGTTACCCGCATCCCAGCCGACCCGAAGCCCGGCCAGCCAATCGTGGCTGATCCCGGCCAGCCCTTCGAGCATCCGATCGATATAAGCCGCCATGATCTCGCGGTGCTCATTTACGCCACCTCCGCTGAGCCCTTCCCGGCCCAGCCAGGCGCCACTGGCGGCAAGTCGGCCAATTTCGATTATGTCCGCACCGAAGAACGGCCGTCCCATAAATACCATTTTGAAGCCGTTATAATTGGCGGGATTGTGGCTGCCAGTTATCTCAATGCCGCCATCCACATCTTCGATTGAGGCTTCGGCATAATAGAGCATCGGGGTTGGCCCCATGCCGACCCGAACCACATCGCAGCCGCTGGCGTTAAGTCCTTCGATCAGCGCTGCTTCCAGAACTGGCGAGCTCAGCCGTCCGTCATACCCTACGGCGACCCTGCTACCCCCGGCAGCGCGCAGCAATGTAGCAAAACTGCGGCCGATCGCACGGGCATCATCCGGCCCCAGAGTCTCGCCGATGATGCCGCGGATGTCATATTCGCGCAGAACGCTGGGGTGAAACTGGTGGGCCATAATTTCTCCGTTTCAGATCGCGGGCAGCCGGGCAAGTAACAGATCGCGCGCCGCATTGGCTTCATGGACCAGCTCGGCCGAACCCCCTCGATCGGGGTGGACCTGAGTGATCAGCCGCCGATGAGCTTCGATGATTTCCGGGCGGCTGGCAAGCCGGGCCACGCCAAGCAAGGTGCGTGCGCGCCGCTGTGGTTCAGATAGGGACAAGGAACGGGCAAACTCCCATGGCCAACGCCCGGTGACCAGCTTGCAGCCGAGCGTCGCGACGACGAGCAGCCAGATGAGTTTGCTCATCTGCTGGCGGCCAACACCAGCGCCGGTTCGCGCGGCACCGGGACTGGCAGATTGAGGCTCACCAGCAACGAGCGAAGCTCCTGCCGGGCGACCAGATGACTGGTGCCCAGCTCGCCCAGATAGCCCTTGTCGAGCAGGGTCAGGCCCGAAGGAAACAGCTCACGATAAATCACCCGCTCCGACAGGCCATTGGCGACCCGAAAGCCAACCCGCTTGGACAGCTCGGTCAGCGCGCTATCAAGGCGGCGCATATTGCGCGCCTCAACATGCTGGGTACGGTTGCGAACTACCACCCAATCCATTTCGCGGCGCCCCTTGCCTTGTTGAGTGTCGCTGATCGTTGCCATCGCCCGCTGCTTGCGCGCTTCCCAGATCAGCTCGGCATAAAACGACAGGCGGCGGACCTTGAAGGTCTCTGCATCGACCTGGCCGATCAGATCGAAATCGACGAAGCTGTCATTCAGCGGGGTGACCAGCGTATCGGCGCTGGTCGCAACATGACGGGCGAATTCATCATCGCGGCCCGGCGTGTCAAAAATCAGGAAGTCCAGCCCCTCGGCCACCTCCGCGATCAGCGTTTCAAGCGCGGTCACGGTCTTGCCATTGAAGACCTCAAAGCGGCCGCCAGGCAGCGAAATCCCGCGCCGCTTGGCCGTTTCGGCGCGGTTCTCAAAATAGCGATGCAGGGTGCGCTGGCGCGGATCGAGGTCAATCGCGGCCACCCGCGCACCCTGATAGGCCAGCGCGATGGCAATATGCACCGCAGTGGTCGATTTGCCCGTCCCGCCCTTTTCATTGGCGAAAACGATGCGGTGAGGGGTATTAGACGATGGCACGGGCGGGGTTGAACTCTTTCCTGAGTTGCTGCACTGCACAAAGAACAGCCGGGGCGGCTAAGCACCCTCTGGCAGACGTTCTATCGGAGGGGTTAGCGGCGTGCAAACCGTCAATCGACTTGATCCACTGCGGATTGCGATTGCAATGCTGCGCGCGGATGGTCCTGTGGCGCTGGTCCCGACCATGGGGGCGCTGCATCAGGGGCATCTGGCGCTGATCCGCGAAGCCCGCACGCGGGCGGCCCATGTCGTCGTCTCGATCTTCGTCAACCCGCGCCAATTCGGGGCAAATGAAGATCTTGCCACCTATCCGCGCCAGCCGGCCGAGGACGGCGAGCTGCTCGAACAGGCCGGCGTTTCCCTGCTCTGGGCGCCTTCAGCCGAAGAAATGTATCCAGTCGGCTTTGCCACCAATGTGACTGTCACCGGGGTTAGCGAAGAACTGTGCGGGCGTGCTCGGCCGGGCCATTTTGGCGGCGTGGCAACAGTCGTGTGCAAGCTGTTCAATCAGGTTCAGCCCGATCTTGCGCTGTTCGGCGAAAAGGACTGGCAGCAGCTTACCGTGATCCGCCGGATGGCGCGCGATCTTGATCTGTCCTGGCCCACAGCCAGCGCGATCATCGGCGTGCCCACCGTGCGCGAGACCGATGGGCTGGCGCTCAGTTCGCGCAATGCTTATCTCTCGCCGCCGCAACGCGCGCAGGCCGCGTTGCTGCCTGTGGCAATGCGCAGTGCGATCGCAGCGATCAAGGCTGGCACAGATTATGCGCTGGCACTGGCCAAACTTCGCCAGAGCCTGCTGGGCGGCGGCTTCAGTGCGATCGATTATGCCGAAATCTGCGACGCCAATTCGCTCGCCGCGCTGACCAGCGCGGGCACCGGAAGCCCCCGGCTGTTCGTCGCAGCGCGGATCGGAACGACCCGACTGATCGACAATATGGCGGCGGAATAAGCAGTTGGAGCGGGTAGCGGGAATCGAACCCGCCTAGCTAGCTTGGAAGGCTAGTGCATTACCACTATGCTATACCCGCGCGGTGTGGATCTGGGCAGTCCTATGCGACAGCGCGCGCAGCGGGTCAATCGCCAGCCGCATTTGCTTTCCAGACATGAAAACGCCCCTTGCACCGCGTGATGCAAGGGGCGTTTTCTTATCCGTCAGGCGCAAGACTTAATGCTGCTTGTTGGCCCAGATGTTGCGGTACGCCAGATAGGCAATAATCGTCAGGAACAGCAGGAAGCCGACCACGGGCCAACCAGTCTGCTTGCGCTTGTCGAGCGTGGGTTCGGCAGTCCAGATCAGGAATGCCGCAACGTCCTTGGCCATCTGATCAACGCTCGCCTTGGTCCCATCGCCATAAGTGACCTGACCCTCTGCGGTCAGCGGCGGGGTCATGGCGAGGTTGAGGTTGGCGAAATAGGGGTTGTAGTGCAGGTTCGGGCTGGTCTTGGCGTCCGGGAACTCCTTGAGCAGCTTGGCCGGCTGGGCCTGATAACCGGTCAGCAGCGAATAAACATAGGCCGGGCCATCTTCGCGCGCCTTGGTCATCAGCGAGAGATCGGGCGGGATCGCGTTGTTGTTGGCAGCGCGGGCGGCAATGTCATTGGGGTAAGGCTTGGGGAAGTAATCGGTGGCAAGCCCGGCGCGCATATTGGTCTCTCCGGTCGCCTGATCGACCCCGGGCACCTGGAATCCGGCCGCAATCGCCTTCACTTCATCCTCATTATAGCCCAGCGCCTTCAGATCGCGGAAGGCGACCAGCCGAAGCGAGTGGCAGGCCGAGCAGACTTCTTTGTATACCTGAAAGCCGCGCTGGAGCTGCTGCTTGTCAAAGCGCCCAAAGGCGCCGTCGCTGGCAAGTGTCAGCTCTTTGGGAGCCTTGTGGAACTCATGCTCCACGGTCATCGCTGGTGGCTCGGCGATATAGCTGTAAGCGCCGTTCCCAAGCGACCACAGCAGCGCGGCCGAAAAGAACAGACCGGCGAGAATGGAGAAGATGCGGATCATGGATATCTCTTTCCGTCTCGCGGGGTTCAGGCCGAAGCCAGTGGGACTAAAGCGGCAGGACGGAGCAATGCCTTGCTATCTTTGCCCAGCACCGCTTCGGTAATCGAGAACGGCAGCGGATCGGGCCGCTCGATCAAAGAAACGATCGGCAGGATCACCAGGAAGTGCATGAAGTAGTAGATCGAGGCGATCTGGCTGATCATCACGAACGGCTCTGCTGCGGGCGCGCCGCCGCAATAGCCCAGCACCAGCACGCACGGAATCAGGCCGAACCAGAAGAACTTCTTGAACAGCGGACGATAGGTGCCCGACCGTACCGGCGACTTATCCAGCCACGGCAGGAAGAACCACATCAGGATCGCGCTGAACATGGCGAGCACGCCCATCAGCTTGGCCGGAACAAAAAAGAAGTCCTGGGTGAAGGCGCGCAGGATCGCGTAGAACGGCCAGTAATACCATTCGGGCACGATATGCGCTGGCGTGCTCATCGGGTTTGCCGGAATATAGTTGTCCGGATGGCCCAGCGCATTCGGCGCGAAGAATACTGCGGTGAAATAGAGCAACAGAAAGGCCGCAACGCCCCAGCCGTCTTTCGCGGTATAATAAGGATGGAACGGTACGGTATCACTCTCGGTCTTCACTTCAACCCCGGTCGGGTTCGACGAGCCCGGGATATGCAGCGCCCAGACGTGGAGGATAACCACCCCAAGGATCACGAAGGGCAGCAGGAAGTGGAGGCTGAAAAAGCGGTTGAGCGTAGCATTACCTGGCGCAAATCCGCCCAGCAGCCACTGTTGAAGCGGCTCACCCACCAGCGGAATGGCACTGAACAGCCCGGTGATCACCTTGGCGCCCCAGAAGCTCATCTGGCCCCACGGCAGGACATAGCCCATAAAGCCAGTGGCCATCATCAGCAGGAAGATGGTCACGCCCAGCAGCCAGATCATCTCGCGCGGGGCCTTGTAGGAACTGAAGTAAAAGCCCCGGAAGATATGGACATAGATCACCACGAAAAAGGCCGAGGCCCCGTTGGCGTGCATGTAGCGCATCAGCCAGCCCCAGTTGACGTCGCGCATGATGTGCTCGGTCGAATCAAAGGCAAGCTTCTGATCGGGCGCAAAATGCATCGCCAGCACTACGCCGGTAACGATCTGGAGCACCAGACAGATCCCGGCCAGGAAGCCGAAGTTCCAGAAATAATTCAGGTTGCGCGGCACCGGATAGCCGGCGCCAACCGCGTTAAAAACCAGCCGTGGAAGCGGCAGCTTCTCATCCAGCCACTTCATCAGCGGTGCTTGCGGCTTGTATTCGTTTGCCCAGGGGAAGCTCATGGTATGACCTCAGAAAATTCTTGGCCTTAGCCGATCTTGACGACAGTATCTGATGTGAACGCGTATTCCGGAACCTCGAGGTTCTTGGGCGCGGGGCCCTTGCGGATCCGCGCTGCGGTATCATAGGATGAACCGTGACAAGGGCAGAAATAGCCGCCAAACTCGCCTTTGACCTCACCTTCACCGGCACCCAGCGGCACACAGCCGAGATGCGTGCAGACACCCATGGTGATGAGCCAGTTCTCTTTGCCTTCCTTGGTCCGCTCCGCCAGCGTCTGCGGATCCCGCAGGCCGGTCAGATCGACCTTGCCCGCTGCGGTAATTTCGGCCGGAGTCAGATTGCGGATAAACACCGGCTGCTCGCGGTAGACCGCCTTGATCGCCTGGCCTGGCTTGATCGCGCTGATGTCGATCTCGGTCGAGCTTTGGGCCAGAACATCGGCCGAAGCGGACATCTGGCTGATCAGCGGGATCAACGCGGCAGCAGCGCCCACGCCAGCTGCGCTGACCGCTGCGATATTGATGAAATCGCGCCGACGCACGCCCTCGTCGCCCGAAAGCTCCGGAGTGTCGATGCCCGCATCCTGTGACATGGTGAACCGTATCCTGCTCTAGCTGATATCCACCCACGGCAGATTGCCGCGGGCAGAATCGTCTTTCAATCGTAGTTCCGGCCAAACTTTCCGCTACCGGAACGCCCCTCCCGCTCGTTATCCCGGCAGTTGCAAGCTGCGCGAGATAGCGACTTGGCGCGCCTGATAGACGCACAGTCGCGCCATGCCAACAGCCATTTTTACATCAGCCGTTGCGAAGTGTGCACAGCTATCAACCCAACCCGATCAGAGATAATTGGCGGCCATAGTTCGCCGCGCCGCGATGGGTGGCGCGGCGGAAGGAAAAGAAGCGCTCCGCATCGGGATAGGTATCGAGGCCCGATTGCTCGACCCGGCCGACCCCCGCCGCATCGAGCCGCGCGGCGACATAACCGGAAAGGTCAAATTGGAAGTGACCCGGCGCGCCCGCCGCAAAGAACCGCACGCTAGCCGGATCTTCAGCGGCGAACCGCGCCTGAAAGCCGGCGTCCACTTCATAGCTGGGCTGGCTGATACACGGACCGACCGCTGCGGCGATCTGCGTTCGCCGCGCACCAAGCGCTTCCATCGCGGCCAGAGTAGCGTCGGTCACCCCGCCCAGCGCGCCCCTCCATCCGGCATGGGCGGCACCGACCACCCCTGCCGCAACGTCGGCGAACAGTACCGGGGCACAATCGGCGGTGACAATTCCCAGCAGCAGCCCCGGCCGATCGGTGACCAGCGCATCGGCATGCGGCCGCACGGCATCGGGCCACGGCCCGGTTGCCGTCACGCACAGCGGCGAATGGACCTGATAGACGGTGACCAGCTCCGCGCCGGGCAGGACTGCGGCCACCGCTATTGCACGGTTCGTTGCCGCTGCCGCATCATCATCGCCCGCACCCAGCCCCACATTGAGCCCCGCCACCAGCCCGGCCGAGACCCCGCCGCGGCGCCCGAGGAAGCCATGCGCGACCCCGGCCAGCAGATCGGCGCGGAAGACTTCAACCAAGGCTTTTGCTCACTTGCTCAAAACTGTCGCGCGACAAGCTGGGTGCGGCTACGATCCGTTCAAGCTCGG
>JANLQQ010000003.1:0-7527 GCA_031367905.1 Novosphingobium sp.
GGCCGAATTCATTGGTGCGGTGCATTGATCGGTCGCGGATCTGCACTTCCATCCGCATCGAGTTTTCATAGATCAGCGCGGTGTGAAGGCTGCGATAGCCGTTCGACTTGGGGGTGGAAATGTAATCCTTGAACCGGCCCGGGATCATCTGCCAGGTCTGGTGCAGGATCCCGAGCGCCCGGTAGCTGTCTGCGGCGCTTTCGGTCAGTACCCGGAAAGCCATGATATCGGTGATCTGTTCAAACGAAACATGCCGCTCGGCCATCTTTTTCCAAATCGAAAACGGGTGCTTCTCGCGGCCAGAAACTTCGACTTTCAGCCCCGCTTCGGCCAGCGCCTGCTTGATCGCGAGGGCAATCGCATCAACCTGCCCGCCCTCCTGGCTGCGGATATGCGCCAGTCGCCCGGTGATGGTGGCATAGGCCTCGGGTTCCAGCTGCTCAAACGCCAGCAGCTGCATCTCGCGCATATATTCATACATACCAACGCGTTCGGCCAGCGGCGCGTAGATATCCATCGTCTCGCGGGCAATCCGGCGGCGCTTGTCCTCGCTCTTGATGAAGTGGAGCGTGCGCATATTGTGGAGCCGGTCAGCCAGCTTGACCAGCAGCACCCGCAGATCCTCGCTCATCGCCAGGAAGAACTTGCGCAAATTCTCCGCCGCGCGCTCATTCTCGGTCAGCGTTTCGATCTTGGAGAGTTTGGTCACCCCATCGACCAGCTTGGCGATATCCGGCCCGAACAGCTTCTCGATCTCGTCGATCGTCGCCAGCGTATCCTCGACCGTATCATGAAGCAGCGCGGTGACGACGGTATCCAGATCAAGCTTAAGCTCGGTCATCAGCCCCGCCACCTCCACCGGATGGCTGAAATAGGGATCGCCGCTGGCCCGCTTTTGCGCGCCGTGCTTCTGCACCGTATAGACATAGGCCCGGTTCAGCACCGCCTCATCGGCGTCCGGATCATACGCTTTGACGCGTTCGACAAGTTCATACTGGCGCAGCATTATCGCCTAGATGTGCGGAGAAAGGGCGGCTGGGCAAGGGGAATCCGAAACAATCCTGGTTGCACCGATGATCAGGGTCACACACAGCCTAGTGGCAGAGCGCAGGCAGTACTCCTAACTTCTGTACGATCCTACCGGGATTGAAGGACAGAAGTGCCACCGTGGCGCTGGCAAGTCCGGGACAATTTATCTCATTTCTATAATAGCTTAGCTACATAGACGGACGGATTATGAGGACTTGGCAGGTTCGGTCTCGAGAGCAAAAAGTCGACGCGGCCATTGAATTGCCAGACCGTGAGGCCCATAAGCTGAATCCTTGGAGGGGTGCCCAAGTGCTTCTTGCATGTTTAAAAGGCCCAATCTCTTGAGTGACCAATGGAGCGAAAAGCACCTGAGACTGGCGATTAATGCAGCGTGCGTTGCGCTGTGGTCATGGAATGTTGATGACAACAATTTCAGCATGGACCCGCGCGGGTTTGACTTGTGGGGACTGCCGAATTCCCCGTCGATCGAGTTTGAAGAGTTATCCGCAAACATTCACCCGGCGGATCGCGACAGGGTGCGCGCAGCGTTCGTGGCCACCCGGTCGGTCGAAGGCTCGTATGAAATTGATTTTCGCATAATCGTCGGCGATGAAATCCGCTGGATTTCAGCGAGAGGCCAAGGAGCGGATGCCGGGATAATCAATCGAACGATGTTCGGCGTATTTCTCGACGTGACGGGCCGGAAGCAAGCCGAAGAAGGCAGCGAGTTGCTGGCTGGCGAGATGAGCCACCGGGTCAAGAACCTGATCTCCATCGCAACCAGTTTAACCGCTTTTACCTCTCGATCGGCAGAAACTGTCGAGGATATGACCAAAGAGCTGACCCGGCGTTTGTCGGCACTGGGACGTGCCCATGATCTGGTGAGGCCACTTCCTGGCGAGCAGGGCACGGCTGCACTGCTGGGCGACCTGTTGAGCGTTCTGGTCGCGCCTTACGATGATCTCGGAGCGTTTAGTGGCCGAATTCGAGTGGCCGTGCCCCGCATGGGCGTCGGCGAGCGCACTGCAACCGCCCTCGCGATGGTTTTGCATGAGCTTGCGACAAACTCGGCGAAACATGGGGCGCTATCCCGTGAAACCGGTGCCTTGGACATCACCGGGACCAACGATGAAGAAACTTTGCGAATTGTCTGGGCAGAAACGGGGGGACCCGAAATATCTGATGCACCAATGCTCAGCGGTTTCGGCAGCAAGATGGTGCTGATGAACCTGACCGGCCAACTGGGCGGTTCGATCAAGTATGATTGGCAACCGACTGGGCTGGTCGCGACCCTGGAGATGCAAACGGCAGCCCTTGCCAGCTAGCCCGCTAGGCGCCGTAATTTTCTGATTGGCGATCAGAACTTCGGAACCGCCGGATGCAGCGTGATCGCGCGCGCAGTCAGATCTGCGCGTCACACCGATTCCAACGGCTCAATTCTGACGACCCATCAACTCCACACCGCCTCAGGCGGCAGGCTCATCAGGATCGCGTCGACATTCCCGCCGGTCTTGAGGCCGAACAGCGTCCCCCGGTCGTAAACCAGGTTGAATTCCGCATAGCGCCCGCGCCATTCGAGTTGCTGGCGTTTTTCCGCCTCGCTCCATTCCATCCCCATGCGGCGGCGGACGAGCATCGGAAATGAGGCCAGAAACGCCTCGCCGACAGCGCGGGTGAAGGCGAAATTCTGCTCCCATTCGGCTTCGTCGCCGCAATTGAGGTGATCGTAGAAGATCCCGCCGACGCCGCGGTGGACGCCGCGGTGGGGGATGTAGAAATAATCGTCAGCCCACTTCTTGAAGCGGGTGTAGTAATCCGCGCCATGGGCGTCGCAGGCGGCTTGGTAGGCGGCGTGGAAATCGGCGGTATCCTCCGCATAAGGGATCGGCGGGTTGAGATCGCCGCCGCCGCCGAACCAGGCTTTGCTGGTGGTCAGGAACCGGGTGTTCATATGCACGGCCGGGACATGCGGGTTGGCCATATGCGCGACCAGGCTGATCCCAGTGGCGGTAAAGCCGGGGCTATCGTCGCTAGCGCCGTTGATGGTTGCGGCAAACCCGGGCGCAAAGGCCCCGCTGACGGTCGAGATATTGACGCCGACTTTTTCGAACACCCGGCCCTTCATCAGCCCCATCGTGCCGCCGCCGCCGTCTGAGCCGTCTTCGGTTTCGCGCTCCCACGGCGTGTAGGTAAAGGCGGCCTCGCTACCGGCCTCTCGCTCGATGCTCTCGAACTCGGCGCAAATGTGGTCACGAAGCGAGGCGAACCAGGTGGCAGCGCGGGCGGTGTAGGGGGTCCAGTCAGTCATCAGCTGCGCTTGCCAAATCGCAAGGGCTGGGGCAAGCGTGACGCATGGTTCCCTTTTCGTTCGCTGGTCAAGAGTTTGCGCTGGTGCAGGGCCGCGCGCTCTATTGGGCGCGTGAGCGGGCGCTGCTGGTGGCCGATCTCCACCTTGAAAAGGCGAGCTTCTATGCGCGGTTCGGCCAGATGTTACCCCCCTATGATAGCCGCGAGACGTTGGAGCGGATTGCCCTGGCGATCCGCGAAACGGGGGCGCGGCGGGTGTTTACGCTGGGTGATAATTTCCACGATGCGGGCGGCGCAGAGCGGCTCGAGCCGCATGCCGCCGGCATGCTCGCCGCGCTGACCTGCGCGACCGACTGGGTATGGATCACCGGCAACCACGATGCCAGTGCCGCAACCGCGCCAGGCGGAACCGAACTGGCCGAGCTGGCGGTGGGCGGGCTGCTACTGCGCCACGAAGCCCAGCCCGGCGAGGCTTTGCCTGAGTTGTCCGGTCATTTTCACCCCAAGCTCAAGATCGCGGTGCGCGGCCGCAATATTACCCGGCCTTGTGCGGTCAGGGCTTCCGGCGCGAATGGTGAGTGCAAGTTGATCCTGCCGGCATTCGGCGCGCTGACCGGCGGGATGAACGCCGCTGATCCCGCGATCATCGCAGCGATGCAGCCGGCGCGCGCGGTGGATGCGGTGCTCAGCGCGAAGGGCAAGCTGATCCAGTACCCCTTGTGGCGGGCGGCAGCCTAACCCTCTTCCCACTGGCCGCGAATCCCACTAAGGACGCGCGCAGAGTTCAATTTCAGGAGAATCTACTATAGCACCCCCACCCCGGCGTATGCTGCAGCCCCCCGTCAAGAGCGGGCCGCGCTTCAATACCATGATCACGTCTGACAAAGTCCGCGTCATCGACGAAACCGGCGAGAATATCGGCGTGATGTACACCCGTGAGGCGATCGAACAGGCCGCTGGGGTTGGCCTTGATCTGGTCGAAGTCTCGCCCAACGCTGATCCACCGGTGTGCAAGTTCCTTGATGTCGGCAAGTTTCGCTACGAAGCCCAGAAGAAAGCCAACCTCGCCCGCAAATCACAAAAGACGCAGGAAATCAAAGAGATCAAGATGCGTCCGAATATCGATGATCATGATTATGATGTCAAAATGCGCAGCGTGAACCGCTTTATCGACGAGGGCGACAAGGTAAAAATCACGCTCCGCTTCCGCGGCCGCGAATTGTCGCATCAGCAGCTTGGCATGAACCTGCTCAAGCGGGTCCAGGACGATACCGCCGAAGTGGCCAAGATCGAGGCCTATCCGCGCATGGAAGGCCGCCAGATGCTGATGGTGCTGTCACCAAAGTAATTGGGCGAAGGACGCGCGCTTACGGGGGATCGGGATGACTGCACGCCGTATCGGCTTTTGGCTGGGTATCGCCGGGTTCCTTGTGACGCTGATCGTCAGCCCGCCCGCCGGGATGCCGCAGACGGCCTGGTCCACCGCAGGGCTGGTGTGGTTGATGGCGGCCTGGTGGATGAGCGAGGCAATGCCGCTTTCGGCCACCGCGCTGCTGCCGTTCATCGTCCTGCCGCTGATCGGAGTGGCCGACGCAGGCAAGACTGCTGCGGCCTATTATTCGCCGATCATGTTCCTGTTTCTGGGCGGGGCATTCCTTGCGCTGGCGATTGAGCGGACCGGGTTGCACCGCCGGCTTGCGCTGGCGATCCTGGCCCGCTCCGGACACACCAACTGGCAGATGTTGCTGGCGGTGATGACGGCAACCGCGCTGATCTCTATGTTCATCGCCAACACTTCGACCGCGCTGATCATGATGCCGATGGCGCTGGCCATGCTCGCCGCCGGCGGGGTCAAGGTGGGCGAGACCCATGGAATCGCCGGGGCGCTGCCGATGGGTGTGGCTTTCGCCGCAACGCTCGGCGGCTATGGCACGATTGTCGGCACGCCCACCAATGCAATTGCCGTCGCACTGCTCGACAAGAGCCTGGGGGTGAAGATCGGCTTCCTCGAATGGAGCCTGTACGGACTGCCGCTGGTGCTGCTCTCGGTTCCGCTCGCCGCAGTGATCGTGGCTCGGGTTCACCGGATCGATCGGGACAGCTTCGATCCTGCCGCAGCCCGCGCGGCAATCCATTTGCCGCCCGGTTGGACCACGCCCGAAAAACGTCTGCTCCCGGTTTTCCTGCTCACCGTGTTGCTGTGGGTCACCCGCCCGCTGACCGAGGGGTACTTCCCCAAGGGTGGGCTCGATGATGGAACTATCGCTGCGATTGCGGGCCTTGCGCTGTTCGTCCTGCCCGATGGCACTGGACGCGCGCTGCTGACGTGGCAGGAGACTGACCGTGCACCCTGGGGCGTGATCCTGATGTTCGGCGGGGGCCTCGCGCTGGCGATGGGGATGACCGCCTCGGGCCTCGCCGATTGGCTCGGGCTGATGCTGCTGCCGTTGAAGGCCGTGCCGCTGCCGCTGGTCGCGCTGGTGCTGGTCGGCTTCGTGGTGGTCGTCACCGAATTTGCCAGCAACGTCGCCGCCGCCAGCGGGATCATGCCGGTGGTCGGCGCGCTGGTGGTAGCGCTGGGGGCAGACCCGATCCTGCTCGCACTGCCCGCCGCGCTCGCCGCCAGCTGGGGTTTCATGCTGCCTGCCGGCACCGGCCCCAACGCGCTCGCCTGGGCGACCGGGCATATCGCGATGCCCCGGGTGCTGCGCGCCGGGCTGTTGCTCGATCTGATTGGGGTGTTCCTGATGGTCGGAGTGGTGTGGGGAATTAGCGCGCTGAGATAGCTGGCGCCCGAGCAGCCTTCCGGTTACAGACGAAACCAGTTTCGCTTTCTCGTTGCAGGATGATCCATGCCCAACCCAACCACACCCGCTCCCACTCCTGCCCGCAAGCCCAAGGCCGAAGTCCTCTCCATCGGCAATCGCCAGCTAAGGCCCGCCACTTTGATGATGGGCCATGGCTATGATCCGGTGCTGTCCGAGGGTAGCCTCAAGCCGCCGATCTTCCTGACTTCCACCTTCGCCTTCGCCAATGCAGCCGAGGGCAAGCGGTTCTTCGAGGGGATTACCGGCAAGCGTCCGGGCGGCGCAGAGGGCCTGGTTTATTCGCGCTTCAACGGGCCGAACCAGCAGATCCTCGAAGGCCGCCTCGCGATCTGGGACGGGGCGGAAGAAGCACTGGTTTTTTCCAGCGGCATGTCGGCAATTGCCACGCTGCTGCTGGCCAATTGCAACCAGGGCGATGTGATCGTCCATTCCGGCCCGCTCTACGCGGCCACCGAAGGCTTCATCGCCAAGACGCTGTCGCGCTTCGGCATTGCGTATGTCGATTTTCCGGCTGGAGCGATGCCAGAGGAAATCGAGGCGGCGCTGGTCAAGGGCAAGGCGCTGGCCGAGGCGCAGGGCGGCAGGGTCGCGCTGCTCTATCTGGAGAGCCCCGCCAATCCCACCAATGCGCTGGTCGATGTCGAGGCGGTGGCCGCCGCGCGCGATGCGCTGACGCCTGGCGTGCCGATCGCGATCGACAATACTTTCCTCGGCCCGCTGTGGCAGCAGCCAATCAAGCAGGGCGCGGATATCGTGGTCTATAGCCTTACCAAATATGTTGGCGGCCATTCCGATCTGGTGGCGGGCGGCCTCTCGGGCGCGAAGCAATGGATGGATCCGATCCGGATGCTGCGCAACACCATGGGCACGATTGCCGATCCCAATACAGCGTGGATGCTACTGCGCAGCCTTGAGACGGTGGAATTGCGGATGAGCCGTGCGGGCGAAAATGCGGCCAAGGTCTGCGCTTATCTGAAGGCGCACCCCAAGGTCGAAGGGCTGGGCTATCTCGGCGATATCGACGATCCGCGCCAGCAAGACATCTTCGATCGCCACTGCACCGGGGCCGGCAGCACTTTTTCGCTTTATATCAAGGGCGGCGAGGCCGAGGCCTTCCGGTTTCTGGATAGCCTCAAGATTGCCAAACTCGCGGTCAGCCTTGGCGGGACCGAAACGCTGGCCAGCCTGCCCGCCGCGATGACCCATCTTTCGGTGCCAGATGAACGCAAGACGGCGCTCGGTATAACCGACAACCTCGTGCGGATCAGCATCGGCATCGAGGACGCCGTCGGCGCGGCAATAGAACGGCCCGGTGTGCTCCTCGAAATCGTCGACAGGCTCCCAATGATGCCAACCAGCCCAC
>JANLQQ010000035.1:0-1683 GCA_031367905.1 Novosphingobium sp.
CTGCAACGGAATGATCTCGCGGCCCTGATACATCACCGGATCGATCCGGGTCATCCCGACATTCTGCAGCACCGTCAGATGCGTGATATAGGCATCGCCGAAGGTCATCCAGAAGCGGATCCGCTCAATCTCGGGCAGATGAGTTTTCAAGCTTTCGATTTCTTCGTGATACATCAGATACATATTCTTGGAACCGACCGCTTCGAAGTCGAACTGCTGGCGGATCGTCAAGCCCGGGGTTTCCACCCATTCGCCGTTTAGCCAGTGCCGCGCGGGAGCGGTGACTTCGCGGATGTTGATTTCCGGGTTGAAATTGGTGGCGAAGGCCTGGCCGTGATCGCCGCCGTTACAATCCAGAATGTCGAGCGTGCGGATCGTCTTCAGCTTGTGCTTCTTGAGCCAGGTGGCGAAGACACTGGTGACGCCCGGATCGAAGCCCGAGCCGAGCAGCGCCATGATGCCCTTTTCGCGAAAGCGTTCCTGATAGGCCCACTGCCAGTGATATTCGAACTTGGCCTGATCGCGCGGTTCGTAATTGGCGGTATCCATATAATCGACGCCGGTGGCGAGGCATGCGTCCATGATCGCCAGATCCTGATAGGGCAGTGCGAGGTTGACGACCAGCTTGGGCTGGATGCTCTCGATCAGGCGGATCATCGCCTGAATCTCTTCGGCGTCGATCTCATAGGTGTCGATCTTCACACCGGTGCGTTCCGCAACCGAGGCGGCGATCGCATCGCACTTGGCCTTGGTGCGGCTGGCAAGGCTGATGTGGCTGAAAATACCACTATTCATCGCCATTTTATGGACCGCGACAGAGCTGACTCCGCCTGCACCGATCACCAGAACCTTGCTCACCCGAATCTCCTTTGGCTGCACCGCGCCCGCGCATATAGGCTGCTGGCATGACTTCACAACCGATGCGCACCCCCACCCCCGAAGGCGTGGCCCGCGCTGCCGCCAAGATAGCAGAACTTCTGCCGCAAACACCACTGCTCGAAACAGAAATCGGCGGGGTGACAGTCTGGTGCAAGGCCGAGAGCCTCCAGCCGATCGGCGCGTTCAAGATCCGCGGGGCCTGGCACCGGCTGACCGAGCTTTCCCAAGCGGAACGCGCAGCCGGCGTAGTTGGCGTCTCCAGCGGCAATCATGCGCAAGGCGTCGCCTGGGCAGCCCGGCGGCTGGGCATCAGCGCGACGATCGTCATGCCGATCGACGCCCCGCAGGTGAAGCTCAATGCCACCCGTGCGATGGGCGCCAAGGTGGTCCTCTATGACCGGCCCGGCGGCGAAGACCGCGATGCTTTGGCAGCCCGGCTCTGCGCCGAGCAAGGCGCGACACTGGTCCATGCCTTCGCCGATCCGTGGGTGATCGAAGGACAAGGCAGCGCGGGTCTGGAAATCATCGCCCAGATGCAGACGCGCGGATTGGAAGCCCCGACCCGGATCATCGCCTGCTGCGGCGGTGGCGGGCTGAGCGCGGGCCTAGCGCTTGCTTGTCCCAATGCAGAAATCGTGCCGGTCGAGCCCGAAGGCTGGGATGACGTGTGCCGCAGCCTGGCAGCGGGAGCGATCCAGCGCGCCAGCGCCGATGCGCCACCGACCGCCTGCGATGCCCTGCAAACCCCCGCCACCGCGCCGATCAACTTCGCGATCCTGAAGGAGCGCTGCGCCTATGGCGTCT
>JANLQQ010000107.1:0-29774 GCA_031367905.1 Novosphingobium sp.
GCACGATTTATAGGAATGGATACCGCCGAGCGTTTGCTCCTCGGGTGGTGCTGAAACGTACCCTGCTGCTGATCGATGCGCGCCACGGAATGAAGCCAGTCGACGACGAGATGATGAAGATGCTCGATGAAGCCGCAGTCGGCTACCGCGTAGTCCTGACCAAGGCGGACAAGATCAAGGCGGACGAGCTGGAAGAAGTTCTGGCCCGTACCCAGGCCGATGCCCGCAAGCACATTGCCGCGCATCCGCAAGTGCTGGCGACCTCGGCGGAGACCAAGCTGGGCATTGCGCAGCTGCGCGCCGCCGTGCTGGCGGATGCGGCGATCTAGGCGGAGCCCTCGCCCTTAGCCGCACTGCCCTTGAGCAATCTGGCTAGCGCCAGCGCCAGGACGCCGACCCCGGCCAGCAGCACCAGCCACAGCACCAGGCGCTTGTCGGCCAGGCCGCGCGCTGCTGCTGCCGGGGCCACCGACACCGCCGCCGAAGGACCGCCGCCAGACTTGGCCTGCGGAATTTCGGCCAACCACTGGCTCGCCCCGGGTTCGATCTCCTCAGGTGTCAGAAACGTAGCTGGCGCACCGGCCAAGCCTGCCCCGACCATATAGGGCGGATTGCCGCTGAACCGGATCAGCAGCTCGACCGGATCGAACAACAGATCGACTTGCGGCCGCTGCCCAAAGCCTGCGGTGCGCTGGTCTGCTTCGATCCGGAAGTACGTCATGGCAGCGCCGCCGGTTTCGAGGATGCTTGCCCCCGCCCGGCCACTCCGCACCGTTCCAGCCGCCAGCGGAATCCACGGCAGATCGGCCGATGCCTTGCCATAAAGCCGCACCGGCACGACGCCGTCCGGCCCGGTCTGGCTGACCCGCAGTGCGGCAATCGGTGCCTCGAACGGCAGAGTCAGCCGCAAATCATGCGCGCCTGCCTGCTCCACGCCGATGGTCTGCGCCTCCGGACGTTGGAGCGGCCCGCGCTTCGATGTGATCACGGCGGCGCTGCGCACCGCTACCGGTTCGAGCAGCAGCCCAGCGGCAGCCCAGCCGACGCGGACATACCGGCCGCGCAGATCGGCGGATGACAGCTCGATCCGCCCTGAACCCAGCACCGCTGCGCCTTGCGCAGCGCGGAACATCACTTTCTCGCCCAGCGGCTCCCAATTCTTGAGATCGGCGCTGCTTTCAAGCGTCACGGTGATCGGCTGCTGGATCGGCAAATCGGCATCCAGCTCCATCGCGATCGCCGGATCAGTCACCGAACGTGTATCGAGCAGCGCAGCCACAACCTCCGCCTTGGCGGCGGTGGCAGGCCCATCGAGCCCGACAATATGCGCAACCTTGCCATCATCGATGCTCAGCGAAATGCCCCGGACTCGCAGTGCGTCAGCCGTGCCGACGACCGGATAGGCTTTGACCTGGGCCCTCTTCTGCTCGGCCTGCGCGATCGGATCCCCGCGCAGCAGGGCGATCGGCAGCGCCTTTCCCGCCGCATCGAACACCCTTATGTCGGTGAGATCGGCGTTCTGCAGTTCGGCCAGTGCCTTGGCCGGAAGGTCAAGATGCTGGAGCGGGTCGCCTGGCTGCGCCGTCACCGCCAACTTGACCGCATAGGATTCCAGCCGGTTCGGATCGGCAGGCGGCGCTTTTCCGCACGAAGCGATCAGCAACGCGCCGATGCCCAAGGCGAAATATTTCGCTGTCATGGCTTATCTTCCATTTGCTGCGCCTTCCGTGGCGGCAAGGGCACGAAATAACCGATCACCAGCATCAATATGCCAACCCCGATGAAGGTAATGATCCGCTGGCCGTCCCCCGCGCTCGACATATCGACCAGCAGCAGCTTGAGCACCACCACGGCCAGCAGCCCGGCACCGGTCAGCCAGCCGATCCGGCTTCCCCGGCGGCCCGCCAGCAGCATCAGCGCCATCGCCAGCAAGGTCCACAGGATCGACAGGCCGGTCTGGACAATCGGGCTGCCAGACAGCGCCGTGCCGCTCCATTCCACCCCCAGCCAGTGGTGCGCGGTGCGCAGCCAGATGCCGTTGATGCTGACAAAGCCGAGCGCCGCGCCTGCGACCAGCGCCTGGCGCCCCACCAGCGGCCCCGCGCCTGCGGGCACCGGATCGGCACTCGCTACCATTCGCCGCCATAGCGCCAGCGACACGAGCGCGAGGCCGAGTGAGAGATCGACCGGGTTGAGCAACGGCAGATAGGGCAGCGGATCGGTCACGCCAGAAGCGAAGATTGCCGTCACCAGCGCGCCGAAATAGACCAATACCGCCAGCGGCACCGCTGCGGCCCAATAATAGGCGCGGCCATGCGGACTCAGCGGCCAGCGCAGCCCTGCTCTCGTCGCGGCCCGGCCGGACCAGCGGGTCAGTCCCATCAGCACCGCGACCACGCTGATCAGGAAGACCACTCCCGCCCACGAGGTATTCCACAGCTTACCTTTGTCGATCCCCAATTGCAGGCCATCGGCCAACATTGCGGTCAACAGCCAGACCGTTCCGGCGTGGCTGGCGAACTGCCATCGGCGCAGCGCAGTCGGTGCCGCATCATTGCGGCGCAGCAGATCATAATGCAGCGCCAGCACGCCAAGCCACAACAGCCCATCGGGCAAATCGAGCACATGGCGGCCAAGCCCGAGCGTGATCAGGAAGGCAGCGCCCAGCAATGGCAGGCTGGCCCGGCTAGGCCAGGTCGCCACTGCCCAATCATGCCGACGCCCGGTCCACGCCGATCCCCACATTGCCGCAAGCACCGCCAGCAGCAAGAACAAGGCCTGCAAATGCGGCGCAAACACCGAAACAGGACCGGACAGGGTATCCACGGCTGGCAATAGCCGGGTCAGCTCAAGCGCCAGCGTCAGGCAGGCGAACAGGAAGCCGGCCAGGAAGGTCGCTTGCGTGAGGCCAAACTCAATCCTGGCGTAAATCTTGGCCAGCCCGGAGCCGCTATGCAGCAATTCGCGGCGCATCCACCAGGCGGTGGCGAGCAGCGCAGCGGTGATCAGCAGACCGCCGATGAAGCCGTTGTTAGCCAGCGGCAGTGCCGAGATATTGGGCTGGAGCGTGGTCACGAAGCTCAATGCAGCCAGGCCCTGTAGCAGCAATCCGAACAGGCGCGGCATCCACCGTGCCTGACGGCTGCCGACCCAGAACGCGGCGGCCCCCTCCAGTGCCCAGGCGGCGGAGGTCCATTTGACATCAAGCGCCAGCGGGATCGCCAGCGTGACGAAACCCACCCCGATCGCGATCAGACATTCGTTGAGCAGCCGCATCTCATCGCGCCGCTTGCGCATCGTGAAGGCGGCCACCCCGGCATAGGCCCCGCCGAACGCCAGCGCGGAAAAGGCGCTGCCAAAGCTGTAGCGTTCCACCAGTCCTACCTGCAGGCCAAAACCGGCAATCGCCGGGCCGAACAACAGCGTGCTGTCAGCAAAATTGCCAAGCTTGCCGGGGGTGTTGTGGGCATAAATCACGGCGGTGGCGAGGTAGATCATCACCGAAAGCGCCAGGAAAATCTGGCAGATCAGATATTGCCCGGGCGCATAATTGGCGAGGCCCCAGGCGCTGGCGATGGCGACAGTCGCAAAGAACCCGAGCAGATTGAGCGCCCGCCATGATCGCCGCCAGGCGATCGCCAGGATCGCCAGATTGAGGACGGTCAGATAGGTGAACAGCGCCAGCGGCGTCTCGCTCTCACCGCCCAGCAGCAGGGGAACGGCAAAGCCCCCCGCAAACGAGCTGATCGCCATCGCCTTGGAATTCTGCATCAGCGCCAGCGCGCAGCCCAATCCGCAGAACAGGATCATCAAGCCAAACGCTGCGAGCGGCGGCATCAGCTCGAACAGACGCGCGGCTGCAAAGACGGTCAGATACAGCACCGCCACACCGCCGCCCTGCAAGGCCAGCCCGAAGGCTGGGCGCTGCTCGCGGCGGTTGAACCCTACCGCCAGCAGGGCGACGCCCACTGCTGCCACTAGCGCCAGTCGCAACTCGATCGGGAACAGCCCGGCGTTGGCCGCATAGCGCGCGAGGAAACTGAGGCCGACGAACAGGATCACCAGGCCGGCGCGGACGATTGTGTTGCCGCCCAGCAACCACTCGCGTGCCGCAGCGATACCCTGTTCGATCAGCGAGGGCTGGGCCAGCTCGGGCGGCGCGGGCGCGGCGTGGTCAGAATAGCTGACCGGCACTGGCTCTGCCGCCAGTTCGCGCGGCGCGGCAGGGCCTGGGGGAATTGGTTCTGCACGCCGCACCGGATCGGCCGCGCTTGGGGGCTGGGAAGTGGATGCGGGTTGAGGCACGGCGGACATCTGGCCAAGCGCCGACGCAATCTCGCGCTTGATGAAATCGCGCAGCTCGGCATCGACGATCCGTTTGAGCCCGGTGACCACTTCGCGGCGGACGATCGATTCAAGCCATATTCCGGCAAGAAGCCCGAGAAATCCGCCGACGACCAGCCCGAAGATTTCAAGATCGGCGAGCACCCATCCGGCTAGTGCCCCGAAGATACTACCCCACAATTTCATACGCTGGTGCCCATCCCTGCCCAAGGCAGCCTTCTAGGCACATAATGTTAAGGAGGTCACGCCCGAAGCTAGCCGTTCATTCTCGACATGGATTGGCTGAACGGCTAGGTGTGGATAGTCATTCGTCGCGGGGCCATCCATGAAGCTGATCATCGGCAACAAGAACTATTCAAGCTGGAGCTTGCGCGGTTGGCTGGCAGCCAAGCAATCGGGCCTTGCCTTCGAAGAAATCCAGGTCCCGCTGTATGGCGAGGACTGGGAGGAAGAGAAGAAGCACCTTGACGATATCGCGCCGTCATCGGGCAAGGTACCGGTGCTGTGGGACGGCGATGCAGTGGTGTGGGACAGTCTGGCGATCATCGAATACCTGGCCGACAAGGTGGGCCGCGAACGGTTCTGGCCGAAGGCTGACGATGCCCGGGCAATGGCCCGTTCGATGGTCGCGGAAATGCATTCGGGCTATCTGGCGCTGCGCCGCGAATGCCCGATGAACATCCGCCGCCGGGTTGATCACACCGAATTGAGCACGGAGGCACGGGCCGATGTGGTCCGCATCCTGACCCTGTGGGCCGAAGCCCGCGCCCGGTTTGGCCAGGGCGGTCCGTTCCTATTCGGCAGCTTCTGCGCCGCCGACATCATCTATGCGCCAATTGTCAGCCGGCTGATGAGCTATGGCATCTCGGTGCCTGGCTTTGCAATTACCTATATGCAGGCGGTGTGGGAACACGAATGGCTGCAAAACTGGATCGCCGCTGCGGAAGCCGAAGACTGGGTGATCGAGCAGTGGGAAGTTGCGGCGACGAAGTAGCGCGGCTCAGGCCTAACCCCCGAACCCGCTGCCATCTTTGCGGCGCTGCTCGCCCGCCTCGACCGACAGATGCATGTCGATATCGGGATAGTGACAATCGCTCTGCGAGGGGCGCCCGATCGCAACAAATACGCAAGGCCCGTCCGAGCGGTTCTGCAGGACATGGCCGTTGCCATCGTTCTTGGGAAAAGCGGCGATATCGCCGGCTCGCATCATGGTCTCGCCGCTATCATCGACCAGCACCGCCTCGCCCATCAGCATCACCACCAGCTCGTCCTCGCCCTGATGCCAATGGCGCTGCGATGACCATGCCCCGGGCTGGAGCACCACATGGCTCGCCCCGAAATCATCGATCCCGCAGGCCGGAGCGAGCCGCCGATACCACCGCCCCTGCACGACGTCCGCATAGATCGCGGGATAGCCAGTGGCATTGGTCTGCGGGATCGTGTGAAGATCGAGCTTGGGCATGGGAAGCACTCCGGCTTGTCTTGACCGGATATAGTCCATATGCGGGGTTTCATCCATGACCGAGCTTACCGTTAATCCCTCCGTTGCCGATCTGGCCGAAGCGCTGATCGCCTGTCCCAGCGTCACCCCGGCGGCCGGGCTGGTGTTCGATTGCCTGGAGGGCCAGCTCACCCCGCTGGGTTTTGCGGTGCACCGCTTCAGCTCGGGCGAAGCGCCCGATGGCCCGGTCGAAAACCTGTTCGCGATCCGTAACGGACCCAAGGGCAGCCGCCACTTCGGGTTTGCCGGACACGTCGATGTCGTTCCCCCCGGCGAAGGCTGGACCAGCGCACCGTTTGCGCCCGAAGTGCGGGGAGAGCTGCTTTATGGGCGCGGCGCGGTCGATATGAAGGGCGCGATCGCGGCGATGGTTGCCGCCGTGCGCGAAGTGCCCGCGGACCTCGGCACCATCAGCTTCATCATCACCGGCGATGAGGAAGGCCCGGCCCATTTCGGCACCGTATCGCTGATCGAGCATATGCGCGAAGTAGGCGCGATCCCTGACCTGTGCCTGGTCGGTGAGCCCACCTCGCTCAATCGGTTGGGCGATGTGATGAAGATCGGCCGGCGCGGTTCGGTCAACATCTGGCTCGAGGTTGAAGGCGGTGAGGGCCATGTCGCCTATCCGCACCTCGCCAACAATCCGATCGGGCCGATGGTCAACATGCTGGCCGAGCTTAATGCGCTGGTGCTGGATGCAGGAACCGACTGGTTTCAGCCCTCCAATCTGGAAATTACCGACATCACCGTGGGCAACCCGGCAACCAACGTGATCCCCGCGCGCGCCACTGCCCGGCTTTCAATCCGCTTCAATGACTTGCAGAACGGACCGGAACTGGCGGACCGGGTGGCCGCGATTGCTGCCAAGCATGGCGGCACTTCGCGTGCGGTGATCTCGGGCGAGGCCTTTCTTACCTTGCCGGGCGATTTCTCGGCGCTGGTGGCAGCAGCGGTCGAGGCCGAGACCGGCCTCACCCCCGCAGCCTCGACCACTGGCGGCACTTCGGATGCGCGGTTTCTCAAGGCGATCTGCCCGGTAATCGAGTTCGGCCTGTGCAATGCAACCATGCACAAGCGCGACGAGGCGGTGGCGGTGGCGGATCTGGAAGTGTTGGCGCGGATCTATGCACGGGTGGCGAAAGCGGCGCTGGCGGGGTAGCGTCGTCCCGGACCCGATCCGGGACCGCTGGCCGCATCACCCCGCCCTTGCATCAACAAGGCCAGCGGTCCCCGGTCAAGCCGGGGACGACGTGACAGATTGCCCGCCTCCTTCTCGACTGTTAGGCTCTCCCAAAGCCATTTTCCCAGGGGACGCATTTCATGGCCAAACGGCTGACTAGCTTCATTATGATCGGCATGCTGCTGGGCCTGATTGCGGGCTTCGCGATCAACCGGTCCTACGCCGCAACCGATCCCGCGCTGGCGACAATTGCCGATTACCTCAAGCTGCTGCCCGACGTGTTCCTCCACCTGATCAAGATGATCATCGCGCCGCTGGTGTTCGCGACGATCGTCACCGGGATCGCCGGAATGGGCGATAGCACGGCGCTGGGCCGGATTGGCGGGCGGGCGCTGATCTGGTTCATCACCGCCAGTCTGGTTTCACTGGGTCTGGGCCTGCTGCTGGTCAATTTCTTCCAGCCGGGCGTCGGCGTTGCCGCCAAAGCGGCGGGCGATGTCGGCGAGCTTGCCACCTCCGATTTCACCTTCCGCCATTTCGTGCTCGAGATTTTCCCGACCAGCGCGTTCGATGCGATGGCCAGGAACAACATCCTGCAAATCCTCGTGTTCTCGCTGTTTTCGGGAGTCGCGCTGTCCGCCTTGCGCGAAAAGGGTGAGCCGATCGTCAAGGGCTGCGAGGCGCTCGCCCAGCTGATGCTCCAGATCACCGACTACGTCATGCGGTTTGCTCCCTTCGCAGTATTCGGCGCGCTGGCCAGCGTGATTGCGACCAAGGGGCTGGGAATTGTCATCACCTATGGCCAGCTGATCGGGGAGTTCTATTTTGGCCTCGCGCTGCTCTGGCTGATCCTGATCGGATTGGGCGGCGCCTTCCTTGGCCGCCGGGTGATCACCCTGCTGCGCTATATCCGCGAGCCGATCCTGATCACCTTCTCCACCGCCAGTTCCGAAGCCGCGCTGCCCAAGCTGTTCGAGCAGCTTGACCGGTTCGGCGTGCCGCGCCGCATCTCGGGCTTCATCCTGCCGCTGGGCTACAGCTTCAACCTCGACGGCTCGATGATGTATATGAGCTTTGCGACGATCTTCATCGCCCAAGCCTATGGCATCCATCTCGACGCGGGTCAGCAGATCGCGATCCTGCTGACGTTGATGGTCAGTTCAAAGGGTATTGCAGGTGTGCCCAGGGCCAGTCTGGTGGTTATCGCCGCCACTTTGACCCAGTTCGGCCTGCCAGTAGAAGGCGTGGCACTGTTGTTGGGGGTCGATCAGTTCCTCGACATGGGCCGTTCAGCCACCAATATCGTCGGCAATTCGGTGGCAACTTCGGTCATCACCAAATGGGAAGGGATGCTCCAGCCGCCACTCGATCCAGACGCCGAACCGCCCCATGCGCCTGCCGATACACCCGAACACGGCAAGCGCGGGCTGCACCTTGATCCGGAAGCTAACGCGTAGGTTCGACACTCTTCGACTTGAACCCGCATAATTCCGCCACCGGGCACCGCCAGCATTCGGGTGTTCGCGCCTTGCAAATATAGCGGCCGAGCAGGATCAGCCAGTGGTGCGCGCCCACCCGGAACGGCTGGGGCACGCGGCGGTCGAGCAGCTTCTCGACTGCCTCGGGGGTCTTGCCCTTGGCCAGACCCGTGCGATTGCCGACCCGGAACACATGGGTGTCGACCGCAAAAGTCTCCGCCCCAAAGGCGCAGTTCATCACCACATTGGCGGTCTTGCGCCCAACGCCGGGCAGCGTAATCAGTGCATCGCGGTCCGCCGGAACTTCGCCGTTATGCGACCGCACGAGGATTTCCGACAAGGCGATGACGTTCTTGGCCTTGGCATTGAACAGCCCGATGGTCTTGATGTGCTGGCGGAGCGCCTCCTCCCCCAGCGCGACCATTTGAGCGGGCGTCGTCACCTCGCGAAACAGCGCCCGCGTCGCCTTGTTGACCCCGACATCAGTCGCCTGCGCCGACAGCACCACTGCGACCAGCAGCTGATAGGTGTTGCCAAACGCCAGCTCGGTTTCCGGCGCGGGATTATCTTCGGCAAGGCGGCGGAAGAACTCGAAAATCTGCGCCTTGTTCAAAGCCCCAGCACTTGCGTCATGGTGTAGCGCCCAGCCCCTTTGCCCACCAGCCACTGCGCCGCGCGGGCCGCGCCATGCGCGAAGATCGCGCGATTTTCGGCCAGATGCGAGAGGGCAATGCGTTCATTGTCGGCGAGGAAATGCACGGTGTGATCGCCGGCCACGCTGCCGCCGCGCAGGCTTGCAAAGCCGATTGCGCCGCTGGCCCGCGCGCCGGTGATTCCGTCACGGCCACGCTCGGCATGGTCCGCCAGCGTAATCCCGCGGCCTTTCGCCGCGGCCTCGCCCAGCAGCAGCGCGGTGCCGGACGGGGCATCGACTTTCATCCGGTGGTGGGTCTCGGTGATCTCGATATCCCAATCCGCGCCCAGCCGGCTCGCCGCCTCTTGGACAAGGTGCGCCAGCAAGGTGACACCGAGCGAGGTATTGCCGGTTTGCAAAACGGCGATTTTGCCGGCAGCGCTGTCACACAGCCAGTGGTGGCGTTCCTCAAGCCCGGTGGTGCCGACCACGATCGGGATCCCCGCCGCGATTGCCGCATCGAGGTTCGCCTCCAGCGCGTGCGGGCTCGAGAAATCGACCAGCACATCGCTGAGCCGGGCCAGCGCGGAAACATCATTGCCCTGGTCGGCCCCGCCCGCATGGGCCTCGCCCGCAGCAGCGATGGCATCGACCAGCGCCTGCCCCATCCGTCCTGCGCTGCCGATAATGCCGATTCTGGCCATTGCCTGTCCCCTTGCTGACGTGCTTCATGGCGGGGATGAGCAATATCCGCAATATCGTGATCCTGACCGGGGCAGGAATCAGCGCCGAAAGCGGGATTGATACGTTTCGTTCTGAAGGTGGTCTCTGGGAGCAGCACCGGGTCGAGGACGTCGCAACCCCTGAGGGATTCGCCCGTGATCCCGAACTGGTGCTGCGGTTCTATGATATGCGCCGTGCCACGATTCAGGAGAAGCAGCCCAACGCAGCGCATGCTGCGCTGGCCCGGCTCGATGCGGAATGGAGCGGGGACTTGCTGATCGTCACCCAGAATGTCGATGATTTGCACGAGCGGGCTGGCGCACGGCGCGTGCTGCATATGCACGGCGAGCACCTCAATGCCTGGTGCATTTCTTGCGACGTCCGCTCCCGCTGGACCACGCCGCTGATCGCCGATTCGAGCGGGGCGCGCCCGCCGTGCCCGGCCTGTCAGGCCCGCACCCTTCGCCCCGATGTCGTGTGGTTTGGCGAGATCCCCTACCGGATGGACGAGATCTATGGCGCGCTGCGCGGCGCTGATCTGTTTGTCTCGATCGGAACCTCGGGCGCGGTCTATCCCGCCGCTGGGCTGGTCCGCAATGCCCGCGAGCTCGGCGCAAACACGCTCGAGCTCAATCTTGAGCGCAGCCAGGGCTCGGCCTGGTTCGATGAAACCCGGCTGGGACCGGCAAGCACCATGGTGCCGGAATGGGTGGAGGAGATATTGGGATGAGCTTGCATCAAGGAAGTTGCCATTGCGGCGCGATTCAATTGACCCTGAGCGAGACACCCAGCGACGCCGGGGATTGCAATTGCTCGCTGTGCCGGCGGATCGGCGGGCTGTGGCACCATTGCCCGCTGGAAGCGGTGCGGGCCGAGGGCGAGGCGAAGGGCTATGTGCAGGGCGATTGCATGCTGACCACGTGGCATTGCCCAGAATGCGGGTGCACGACTCACTGGACCCCGATCGGAAGTGATTACAAGCGAATGGCAGTCAATCTGCGTATGTTCGATCCCGAATTGTGGCGGGATTTACCGCGCCGCCTGATCGACGGAGCCAGTTTCTGATCGGCAGCCCCGGCACTCCGGATCCTTGGCGATGCTCAGCGTGCGCAGGCTCGGCACCAGCCCCTCGAACAGATGCAGCCGGCTCCACTGCGGATCTCCCAGGCTCGCCGTGCCTTGCAGCAACACGCGAATCGCCTGCATCGCAGCAAAGCATCCCACCATCCCGGCCATCGCGCCCAGCACGCCGTCAGCCGCGCAGCTGTCGCAATCCTCGGCATCGAAGGCATCGCCGACATAGCAGCGATAACAGGCCTCACCCGGCAAGTGCCCGGCAAAGTTCGCAATTTGGCCCTGGAAGCGTCCGATCGCGGCGCTGGTCAGCGGGACCCCGGCGGCGACACAGGCGTCCGAGACGGCCAGGCGAGTCGCGAAATTGTCACAGCCGTCGAGCACAAGATCAGCACCTTCGAAGACCTGCGCGGCGCTTGCCCCCCCCACCCTCTCGGGATACGCGCGGGCTTCGAGGACCGGATCGAACCGGCGGATCCAAGCCGCTGCGACCTCTGCCTTCGATTTGCCAATATCGGCGGGGGTAAAAATCGTCTGGCGCTGGAGATTGCTGGCATCGACCACATCGTCATCAACCAGCGTCAGCCGTCCGATCCCCGCTGCCGCCAGATATTGCAGCGCAGGCGAGCCAATCCCGCCGCAGCCGACCAGCACGATATGGCGCTTGGTCAGCGCCACTTGCCCCGCCCCGCCAACTTCGGGCAGGACGATATGGCGGGCGAAACGGTCAAGGCGGTCAGGCGGCAGGCTCATGACCTGCCCCTTAGACCCGGCATTGTCAGGATTCCAGCTGCCGCAGCAGCGAGCGCACGTCGCCGTCCATATCGGCATCGCGGGTCCGCAAATCTTCGATCAGGCGCACTGCGTGGATCACGGTCGAGTGATCGCGTCCGCCGAACTTGCGGCCAATTTCGGGGTAGCTACGCGGGGTCAGCACCTTGGCGAGATACATCGCGACCTGACGCGGGCGGACCACCGCACGGGCGCGGCGCTTGCTCGACATTTCGGTCCGATCGACCCGGTAGAACTGGCAGACGGTGCGCTGGATTTCGTCGATCGTGATCCGGCGGCGGTTGGCCGAGAGGATATCGGTCAGCTGTTCTTCGGCCAGCTGGAGCGACACGGCCTGGCCGGTCAACTGGGCATAGGCGATCAGCTTGTTGAGGCCGCCCACCAGCTCACGCACATTGCGATTGATCGTGCGGGCAAGGAATTCGATCACATCGGCGGGCACATGCGTGGGCGAAAACCGCGCCAGCCGGTGTTCCAGGATCGAGCGGCGCAGTTCGATATCGGCGGGCAGAATATCCGCGACAAGGCCCATCGACAGGCGCGAGAGCAGGCGCTGCTCCACCCCGTCCAAGGCCTGGGGCGCGCGATCGGCGGCAAACACCAGCCGCTTGCCTTCGGCCAGCAGCGCGTCGATCGTGTAAAGCAGTTCTTCCTGCGCGCTGGCCTTGCCGATGATGAACTGGATGTCATCGACCAGCAGCAGATCAAACCCGCGCAGCCGCGATTTGAACTCGATCATCTGGTTCTGGCGCAGCGCCTGAACAAATTCGACCATGAACCGTTCGGCCGAGCAATAGAAGATCCGCGCCCGGGGATGGGCGGCGAGATAATTGTGGCCGATGGCGTGGAGCAGATGGGTCTTGCCCTGCCCGGTCGCGCCTTTGAGATAGAGTGGGGAAAACTGCGGCACTTCGACTGCCGCCATCCGCTGCGCGGCATTGCAGGCCAGCACATTCCCTGTGCCGGTGACGAAGGTCGCGAAAGTCAGCGACGGATCGAGCCCGATCGAACCCATCCCCGGCGAACCCTGGCCGATTGCCCCAAAATCGCCCCCGCCCATGCCAAGCGCATCGCCTGGTTGGGACATCGCGCCATCATTGGCTGCGCGGCGCGCACCCCCTTCGCGGCCGAGCCGCAATTCGGGCATCTGACGCCGTCCCGGATGAACCGAAATGCGGACATTACGGACATCGGGCCGGGCAATCTTCCACGCCAGCGAAAGCCGATCAGCAAAGCGATCAGCCACCCAGTTGGCCGAGAATTCGGTGGGGAGGAACAGGTCCAGCGTACCGGTTTCCTTGCAGAAACTGCCGAGCTGAACCGGCTTGATCCACTGGCCGTGAAGCTGCTGGCCCAGATCCTTACGCAATCCCAAGCTGATGTCAGCCCAGTCTGCCGCGAAGTCGAGCGCTTCTTGTTCTTCGCGCATGCGCTCTTCAACTGCCTTGCCTTGTGCAGGCTCCGCCACCTGCGATCCGATTATATTCGTACCAGTCACCCGGTTCGCCCCCAATAAATAGCCACCCAATAGTCCACACACGCCGCCAGGCACGCGCAGAGTTCCTGCTCATCCGCACCCCTTGCAGACGATCGGCTCCGTAGTTGTTTTATGAAACCCGGGCTAAAAGTGCCCTGGTCAGAGACGGTTTTATGAAGCGTTCTGCGCCGAGGGCAAGGCGCGGGATGTAAAAAAAATGAAATATTCTACCTTGACTCTATAGCACCCTCGGAAATCTACCGACTTAAGGATAATGCTCTGTTTACCTTGGGTTTTCCAGAATTCCGGAGTGCGAATCGCGGGATTACATAGGCTTAGTGCCAGACCGTAATTCGGTTGCCTTATGCAACGAAAAGGGCCGACGGGATGCCCGCCGACCCAATTCCGGTTTCGTTCTGTGTTCGTGCCAACGCCGCACCATCAGTGCGGCGAATCGGTATCGCGAATCAGAGCGCGGCGACGCGCTTGGTCAGTCGCGACAGCTTGCGCGAAGCAGTGTTCCTATGAAGCACGCCGCGAGCGACCCCGCGCGCCAGTTCGGGCTGCGCGGCATGGAGCGCCTGCGCCGCAGCCGCCTTGTCGCCGCCCTCAAGAGCTGCCTCGACCTTCTTGACGAAGGTGCGGATGCGGCCAATGCGGTTGCCGTTGATTTCGGCGCGCTTGTCATTCCGGCGGATGCGCTTTTTGGCTTGCGGCGTATTGGCCATGTCTGTCCTTCGTCCGGCTGACTGGATGCAGCCTGTATCAGTTGAAATTCGTGCAGAATCGCGCAGGCTGACTAGAGTCACCCCGGCGGAAAGCGCGGCCCTTAACCAGCGGAGGGCGAACCGTCAAGCGATCCGGCGATCTTTGCCATTGGCATTGCCATTGAGTTTGGCATTGGCCTCTCACTTCTGGCACTGGCCGCAATACCATGTGCTCCGCCCGCCCTGAACGATCCGCGTGACCGCCCCTCCGCAGCCGCAGTCCTGGCCGGTCCGATCATAGACATCGAACTGCTTGGAGAAATAGCCGAGCTCACCGTCTGGCTGGGTAAAGTCACGCAAGCTTGACCCGCCCGCCGCAATCGCCTCGGTCAAGACCGCGCGGATCGCCGGAACGAGCCGCTCCAGCGCCGCCCCGGAAACCTTCCCGGCTGCCTTGCGCGGATCGATATGTGCGCGGAACAGCGCTTCTCAAACATAGATATTGCCCAGCCCCGCGACGATCCGCTGATCGAGCAGCATCAGCTTGATCGCTGCACTGCGCCCAGCCAACGCCTGCCGCAGCCGCGCCACAGTCAGCCCCGGTCCCAGCGGCTCTGGGCCATGGCTGGCGAAATTCGGCCAGCCCTCCAGCGCCGCACTATCGATCAGGTCAACCGAGCCGAACCGGCGCGGATCGCACAGCGCCAGAACGTGGCCGGCGCCAGTTTCCAGCACCAGATGATCGTGCTTGCCCAGCTCCGCCGGATCGATCCGCCAGCGCCCCGACATGCCAAGATGGAACACCATGGTCTGCCCGCGATCCGTGTGGATCAGCCCATATTTGGCCCGCCGCCCGAGCGCGGTAACGGTCGCCCCGGTGAGCGACTGGACCAGGCTGGGCGGGAACGGTCGGCGCAGGTTTGCACGGTGGAGCGTGACGCGGGTGAGCCGCTCACCCGCCAGGTATCTGGTGAGGCCCCTGACGGTGGTTTCTACTTCGGGTAATTCCGGCATTTGCTCCTCCTAACAGCCTTCCCGCGCTGCTGAAACTCCCCTATGGCGCTGCTCATGAGCAACCAGGTATCTTTCGGCTACGAAGACGTCAGTCCCGAGGAAAAAACCGCCCGGGTGGGTGAGGTCTTTTCCAGTGTCGCGCGCAAGTATGATGTGATGAATGATGCCATGTCGGGCGGGATGCACCGTTTGTGGAAGGACCGCTTGATCCGGCGGATCAAACCGCGCGCGCACGAAACCTTCCTCGATATGGCGGGCGGGACCGGCGATATCGCGTTCCGCCTGGCGGAGTATGGCGCGGTGGTGACCGTCTCCGACATCAACCAGGACATGCTCGATGTGGGCATCGAGCGGGCCATGGAGCGGGGGATAGATGGCCTGGTTTGGTCGCGCCAGAATGCCGAGGAACTGTCATTCGAGGATCGGATCTTCGATGGCTACACCATCGCCTTTGGTATTCGCAACGTCACCCGGATCGATGCTGCTTTGGCTGAGGCGCACCGCGTGTTGAAGTTTGGCGGACGGTTTTTCTGCCTTGAGTTCTCGACCACCGAATGGCCCGGCTTCAAGCAAGCCTATGACCTCTATTCGCATCGGCTGGTGCCCCGGATCGGTGAGGCAATTGCCGGCGATGGAGAAAGCTATCGCTACCTGATCGAATCGATCCGCCGGTTCCCGCCGATGCAGGAGTTCGAAGGCATGATCCGCGACGCCGGGTTTGCCCGGACTAAGGTTGAGCCGATTCTGGGCGGACTGGTTGCGATCCATTCGGGCTGGAAAATTTGACCCGTTCGACGACCCATATTTTTCGCCTGCTGCGCTGGGGCCGGACGCTTGCCCGCCACGGAGCTTTGCGCGGGATTGAGCGCGATCCCAATACGCCGCTGCAGGTTCGGCGGCTGTGCCGGATCGCGCGGCTAGGCACCTTTCAACCCCGCATTCCCGACTATGCCGGTGCGTTTCGGGCAATCGGTCCGGCCGCGATCAAGCTGGGGCAAACACTCGCGACCCGGCCCGATCTGGTTGGCGACGAGGCAGCGCATAACCTCCTGTCGTTGCAAGACAGCCTCCCGCCGGTGAGTTTCACCGCGATCCGCCACGAGATTGAGGCCAGTTTTGGCCGCCCGTTGGAAACACTCTATTCCAGCATCGATCCGGTCCCGGTTGGCTCGGCCTCGATTGCGCAGGTCCACAAGGCAGTTACCGCCGAGGGCCGCGAAGTGGCGATCAAAGTGCTGCGACCGGGCATCCGTGAGAAATTCGCCCGCGATATCGAAACCTATGAATGGGCCGCCGCGCATCTTGAAGCGCTGGGCGGCGAGGCGCAGCGGCTGCGCCCGCGGCTGACGATCGCCAATTTCAAACGCTGGACCCTGCGCGAGCTTGATCTGCGGCGCGAAGCAGCCTCCGCTTCGGAACTCACCGATGTGATGAAGGGCTATGAGCGCTACGCGGTGCCCGGGGTCGATTGGGACCGGACCAATGGCAAGGTCATGACGATCGACTGGGTCGAAGGGGTCAAGATCAGTGAGATCGAGGCGTTGCGGGCTGCGGGCCATGATATGCCCGATCTGGCCCGGCGGCTGGTGCTGGCGTTCCTGACCCAGGCGATCAGCGCCGGCTTCTTTCATGCAGACATGCATCAGGGCAATCTGTTTGTGCAGGCCGACGGGACGATTGCGGCAATCGATTTCGGGATCATGGGCCGGATCGACCGGCGGGCGCGGGCCTGGCTGGCCGAGATCCTTTATGGGCTGACCACCGGCAATTACCTTCGCGTCGCCGAGATCCATTTCGAAGCGCAATATGTGCCGAGCTATCATTCGGTCGGTGAATTCGCGACTGCGCTGCGCGCCGTGGGCGAGCCGATGCGCGGCAAACCGGTGAGCGAGCTGTCGGTCGGGCAAATGCTGGACGGGCTGTTCGCGATCACCCGCGATTTCGACATGGCAACCCAGCCGCACCTGCTGCTGCTGCAAAAGACCATGGTGATGGTTGAGGGGCTGGCGACCAGCCTCGATCCCGCGATCAACATGTGGGACGTGTCCGCCCCGTTCGTGCGCGAGTGGATCCGCGACGAGCTCGGGCCGGAAGCCGCAATTGCGGCGCGGATGAAGGAAGACGCCGATACGCTGCTGCGCTTGCCCGCCCTGATCCGCCGGATCGAGGATAGCTATCCAGCCAAGGGCGGCGCGCCCGAAGCTCCGCCGCTGCCGGATTACCCGTTGGTGTGGGAACGCCGCAGCCCTGGGCGCAGCTGGCTGGGCTATGCCACTGCGCTGGCCGCTGGCGGGGGCGCCGTGTGGGGTGCCACTGCGCTCGGCTGGCTGGGCTGAGCCGATGGACCTTGACGCGCTGCTTGAGTATTACTTCGGCGGTGATCCCGATGCGCTGAGCCCGGCTGCGCGCGAACTGGCCGACGGGAAACTGGCGATGGATTTCGGTGTGGAGCAAGAGCCAGGGCGAAAATTTGCGCTGTGGGCGCTGATGGACGCGCTGGGCTTTGCCCCGTTTCCGGCAGACGCTTTCCCCAAGCACCCCCGGCTGCGCGCCGCCGCCGATGCTTACCTCACCGCCGCTTACCAGCTGGAACGGGATAGCGGGGAATGACGCCTCCACTAGATCTGTGTGCACGAATTTTGAATCACTCAATCCAAAACCCGCTTACCCTGAGCCTGTCGAAGGGCTGCACTTCTTCCTGAGGCCGGGCGTGAGGCGGGGAACAAAAGACGGCCCTTCGACAAGCTCAGGGTGGCGGGTTGGTTCTGATTTAACGCAAGTCGCTCTATCTCCACCGCGCAGGCAACAAGACTTGCCTCAGCCGTGCGAAGCGATTAAAGAAGTTTCAATTGAAACTATATAGAGTGCCGGATATGTCCTACCAGACAGGCTTCCTCAACCATCATTCAACCGAGGCAGTGCCCGGCGCGCTGCCGATCGGACGCAACAGTCCGCAGCGGCCCGCCTTTGGGCTTTATGCCGAGCAGTTCTCATCGAGCGCCTTCACAGCGCCCCGGCACCAGAACCGCCGCAGTTGGCTTTACCGGATGCGCCCGGCGGCGGCGCACCCGCCGTTCACCCCTTATGCAACTGCGTTGCAGTTGCGCAGCGGACCGTTCGGCGATGCCGCTCTCAGCCCCAACCGGCTGCGCTGGGACCCGCTGCCGCTGCCCGATGCGCCGATTGACTGGATCGATAGTCTGGTCAGTTATTGCGGTAATGGCGATGTCGGAACCGGCGCGGGTATCGCAGTATATCTCTATGCCGCCAATGTCTCGATGGACCGGCGGGTGGCGCAGTTCAGCGATGGCGAGCTGCTGATCGTTCCGCAGCAGGGCACCTTGCGGATCGTAACCGAGCTCGGCCGGATGGACCTTACGCCGGGGCATATTGCCCTGATCCCGCGCGGACTGCGCTTTCGGGTCGAGCTGGACGGTCCGGCGCGCGGCTATGTCTGCGAGAATTACGGCGCTCCGTTCGAACTGCCCGGGCTTGGTCCGATCGGCTCGAATGGTCTGGCGAATTCGCGCGATTTCGAGACCCCGGTGGCATGGTTCGAGGACCGCGATGAAAAGTTTGAGCTAATCCAGCAATTCCAGGGGGCGCTGTGGCGGACCACACTGGACCATTCACCCTTTGATGTCGTGGCCTGGCACGGCAATTCGGCGCCGTGCCGCTATGATCTGGCCCGCTTCAACACGATCGGCACGGTCAGCTTCGACCATCCCGATCCCTCGATTTTCACGGTCCTGACCTCGCCCAGCGAACAGCCCGGCACCGCCAATTGCGATTTCGCAATCTTTCCGCCGCGCTGGATGGTCGGCGAAGACACCTTCCGTCCGCCGTGGTTCCACCGCAATATAATGAGCGAATTCATGGGTCTGGTGCGCGGTGAATATGATGCCAAACAGGGCGGCGGGTTCGATCCCGGTGGGGCCAGTCTGCACAACCAGATGGCCGGGCACGGGCCCGATGCCGCTGCTACCGCAGGAGCGATGGCGGCGGACCTCGCCCCGGTGAAGCTGGACGATACGCTGGCCTTCATGTTCGAAAGCCGCTGGGTGCTGCGCCCCACGGCCTGGGCAATGGCAACCCCGCTGTTGCAAACGGATTATGACGCCTGCTGGGCGGGCTTCCCGAAAGCGAAGCTGCCTTGAACGAAAACCGCCCCCTTCGTTTGCGCGAAGGAGGCGGCAATTCCGGTCACATTTCAGGTCAGATCAGAACTTGATCCCGGCGCGCAGCCCGATCGTGCGCGGCTGCGACGGCACAATATAGGGCCGCTGGCCGCATGAACCACAGGCGAGGAAGCGCGATATCTGGCCGCGTTCATCGAACAGATTGGAAACGAACAACTCGAGGCTGAACTTGTCCCAATCTGCCCCAACCGCAAGGTTGACCGTAGTGAATGCTTTAAGCGCGCCAAGCTCTTGTGCGGGATTGATGATGTCGGTGCTGGGGTAGACCTTGTAGATCTGCTGGCGAATATCGCTCGAGGCCTGGCTCTGATAGGCGGCGTTAACCTGGCCATAAACCTTGGCCGTGCCCATATCGGCGGTATAGCGCAGCGTGCTGGCAAGTTTCCAGCGCGGCGTGATCGGCAGACGCGTTCCCTTTGGAGCGGTGATCAGGACCGGACGGTCGGAAGCATCCAATCCAGTACACTGGTAGGTCGGGTCGTCGATTGAACAGAGGTTCTGGGTGGTCTTGGCGTCGGTATAGGCACCCGATACAGTCAGCGACAGCGGCCCACGATTAACGCTCAGGTCCATTTCCACGCCGCGGATCCGGGCATTGGGTCCGTTGTGGATTTCGGTAAAGCTGTTGGCGCCAAGGAAAGCGAACTGGAACTTCTTCCATTCCTGCTGATAAACCGCACCGTTAAGCCGGATGCCAGGTGCCAGCGTAGCCTTCCAACCCATCTCGAAGTTGAGCAGATAATCGGGCTGATACGGGTCCACATCAGCCCGGCGGTTGATCCCGCCGGGACGGAACCCGCGCGAAACCGTACCATACAGCAGCAAGCCGCTGTTCGGTTTCCAGTTCAGGTTAAAGCGGTAGGTGCCGCCAGCGCCCTTGGCCTTGACCGGAATGATTGAGCCATTCGAGAAGACCCCAAGGTTGGTGCAGGGGCCGCCAGCGACCGCCGCCGGAAGCAGGGTGTTGACAGGCTGACCGTTAATTTGAGAATCGCGCAGCCGTTCACCAGTAGTAGTGAAGCAACCCGCAACTCCGGTCCTTGAAGAATAGGCCGCGTTTGGCGGCGGAGATCCCGGAAGCGGATCTCCATTCACATCCTGAATATACGCCGGGTTACGGCCGAAGCCGAAGAAGCCGATCAGCGAGTTATCATAGATGAATGCGCGCCCACCGGCGGTGAAGGTGACCGTGTCGGTCAGATCATAGCTCAGTTCGCCGAACATCGCATAATCCGTGTCGACCCGTTCCTGCTGGGTCAGCCACAGCGTGCCTGGCAGGCCATTGACCGACAGCAGCGGAGCGAGACCCGCAATCTGGTAATCCTGATGGATCGCATTGGTCTGGCGCTGATAGAACGCACCCGCCACCACCCGGAAGCGATCGGTTGCCGGGGATGCCACGCGCAATTCCTGGCTCATTTTCTTGAAGTGATCGGTTCCCAGCACCGTCTGGCGCGGATCGATCGTGCTGCCCGATGCATCCTGATAGGCGAAGTAATAGGCAAGGCCGCCAACTGATTCATACAGCGAGTCATAAGCTTCTGAATAATCAGTATAATCGCTGGACGATGAGGTCTTGCGATCAAGATAGGCCCCGGCATAAGTCACATCCCAATTGCCCAGCTTGCCTTCGATCGTCAGCGCCGCCTGGATAAACTTGTCCTTGCGGAATTCGGGAGTGAAGCGTTGGACCTGAAGGTCACCGACGCTGGGGTCATAAGCGTAAGAGCCATTGCTGCGGGTATCCTGATAGATAACCGCAGGCGTCACCGTCCAGTTATCGTTCAGATCAACCTTCAGTGCCGCGCGGCCGCCCCAGGTTTCGGTTTCGTTGTAGTCCTTTTTGACGAAAGCGGCGTTGTTGACCGAAATACCATCCTTGAGACAGCCGATTGCGGCTGGCGGAGCTCCATCGTCATAAAGCGTGGTGCCGCAGAAGGTTCGCGTGCCCGGAACATTGTCGATATAACCAGCATCGCGCTGATAGAAGCCGACCACCCGCAGCGCTGCCATTTCGGACAGCGGGGCGTTGATCATGCCTTCCAGCTTGCCGCCTACTCCGCCATTGCGGACGGTGTTCACTTCGCCATCGACGCGGCCTTCAAAGCCTTTGGTGCTGGGCTTGTTGGTGATAATGCGGAGCGTACCAGCTTCAGACGAAGCGCCATAAAGCGTGCCTTGCGGGCCCGAGAGGCTTTCGATCCGGGCGATGTCATAGATATGGACATCAAGATTGCCGCCGATCGTCGTCACCGGCTGTTCATCAAGATAGACGCCGACCGAAGGCAGCGTACCCGAATGGTTGCCGTCCCCGCCAGACGCGACGCCGCGCATATAGACCACGTTGGTGCCGGGCGTTCCGCCCAGCGCCTGGAACGAGACCGACGGCAGCTGCTGCGCATAGCCCTTAAAATCGGTGATATTCAGCTGATCGAGCTTTTGAGTGCCCAATGCCTGGATGCTGATCGGCACGTTCTGCAAGTTTTCACTGCGCTTTTGGGCGGTGACGATAATTGCATCGCTGTCGTCGGCACTCTCTTCGGCCTGCACTTCCTGCGCGAACGCGGGTGTAACCGACATGGCTGTAGAAGCGAATAGCGCGGCCGTAACGGCGCGGCGAGCAGTTTTACGCATGCGATACCCCAATTTGTTTTATTACCCCGCCATCCTGATTTCCCGACAGGCCGCCGTCAAGCAAGTGTGATATTAATTCGACTTATAGCAGCACCAGAGTGGCAGAATTACCACGCTTCTGGAGCTTCGGGATAAGCCTCCAACACTGGCCCCAATGCTATACGCAAGGGATCAAGGAAGGGCGCAAAGTTTTTCCAGCCTTCAGTTCCCTCGCGGAAGATCGGCTGGCGGACCTGTTCTGAGCTGGCAGTCCGCACCGCCCGCTCGGTCTCGTGGAAGGCCAGGCAGGCGTCCTCAAACTCCAGCCCGCAGAAGGCCAGCAAGCGGCGCACCTCGGCCTCGGTATCATCGACCATGTTTTCATAGATCACCCGGTGCACCTGCCCCGGTTGCACCGCGTCCATATGCGCCATCAGCCGCACATAATCGCGGTAATAGTGCCCCATGTCCGCAAGCCCATAGCTGAACGGCTGGCCCCGGGCGAAATGCTGCTTGAAATTGGAGAAGCAGCAGCCGAGCGGATGACGCCGCGCATCGATAATTTTCGCGTTGGGCAGGATCAGCCGGATGAACGGGACATGCGCCCAATTGTTGGGCATCTTGTCGATGAACAAGGGCCGCTCGGTCTTGCGCTGGATCCGCGTGCGCTGGAGGTATTCCTCGCCCAGCCTTCGCAAATCCTCACCCTGCAGCGGGAGCAGACTGGCTGGATAAGTGCCGCCGCGCCACGCCAGCGCCGGGATATCGGGCAGTTCGCTGGTGCCCTCGACGGCGCTGTGGCTGGAAAGGATCTGCTCGATCAAGGTTGATCCCGCACGCGGCATGCCCAGGATGAAGATCGGATCAGTGGCATCGCAGCCCTGCCCTTCGCGCGATGCAAACAGTTCCGGCGTGGCGGCGGCGATCAGATTGTCGACAAACCGGGTGGTATCTTGCGGATCATAGGGCAACAATGACCGGCGGAGGGCATTGCCCGCAACATAATGCGCGAATGCTTCGGGGGTATCCTTGCGGTCCTCCAGCGCCTTGCCCAGCGCAAAATCGAGGTGGAAGCGGTCTTCCTCAGCGATATTCCCGCGCGAAAGCGCTGCTTCCATCGCGGCAATATCGGCATCGCTGAACCGCACGGTCTTGAGGTTGGCAAGGCTCCACCACGCCTCGCCGAGTTCGGGCATCAGCGCGATTGCGCGGCGATAGGCGGCCACGCCATCCCCCTGCCGCCCGACCGTTTTGAGCATATGGCCAAAGCTCATCCACACCCGCGGCAGGTTTGGCGCCTCTTTCAGCACCGCTTCGTAAAGCCCGATGGCCTCTTCATAATCCCCAATCCGGCCAAAGGCAGCAGCGGCGAGGTTGGCGTGGCCGGGATTGTCCGGCTCTTCCGCCATAACCTGGTTGAGCTGCTCGATCGCCTCTTCGGCGCGGTTCTGGCGGTACAGCACCAGCGCCAGATTGGCCCGCGCCGCAGTAAAGGCGGGAGACAAGTCCACCGCGCGGCGCAGCAGATTCTCGGCATCCTTGTAGCGCCCGATCCGCCCGGCAACTTCCGCAAACATACGGATTGCCGCGACATCGAACGGATCTTCCTTCAGATGTGCGCGCAGCAACGGCTCGGCATCATGCAGCCGGTTTTCGTTCATCGCCACCGCCGCCTCGATCAGGCGGGGGTGATACTGGCCGAGGCGCGCGAGCCAGCTTTGGCCAGAGTCGTTGATGGTGACGTTGCTCATCTGCCCCCAGAAACATGGCGACGCTTTGCAATCAAGCGTTAGTCTGCAAGATGGGTGCAAGGGGATTGCATGATGGATACAACACCAAAGCGCGGACTGGGCTTCTGGGCGCTGCTCGCGCTGGTCGTTGGCAATATGATCGGCTCGGGAATTTACCTGCTGCCGGCCTCGCTTGCCCCGCTTGGCTACAACCAGATTGTCGGCTGGCTGGTGACGATTGGCGGGGCGATGTGCCTCGCGGTTGTTTTTGCCAGGCTGGGTGCCCGCTCCCCCCAGGCGGGCGGGCCCTATGCCTATGTCGATGAGGCGTTCGGGCCGCTGCCCGGGTTCGTCACCGCCTGGAGCTATTGGGTGATGAGCTGGGTTGGCAATGCGGCGGTGGCAGTCGCCGTCGTTAGCAGCCTCAGCCTGCTGGTTCCCCAGATCGGCACCACTCCGGGGCTTCCGGCAGTGCTGGCCGTGGGCTTTGTGTGGTTGGCGACCTTCATCAATCTGATGGGGGTGCGCTCTGCCGGGCGGGTTCAGGAAATCACCGTTCTGCTCAAACTACTGCCGTTGATCCTGCTGATCGTGCTCGCGCTGCGGATGCTGCTGAGCGGGGCGCCGCAAGCGCCCAATTCGGGGGTGGCGATCAGTTCGGGCGCGATTTCTGCCGCCGTCGGCCTGACCTTCTGGGGCTTTCTCGGCCTTGAATCCGCCACGGTCCCGGCCGACAAGGTCGAGAATGCCGCGCGCGATATTCCCCGCGCGACGCTGTGGGGGGTCTTGCTGACCGGCCTCGTCTATCTCGGCATATCAACTGCCTTTGCGCTGTATATGCCGATCGGCGAGGCGGCAGCATCGCCTGCACCAATTGCCGATTTCCTCGGCAGCAAGCTCGGCGGAAATGTTGCAGCGATTGTCGCGGTGTTCGCAGCAGTCAGCGCGTTCGGAACGCTCAATGGCTGGGTGCTGGTGCAGGCCGAGATGCCGTGGGCGATGGCGCGCGGCGGCGTATTCCCGCGCTGGTTCGCAGCCGAGAGCAAGCGCGGCGTGCCGCTGCGCTCGCATCTGGTTTCCAGCAGCCTGCTCAGCATCATCACGCTGATGAACTACCAGCGCGGTCTGGCAGACCTGTTCGTTTTCATCGCCTCGGTCAGCCTGGCGGCCGGGCTTCTGACCTATCTGATGACCTCGCTGGCCGCGCTGCGCCTGATCCCCGGCGATCGCAAGCTTGGCCTGATCGCCGTGATCGCCGCAGGCTTCACCGTCTGGGCGCAATGGGGCCTGGGCGTTGAAGCGATGATCTATGGCGCGCTGCTGGTCGCGGCTGGTCTGCCAGTTTACTGGGCGGTCAAGAACGCAACAGCTTCCGGATAAGCGGGCGATCCGCCAATATCGCATGCGCCGCATTATGCCCCGGCGCGCCGGTCACGCCGCCGCCGGGATGGGTGCCAGCGCCGCACATATAGAGCCCCTTGATCGGCCCGCGATAATCGCCGTGGCCCAGCACGGGCCGCGCCGCCCACAGCTGGTCGATCCCCATGTTGCCGTGCATGATATCGCCGCCAATCAGCCCGAACTTGCGTTCCAGATCGAGCGGTGAATGGATCTGGGTGGCGATCACGCTGGCCATGAAATTGGGGGCGTGATCGTTGACGGTGTTAATAATCAGATCGGCGACTTCCTCGCGGTGTGTGTCCCAGTCAACGGCGGGATCGAACTGCTGGCAGAACAGGCTGGCGACGTGCTGTCCCGGGGGGGCGAGGCTATCGTCGACCGTGCTGGGGATCTTGATCTCGACGATCGGCTGCTTCGACCAGCCATGCTGCTGGGCGTCGATGAAGGCCTGATCCATGTAATCCATGCCCGGGGCGATGATAATCCCGGCGGTGTGATGCTCGGCCAGTTCCTTGCCCGGCAAGACCGTGAAGCTGGGCAATTCCGACAGCGCCACATTCATCCGGAAGGTCCCGCTGCAGGTCTTGAAGCCCTTGATCCGCTTTTTGAAGTCCTCGTCCAGATCCGAGGGATCGACCAGCTGGGGATAGAGCAGCGCCGGCCCGGCGTTGGAGGCCACGATCGGCGCGACAATCTCTTCGCCGCTTTCGAGCCGGACGCCGGTTACTTTCCCACCATCGACCAAGAGCCTCGCCACAGGTGCCTCAAGGCTGATCTCAACCCCTTGCAGCTCGCAGGCCTTGGCCATCGCCTGGGTGATCGCGCCCATGCCGCCCACCGCATGGCCCCAAGCGCCCAGCTTGCCGTTCACTTCGCCAAACACATGGTGGAGCAGCACATAGGCCGAGCCCGGAGTGGAAACGCCCGCGTAATTTCCGACCACCGCATCGAAGGCGAAGGCCGACTTGACGTGATCATCCTCAAACCAGCCGTCCAGGAACGAGCGCGCCGATTTGGTGAAAATATCGAGCAGATCGCGCTGGACCGAGAGATCGAGCTTGGCCATCGGCCAGCCCTGCTGGGCTGCCGCGATCATCGAGGCGAGCCCGCCCCCGACGTTGGGCGGGATCTTAAGGCTGAGATCGCGCAGCACATTGGCGACCTTTTCCAGCGCCGCATCATAGGCGGGATAAGCGGCGGCATCCTTTTTCGAGAAGCGCGCGAATTCGGCCTCGGTCCGCCCCGCTGCGCCGCCGAGCTTCAGATAATTGTCCGGGAACGGGAAGAAGTTTGAAATCGTCCGCTCGATCACCCGGTAGCCGTGATCATGCAGCTTCATGTCCGCAATCACCTTGGGCCGCAGCAGGCTGACGGTGTAGCTGGCGGTCGAATTGCGGAAGCCGGGATGGAACTCTTCGGTCACCGCCGCGCCGCCAACGATATGGCGCTTCTCCAGCACCCGCACCCGCATCCCCGCCTGGGCGAGATAGAAAGCGCAGGTCAGGCCATTGTGCCCGCCGCCGATGATCAGTGCGTCGTAATGTTTGGTCATTGTTTTTTCCTTGGGCTTAGAGCCAGTATGACCCACCCCTTGCCCCTCCCGCAAGCGGGCGGGGGATTTGATCTCACCGAGTACAACCGAACCCCCTCCCGCCTGCGGGAGGGGTTGGGGGTGGGTCCCGCTATGTCTTGCTCCACCCCGGCGGCGGCGTTTTATGTAATCGCGCTTCGGGAATGAGCGCCCGGATCTTCTTGGCAAAGCTGCGCAGGCAGACCTCGCTCGACCCGATCGGTCCGGCGGTATAGCTCTTCGAGGCCATGCCCTGCTGGACCCGTTCGATCAGCCAGGTGTCTTCCTGATTGACCACCCGGTTGATCCGCCCGTTGGCATAGCGCGCCAACTTCATCTCGCGACTATTGTCGGGCAAAGCGAAGACCATCTCGCGCAATTCACACGTCGTCGGCCCGGTCGGCAGCCACTGCATGAAATCGATCTGATCGGCATAGATATCGAAGGCCATGTTCGGCCACAGCTTGTAATAGAGCCAGCGGCGCTGGCAGGCCTGCGGCAAATGATGCGCCCGGGGCAGATGCGTCTGATAGAACCGCTCCCAGAAATTGCCCGAGGGCTTGTCCACCAGATCGCCCATCATCCGGTCTACCCATGGCTGCGCCTCGATCGCATAGCTCTTGCCAACGATCCGGGTCAGCCCGTCATGCGCCACCGGAATATGGAGATTGTCAGAATAATTGTCGCCGATCTGTTTCCAGTTGACCGCGCGGGGCCGGGTGCGGACTTCACCGATCCGGCGCACTTCTGCAAACCGGTAGGGTGCAATTTCTGCTTCATAGGGTGCCATCATTTCGGCCACTGAGGGGAACCCGGCGTCCTCCAGCCGAACGAAGATGAAGCCGCGCCACAGTTCCAGATCGACCGCGGTCAGGCCGTTTTCCTCCAGCTTGAGCGCCGGATAATCGCCCTTCATTGGCACGCCGGTCAGGCGGCCATCGCTGTCATAGGTCCAGGCGTGATAGGGGCAAACCAGCTTTCTGGCGCAGCCCGCCGGGCCTTCGACCAGCCGCATCGCGCGGTGGCGGCAGACATTGGTGAAGGCGCGCACCTTGCCATCATCGCCGCGAATCGCGATCACGCTTTCGCCCAGATAATCGAGTGTGCGATAGTCTCCGGGCGCGGCAATATCGCTATCATGGCAGACGATCTGCCATGAAGGGCGCAGGATGCGGGCGATTTCAAGGTTCAGGAATTCGGGATCGTTGTAGACCCAGCCGGGCAGGCCCCAATCCGCATCGGGATCGACCTCATCTGCGTTCAGCGCGGTAAAAGCCTGTTCGAGCTTGCCCATGATCGGCGAATCCATCTTGCTTGTTGGACGATCGTATAACAAGTGATAGGAAATGCAAGTGAGCAATAAACCTGCATTCAAACGCGCCGAGCCGGACGAACGGCGCCAAAGTCTGATCGAGGCTTGTGCCCGGGTGTTGGCCCGCGCAGGCGCGAGCGGAGCCAGCGTGCGGACTATCGCGCTGGAGGCCGGGGTTTCACCTGGGCTGGTCGGTCATTATTTCGGCAGTGTCGATGCGCTGGTCGCGGCAACCTATGGGCACACCGGCGCTAGGGTCGATGCCGCGCTGGCTGCCGCGCTGACCGCCGCCGGGCCCGACCCGCGCGCCAAACTTGAAGCCTTCGTCACCGCCAGCTTTCTGCCCCCGATCGCCGACCCGCAGCTGCTCGCCACCTGGATTGCGTTCTGGAGCCTAGTCCGCGCCCGCAGTGACATTGCCGCACAGCATGACACGCAATACGCCAATTTCCGCGCCCGGCTGGTGGCGCTACTGGCTGCTTGCGGCTTGCCCGGCGATCAGCAGCGCCGGGCCGCCATCGCAATCAGCGCACTAGTCGATGGCCTGTGGCTCGAATTATGCCTCTCCCCCGGCAGCTTTTCTTCGGACGAAGCTAGCGCAATTGCCCGCGCCCAGCTTGATGCGCTTATTTCGACAAGGCCCGCTACTTGGAAAGATCGGTGAACAGGCTGATGTAATAGGTGATTCCGGGGCGGATATTGCTTAGCGGCATACGCTCGTTGAGGCCGTGGTTGAAATCATCTGAATCCTTGATCATCGAGGGACTCGCCCCATAGCTCGGCACGCCAAGCGCGCGGAACCACATGCTGTCCGATGCGCCCGAGGACTGCGCCGGGACGATTGGAACGCCCGGATAGGCCTTGTGGATCGCTTTGGTCACCGCATTGACAAAATCGGGCCGCATTGGCGAGGCGGGGGATTCAACCGAATCCCCGCCGGTGGCATCCGAGATTGCCACCACCGGCGAATCCACCACCCGCGTCAGTTCGGTCATGATCTCGGCGCGGCTATGTCCGGGGAATATCCGACAATTGATGTTGGCGGCGGCGCGCTGCGGCAGCGCGTTTTCGGCATGGCCGCCGCTCGTCATCGTCGGAACGCAAGTGGTGCCAATCTTGCCGACGTAGCTGGGCGAAGCGCTGAGCGCGGCGATAGCGCCAGGATCTGCCGGATTGGCGGCAAAGCCCCGCATTGCGGCGGCGAGCCTGGGATCGCTTTCAAACGCGGCGGCCTGTTCGAAATAGGCCTTGGTCAGCGGGCTGACCTCGGGTTTGAAGCGATAGGCCCCGATCCGGCCCAGCGCGGCAGCCAGCTGGACGATCGCGTTATCCGGCCGGGGCTGCGAGCTGTGGCCGCCCGGATTGGTCACTTCCAGCTTGAAATCGGTATAGGTCTTTTCCGCGCCCTGCCAGCTCCAGTAAGCGGGCTTGCCACTCGCTTCGTCCAGAGTGCCGCCCGCGCCATCGACATTGAGCACCAGCTCGGCATGCTTGAGCTTTTGCGCGATGATCCGCGCGGTTTTCATCGTGGTTTCCTCGTCGCCAGAAAACTCGATCACGATTGAGCGGCGCGGGCGATAACCCTGGCGGCGCAGCTCGATCAGCGTGGACAGCGCCAGCGCGGCATCGAACTTGGTATCGCTCGCCCCGCGGCCAAACAGATAGCCGTTCTCCACCACCGGAGTGAAGGGATCGCGCTGCCAGTCCGCCGGCTTGGCTTCGACCACGTCCATATGGGCAGAGATGACCAGCGGCCCTAGTTTTGCATTGCTGCCCGGCCACGTTGCGATGACAAAGGCGGTATCGTCCACCGGCGTAATCTCGATATCGCGATCGGCCCAGCCGCCCGCGACCAGCGCCGCCTTGAAGGCGCGGGCGACGTCGATCGTCTTGTTGTCCGGCCCCCGGACCGAGCGCATCGCGATAACCTGTTGGGCAAGCTCCAGCACCTGTGCTTCGGCCTGCGGATAGGTCTTCGACTTGGCCGCAGCGGCCGGCGTAACCGCCAAGGCCAGTGCGGCTGGA
>JANLQQ010000014.1:0-9659 GCA_031367905.1 Novosphingobium sp.
CAGCTTTCTTAACTCCCGCCCCACGGTCGTCTCATCAAGGGAGATCGCAAATTCCTCGTGGAGCCACCAGGCCAGATCGATCAGCCGCCAACGCACAACTCCATGGATCGCCGGGATCGGGCCGCTCTCGATGATCTCCACTAGCGCCCGGCGCTGGGCGTCATTCAGCAGGGGACGCCTGCCGGGCGCCTTGCCGTCAAGCAGACCATCGGGACCGCCGGCGTCGAACCGTATCACCCAGTCCCGCACAATCTGCAGACCTACCCCGCCGATCCGCGCTGCCGCAGTCCGGCTAGGGGGATCGGGCTGGCAACCGGCAAGGCGGTCGGCGATGAGCAATGCGAGGTACTTCTTGGTAAGTTTGCTCGTGGTTAGACTCTTTGGTTAAAGAGGAGCAGGGCGTGGCCGAGTAACTTGGCGATGCACCCGAGGATGATGAGGTTGACGGCCAACCAGTCGGTGTGGGTGATGGGCCAGGTCATGTTTGGGGCGAGGTGAAAGCCGGTGGCGATCAGCAGTAGACAGGCGGCATATTCGTGGCACAGAGAATTGGGGCACTGGTGTTGGAAGGCGATTTTGCAGGTGTGACAATGTGGCAGGCTATCGCAGCGGCGATGACAGCGCATCTCGACAACTCGCGAGCGAACTAGAGTACAGGTTGCGTCACTCAACGGTGCCTGCTGGCTTTGCCGGATGGTCGGCTGAGCAGGTTTGATCGCGATTCAATTTGTTGTTGAATCAGTAACCCCTTGTCTTTATACGGCGCTCAACACGGTCGCTCCCGCTGTTGCCGCAAGGCATCAAGGGGCGGCCTTTTTTATTGGATTTATGGAAACTCCCTACAAAAAGCCTCATTTGAATTTTGCAGAGCAAATAGCTTTGCTAAAGTCTAGAGGACTGGCGGTCACCGATGACGCCATAGCCACATCATACCTTGAGCGAGTGGGCTACTATCGGCTTAGGCCTTACTGGTCCCCGTTCATGATTCATCCAGAAAAATTTGGGGCAGGGGTTGAGTTTCGCCACGCCGTCCAACTTTACGTATTCGACAAGAAGCTCCGACTCTTATTTCTAGATGCCATCGAAAGAATCGAAGTCGCGATTAGGGTGGATTTGGCTCACAGGATCGGTCGCCGGGACAGCTTCGGTCATAGGTCTGAGCAATATCTTGATCTGCAACGCACAAGCAAAGTCGGTCGTACGGGAGAAACTAGACATCAAGAATGGTTGGCTCGAGCAGACAAAATTGAAGCCGATTCAAAAGAGCACTGGGTCTCGGAATTTAGAGGACAGTTCACCGGCAACCTCCCGATAGTGATGGCCGTCGAACTCTGGGATTTTGGAACGGTATCTAAGCTGCTACAAATGACCCATCTGAATGATCGCTACGCCATAGCAAAGAAATACAACATCCAGCCTGACACTTTGATAAGCTGGGTTCGCTGCTTAAACTATGTACGCAACGCGTGCGCGCACCATGCGCGCCTATGGAATAAACCATTGGTTGATCAGCCAATGATACCAAAAGTTTGGGAGGCAAAGCACGTCCAGCACGTTGGCCTAGATGTCCAGAGGCAAAGCAGAATATACGGCGCGGCTGCAATTACGCGACACCTGCTCACAGTGACCAATCCACAATCGGAGTTGCATCGCTGGTTCAAAGCTCATTGGATAACATTCCCAATTGTCCCCAGCCTAGGAATGGACAGCGCAGGTTTCTTTCAGAATTGGGAAAACGAGCGATTGTGGCTCTGATCGCCCTAGAACACGTCATGCGTTGCCGCCATGAACGCCGCGCCGCCTCAGGGCAACCGAAACGTCCAGTCGATGCGCATCTGAAAATGGCGAGTTTAGCATCATGTACCACACCATACCACCGGTCGGCATAGCACAGAACGCTCTAAGGAGGCGGTGACTCTACAAACATGTATCGATCTTGTTTTTCGCTCGGTCGTCGAATGCCTTGTTCGAGCGGATCTCCAAGACGCGAATGGAACCCCTGTCGATCACCCTAATCGCAAGGAGGACCATGCCGCCCCCTGGAACATAGACATCTACCAGCCCATCGCCGTTCAGTGCAATCGGCGTGCCCCAACTGCTTAATGCGATGCCTATGCAATGCGAGAGGGGCAAGAGAGGTTTTTGGCTTTGAAGCACATGTTTGGGCGGCTCGGCCAACCATTCGCCCAAGTCCTTAGCCTGGCATGGCAGCGAAGCGATCAGGTATGCGGTTGCTGCAACGCCATAGGAAAGAATTGACTTCATTAGCAAGGAACCCATCTTGTCGAGTTAGTTGGACAAATTTGGGTTTGGCTCTCCGAAAGCCGCCAAATCTAACACCACGTTTTCCATGCGCGTTTCGTACAAGGCGCATAGGCTCGTCGTAAGTCGTTGAAATAATGGTGCACCCGACAGGATTCGAACCTGTGGCCTCTGCCTTCGGAGGGCTTAGTGTTAGAACGGCAGGGGCGGGGGCTGGTGTCATTGCAATAGAATTGCCCGAACCATCCTATCTTGACCAGCATAATCCAGCATTGTCCGCATTTAACCTATTGGGGTTTCCCCATTTTGTAGGAACCGGACTGGGCTGCAAAAAAATTAGCGCGGAGCGGGGATATCATAAACGGCGGCGCGGCGCAGGTGGGGCCGGGGGGTGGGCTGGGGGTCATGGTGCCTGGCAACCGGCCCCGACACCTCGCCGTCACTGACTGGCGGGAGCTCGTGGGCGACGAGGGATCGCTCGCCATTGAGGGTCCGTGTCGATGCGTTCACCGGCCTGGTCGAGCGCCTGACGTTTGGTCGCCCCGAGATGGTCGAAGAGTTCGTTGTGTTAGGTGGCGGTGCCATCATCGAGTTGCGCCTCATACCGCCGCTGCTCGCTGCGTCGTAGTGCCAAGCAGGAGTGCCCACTTGCCGATGCGTCAATCATCCCCCTCCATGCACGCGTCATAATCATCAGCGCCACGGCAAGCCGCTTCAGACAACGCGGCGATAGAGGTTCCAAACAATATGACCAAGATCGCCAGAACAGTCATCGCCGCGCAGCTTTGAAGCATTATGCCGCCGACGCGCCGCCAGTCCCAAAATGGGCTGAAGCGTGCCCTATCTGACCCTGTGACAACGAATGCCGCGATGGGCCCAACTATTAGGAGCAACGCAAGCGCGAGCTGAACCAAGGTTGCACCAAAAGCGCCACCTGTCTCGAATATCTCTTTCATAGGATCACCCCCAGCTCGCGACGCAGGATACCGATGGTCTGCGGGCTTGGGAAGGAGGCTGATGCGCAGGAGTGGGTTCACAGCGATGCCCTTCTAAGATGTTGATACGCCGGGACTAGCTGGCCGGGCTGCCAGTCGAGACCGGCGCGGAGGCGCCTCGTCAGTCTGACCCCCATTTTCCACGTCCATTTCATGGAAACCGGGATCTAATCCACTAAGTCATTGATCTAATGGTGGGCGCGGCAGGGATTGAACCTGCGACCCCACCCGTGTGAAGGGTGTGCTCTACCACTGAGCTACGCGCCCCGCCTGTAAGCGGCCCACTCTTGATAAGCGGAAGGCGCGCCCCTAGCCAAGCTCTGCCGAATTGACAAGCTGCGAACACAATCTAGAGCCGCGCCCTATGAGTGAAGAAACCAAACCTGGCCCAGACGTGCCCCCCGATCATCTGGCGATCAGCCCGCGCAGCCCGTTCTTCAACGAGGAGGTGCTGATGCGCGGCATCGGGATCCGCTTCAAGGGCGTGGTCCGCACCAATATCGAGGAATACTCGATTTCCGAGGGCTGGGTCCGGGTTCAGGCCGGCAAATCCATGGACCGCAAGGGTCAGCCGCTGACGCTGAAGCTTAACGGGCCGGTCGAAGCCTGGTTCGAGGATCTGGGCGACGATGCGCCGGTGGCGAAAGCATAAATTCGTCGTCCCGGCCCTTCGACAGGCTCAGGATGATCCGGGACCGCTGGCCTCGTCGATGCCAGCTCCGAATGATGCGGCCAGCGATCCCCGTTTGTGCGGGGATGAATTTATCGCAATCGCGCGGCGATGATGTCGCCGATCGGGTCGGTGCTCTTCTCTGCTGCGGCCAGCACTGTCTCGCCGCGCAAGGGCTTGTCGTTGTAGATGAAGCCTTGGACCGGCCAGGCGGTGCCGCCCAGTGCCTGGATCGGGGCAAACCATACGCGCGCTTCGCTCCAGTCATTGTTCGGCGAAACATCGACTACGCGGACATTGTCCTCGATCTGACCGCGGCGGCCGTTGATCGGTGACCAGTTGGCATGGCGGATCAGCACCGTGCGCGAATCGATGATCCGGCTGATCGCGGCAACATGGCCAAGATGCGAGTTGCCATGCGGCTTGAATGCCATCACCGCGCCAACTTTGGGGACATAGCCCCGGGCATAGCGCCCTTCGGCCTGGTTCCACCAGGTGTGGGCATCGCCGAAAATGCGGATGCCGGAAACGTCGCGCGCATACGGAACGCATTGCAGATAGGGCGGGAGTTCTGCCGCGCCACCGCCCGATACGGTGTCAAGATCAACCGCTGAATCGGCTGATACCGGGGCGGATAAGGCCAGTAGCGCCAGCGCCAAGCCTACAAGATAATGCCTTTTCATTTGATGGAAACTTGCAGGGGAGAGTTAGTACCGGCCTACCAACCATGGTTAACAACACGGCAAGGATGTGCCGTTTCGCTTGCCAAGCACGTCGGGAGCGGTCAGTTGGCGCACGAATGCTCCCACAAGTCATCATCATCGGCCGGCCAAATGTTGGCAAATCGACGCTGTTCAATCGGCTGGTCGGCAAGAAGCTCGCGCTGGTCGATGATCAGCCCGGCGTCACGCGCGATCGCCGGTTTGGCGAGGCGCATCTGCTGGGGCTGGATTTCACGATCGTCGATACGGCCGGCTGGGAGGATACCGATCCCACCACGCTGCCCGGCCGGATGCGCCAGCAGACCGAGGTTTCGCTGGTCGGCGCGACGGTTGCGCTGTTCGTGATCGATGCCCGCGCCGGGCTGACCCCGCTCGATTCGGAAATCGCCCGCTGGCTGCGCAGCGCCAAGGTGCCGGTGATCCCGCTGGCCAACAAGGCCGAAGGTTCGGCCGGCGATCACGGCTTGTATGAGATGTTTTCGCTCGGCTTTGGCGATCCGGTCGCGTTTTCGGCCGAACATGGCCAGGGGCTGGGCGATCTGTTCGAAGCGCTGTTGCCGCATCTGGCCGACAAGCAGCGCGATCCTGACGAGGCTGAGGATGAGGACGAGCTGTCCGGCCCGTTGAAGCTCGCCATCGTCGGGCGTCCCAATGCGGGAAAATCAACCCTGATCAACCGTTTTTTGGGCGAAGACCGGCTGCTAACCGGGCCGGAAGCGGGGATCACCCGCGATTCGATTGCGGTTGACTGGGTGTGGCACGATCCCAAGCTGGGCGAGGACCGCGCGGTGCGGCTGATCGACACGGCGGGGATGCGCAAGAAAGCGCGGATTACCGAAAAGCTGGAAAAGATGGCGGTCGCCGATGCCCGCCACGCGGTCGATTTTGCCGAGGTGGTGGTGCTGCTGCTTGATGCGACCCAAGGGCTTGAGCATCAGGATCTCAAGATCGCCAGCCATGTCCTCGAAGAAGGCCGGGCGCTGCTGATCGCGGTCAACAAATGGGACATTGCCGAAGACCCATCGGGTCTGTTCAACGGCATTCGCGCCGCGCTGGAAGATGGGCTGGCGCAGGTTCGCGGCGTACCGCTGATTGCGGTTTCGGCGCGGACCGGCAAGGGGCTGGATCAGATGCTGGGCGCGGCGTTCGATCTGCGCGAGACCTGGTCAAAGCGGGTCGCTACCGGTGCGCTCAACCGCTGGTTCGATGATGCACTGGCCGCCAACCCGCCACCGGCCCCTGGCGGCAAGCGGATCAAGCTGCGCTACATCACCCAGGCCAAGACCCGGCCGCCGGGGTTCGTGGTGTTCGGCACGCGGCTCGAACTGCTGCCCGAAAGCTATCGCCGCTACCTCGTCAACGGGATCCGCCGCGAACTGGGCTTCGATGCGGTACCGATCCGGTTGACCCTGCGCAGCGCAAAAAACCCGTTCGCCCCGGATTAACGCCGAAAAGCCAGCCGCCGTACCTCGGTTAGCGAGCGCCACAGCCATTCGAGCGGGCCTTGCCTGAACTGACTGAGCCACGGCTTGCTCCAACCGAGCATGAGCACCCAGCCGAGCGCCACGAACAGCAACTGATCTGCTGCGCCAACCGTGCCGATCAGCCCCAGCCCCCAGCCATAGAAGATCGCGGTCATCACCAGCGTGGTGCCAAGGTAATTGCTGAAAGCCATCCGCCCCGCCGCCTCGATCCGCTGGCCCAGCCTTGTTTTCAGCAGGCGCGGCGCGGCCAGCATCAGCAGCGCGGCATAGGCTAGCGCCATGGTCAAATGGGGCAGGGCGGTCCAGTAATTGATCGCCGCACTCATCGCGTGGGTCGGGAAATGGCGCGGCCAGACCCAGCTGAGCACTGCGAGCGTCGGGATCAGCCCCAGCGCGAGCCCTCCACCTGCGAGTAGTCGCAAGCAGCGGCGCGGCCATGCTCCGCTGAAAAAACCGCTGCGATACAGCGCCATACCGATCAGCATCAGCGGGAAGGTCTCGCCAAAATTGAACAGTGTCATCCTCAATTGCCAGAACGGGCGGTGCAGGATCTTGTCCTTGATCTGGGCGAGGAACGGCGCGCGGTATCGCTCCAGCTCGCGCTCGCTTGCGGCGTGGGCGTCTGCGGCTTCGCTGGTGTGCCGGGCGACCAGCGCCGGACGCGCTGCACCCGTGCGGACCTGCTCCTCGATCGTGACGCCCGGTTGGGCCGAGATGGCCCCCAAGCCATGCCAGCCCGCGAACAGCAGCAGCGCGGCCGCCGCCAACGCATGGGGATCGGCGCGGCGAAAGCGCAGCGCAAGCAGGCCGATTGCGGCATAGAGGAACAGAATGTCGCCCCACCACAGCAGCAGGTAATGGAGCAGGCCAAACAGCAGCAGCCAGCCAAGGCGGCGGTATTGCAGCGCCGCGCCATTGCGGCCTGCGGCCTCGGCCCGCTCGACAAACAGCAGCATGCTCGCCCCGAACAGCAGGGTGAACAGCGCCCGCATCTTGCCTTCGAACACCATGAAGATCAGCGCAAATGCAGCTTCATCAGCGGGCGAGCCGGACAGGGGGACATGCGGACTTAGCGTTGCCTGGGTCGGCCCGGCGAAACCGGCAATATTGACGGCAAGGATGCCCAGCACAGCGATTCCGCGGATTAAATCGAGCGCAGCGATCCTGCCATGATCGTCAGCGGACGGCGAGGCAGCTCACTCCGGCAGAGGCCAGCCGCGCACAGGCGCCCTTGGCCACATCCAGCGAAACATAGCCGCCAGCCTGCAATTTGATGACGCCGCCCGTAGCGGCATCGATGCGCGGATGGCCGACCAGCTCTGGCCGGGCGCGGAGCTTGTTCCACAGCGCATCGGCATTGGCCGCCACTCCAAAAGCGCCCAGCTGAATCCGCCATACGCCGCTGGCCGCTGCTGGGCGCGCGGCGGAGGCGGCAGGAGTGGGACGCGCGGCGGTACGCGGCGGATCGGCAAGCGTCACCGCAGGCCGGGCATAATCGGCCCCGGCAGTGCGCGGACTGGTGGCACTGGGAATAGCGGCAGGGCGACCGCCGCGCAGATCGGCAGCGGCCAGCTGGCGCGCCAGAGTTGCTTCGGCTTGACTGGCCAGCTCCAGGGACAGCGCGGCGGCCTGCTGGCGCTGTCCTGGCGGGACATACTTGTCCATTTGTGCCAGCGCGGGGGTCGCCCGGGGGAGGCCGGCCTGCTGTGCCAGGCTGACCAGGGCATAGGCGCGGACCCAGTCCTTCGCCGCCAGATCGCCGTTGAAATGGGCCAGGCCCAGCAGATATTGTGCGCGCGGCTCGCCCCGTTCGGCGGCGGCGCGGATATACGGCATGGCCTGGCTTCGCTGGCCGCGATCAAACAGCAGCAGTCCATAAACGTCCGAGGCTTGCATATGGCCTTGGCTTGCCGCCTTGCCGTAAAGCACCTCGGCCTTGGCCAGATCCTGCGCAACCCCGCGGCCCTGCTTATAAGCTTCGGCCATCAGGAACTGCGCATCGGCATCACCCGCAGCTGCGGGACCTTGCCAGAGGCGGGTTGCAGCGGAATAGTCACTCAGCGCCCAGGCACTGACTCCAGCCTGCACGCTGGCATTAAGATCGCTTTGGGCATCCGCATGTACTGCGGCCGGGACGGACAGCGCGATTGCGGCGGCTAGATTGAACATCACGAAAAAAAGGCTGCGGCCCATGGTATTTCTCCGGCCCCGCGAAGACCCGGTTAATCGGACCTTCGTTGCTGCCCATGGCAAGGCCGGTCAAATCACTCACCGACCCTTGTCCCGCGCTTAACTGACATGATAAACGCCCGGTTAGCAAAGGCTTTATGCGTCGGGATCGGCGCCAACTTGTTGAATGCTGCAAGATTGAGCCGGTCAGAATTAACCGAAAATTAGGAACGATCTGCGATCCACCCATTCGATTGCTTTCTTTGTATTCGGTTTTCAGGGGGACTTGCATTGCGCGTTTTGGCATTGGCTTCGCAAAAGGGGGGATCGGGCAAGACCACGCTGTCAGGCCATCTCGCCGTGCAGGCCCAGCGCGCTGGCGCCGGGCCGGTTGTGCTTATCGACATTGATCCGCAGGGTTCGACCGCCGACTGGTGGAACGAGCGCGCGGATGAATTTCCCGCTTTCGCCCAAACCACAGTTGCTCGCCTTGCGAGCGATCTGGCAGTTTTGCGCCAGCAGGGGTTCCGTTTGGCGGTGATCGATACGCCGCCGGCGATTACCATGGCGATCCAGAGTGTTATCTCGGTAGCCGAGCTGATCGTGGTGCCAACCCGGCCAAGTCCACATGATCTGCGCGCCGTGGGGGCCACGGTTGATTTATGCGAGCGCGCCGGAAAGCCGCTGATCTTCGTCATCAATGGGGCCACTCCCAAAGCCAAGATTACTTCGGAAGCTGCCGTCGCGCTGTCGCAACACGGCACAGTCGCACCGGTTACCTTGCACCACCGCACCGATTTTGCAGCCTCGATGATCGATGGCCGCACGGTGATGGAAGTCGATCCCAATGGCCGTTCAGCGGCCGAAGTCGTCGCCTTGTGGAATTATATCTCCGACCGCCTTGAAAAGAACTTCCGCCGAACGGTCTTCGCTGCCCCGGGCAGTGTCTCGGTCATGCCTGGAGTGCAACGTCCCGCAGGCGGCTTCGGCCGCCGCGTGGCTGGTTCGTGAAGGGGGTGGAGAGTATGTCAGAACCCAAGCCTTTCGCTTCGCTCTCGCCGACATTGCTAGCCCGCAAGGGTGGAGCCCGTCCGGCGATGCGTCCCCAGATGCAACACCTCAGCCTTGATGATTATGAAGAAGATCACGCGCGGCACCAGGATCTTGGCTGGAACGACATGGGTCATGAGACTTCGGACGAATCGACTGGCGCTGAAGTGATCTCGATCATGCCTGAAGTGTTGCGTCAGCAGGAAGCGATCGCCCAGCGTTTCATTGGCAAAAGCCGCAATGATCGGCCGCGCCGCTCGGCACTGGCAGATGGCCGCCGCGCCGCTTTCACGCTGCGGGTCGATGC
>JANLQQ010000020.1:0-5520 GCA_031367905.1 Novosphingobium sp.
GCGCCGGCATTGCCGGCACTGTCAAGCTGGTGGATCTGGACATTGTTTGTTCCTGCAGCTGCATTGAAGCTGCCAGTCCAGCTCGTCCCGCTATTGATCGAATACTCGATCGTTCCGCCAGCTTCAGTCGGCGTCACCACCAGCCTGCCGTCGTTCGTTAGCCGATCGGTTGGCGAACTGCCGGTGTCGACCAGCAGCGCAACTGTCGGCGCGTTCGGGGCCACGGTATCGACCACCAGCACGCCGGCCGGATTGGTTGCCGCGCCCGCGACAATCGCCGCATTGCCAGCCGCATCTTTGATGCTTGAGCCGCCAAGATTCAGCGCTGAAACGGCCAAGTCTACGCTGTTTTCGCCCGAGCCAGCGGCATAAGTGAAGCTCAAAGTGTCGGTGCCCGAACCGCCGCTCAGGGTGGCAACGCCGCCGCTGCTGAGGGACAGGCTGGGTAAGCCGCCCGAAACGAGGACAACTTCCGAGAATTTGACGAGAATCGTGACTGTTTCGCCAGCTTTCAACGACCCGTCATTGACTCCGTATGTGACAGAGCTGATACCCGGTGCAGTAGTATCAGTCATATTAAGACCAATAAAATCAGTATCGCTCAATATTTCAGACGTATTTATTTTTATCACGACATCAGCATATTTGTCGCCGTTAGTGTCAATTCTGATAAAAGTTTTACCGGATACAACTGTGTACCAAACCCCCCAGGCCGTATTTGTTGCGTTGGTCCAGGTAAGGCTGTGATTTATACTGGTGGATAGCGCAGTAAGGTCAAATTTGTCTCTATCTGCGATTACTGCGGTGTCAGCGGCAGATGTGAACGCTACAATTACGTCGCCATTTGCGGTGTCATAGCCGCTAGTGGATGTGGCGCGTGAATCGGTGATGGCGGTATAGGCAAAGATGTCTGCGCCTGCGCCGCCATCAAGGGTATCGGCACCAGATCCGCCGATCAGCCGGTCATTGCCATTATCGCCAAATAGCTGGTCATTGCCACCACCACCGAAAATCACGTCGTCGCCGTCACCGCCCCGCACAATGTCTGCCAGAGCAGTCGCCTGATCCGTAGCCGAGGCGAGGACCCACGCAGTGCCGTTCCAGATGTATCGGCCCGTCGAATCAATCAGCTCAGACTGAGAGGTGCCATTGATGGTCGCCATACGATCTTTCCTGAATCAAATTCCCATTTTAACTCTATGCGTTAACCAAATGACCCAAGGTCGACGATCACGCTAAGTTAAAATGCCGAATCTTCGCGAAGGACGAAGAATACTATAGAATCGGATTTAGAGTAAGCTGTATTCATCAGAAAATGTCCCGATCTGAAACTGCTTCAGAATTCAAGGTTAGGGTGGGATATTAATCACGCTTGCCGCTGCTGGTTAAGATAGCCCGATTCGTGAAATCACTGGTGGGATGCGCCAAGGCCGCCTGATCGGGTGAAATTTGATTAGCGGCAGAGGCTTTTGATGCATCCGGCAGCAGGCTAACCTGTGTCTCGATATGGTATGGCGTGCAAGTTTTACGCGCAGATCTAGTTCCGATTTTCAGGAACTTCCGCGTGAAGTGCGTTCAGCTCAACCTGGGATAATGCCGAGGGAGAATGCAGCAACCGCCCACATGCTCATGGACGCGCCAAATATCGCCGCGATCCGCAGCGATCGCGGCCAGATTTCGGCTTCGCGTTTGCCAGGCCGTTCGATTGCGCTCTCGATCCAGCGCGGGTCCGCGACCTTGGTCAGGTTGACACCCTTCAACAACGCCGCACTCAACATTGCTCGCGAGATTGGTGGTTCGAATCGGCAGCCGATAAGTTTGCCCTCACACCAAACGATCCGCGACTTGACCGAGCTGCCACCTGGAAGTCCCACTTCAAGCATTTCGCCAACCGCAAGATTTGCGGCGCATTCGATCAAAGCGCCATTGGTGGAGAGGCTGCGGACCAGAGCGTTAGTACCGGAGCTTGATGAAGCTTCCCGAACAGAAAGCCGCAGCTTGTGCCGAATCGCGGTTCGGCGATCGACCCAGTTGGCAATTTCGTGGCGCGCCGTCATAGCTATCATAAGCTGATCCTGCCGCGCTTTTGTTGCAATTTGATTAAAGCTCGCCAAGTCGCCAGCGTTGCTGCCATTGACTTCAAGCGGCCAGAATAGACCGCTTCGACAGGCCACCCAACCTTGTGAAGCAAACCTGCATAGGAGTGCAAATTCAAAGGTTTGAATAAAACCAGAACCCAGCGATCAACACTATCGCGCAGTCTGCATATGACCCAGCCGAATTCCGGCATTTGGAACCTTTCGCAACCCGTACCCGTTATTATTCACATGTTGATTCGCCTAAACGAACCACTGTCACTAATAGTGGTAGCACACCGAAACGCCCGGCGCGAATTTTAGTGTGTCGGGGTTTGTGGACAGAATTGGGTCGCCAAAGCCAAAATCAGGACAATAGCGTACAAAATCGCGGCTGGCCGGAGCAAAATCGAGGCTGGACCGTGCAAAAATTGAGGCTGGTTGAATGCGCTCTGCGGATGCTATCATAGTTCTTTCCAGCGGGGGTCGGATTTGCGAGCCAAGACAACAACTCGGCGTATTTCTGTCGTCGGCCCGAGCGGAAGCGGCAAGAGCCATCTTTCCGAGACTTTGGCCCGGCAGCTTGGATTGCCGCTTTATCAGCTCGACCAAATTCTGCGTGCCCCGTCTGGATGCCAACTTTCACGACAAGAGTTCATTGCCGTAGTGAACGAGATCACAGCGCGCGACGAATGGATCATTGATGGTCATTACCGTGATGTCCGCCACTTGATCTGGGGGCGGTCTCAAACCGTGATCTGGCTGAATTACCCGCCACTCTTTGTCGGCTGGCGACTGATCCGGCGCAAGTTGCGCAAAAAGCTGGCACGTCTCGAGAATAAAAGCAGCCTCCAGGCCAAGCCAGGCGATGGCAAAGAGCAAGAGCAAATCGCCGGAGCGAGCTGGTCTAAACGAATATTTCGAATTACAAAAATGTTGCGCGAACACCGTGAATACGGCCTTTTGTTGCAACAATCGCATTATCCGCAAACTCAAATTATCGAGATCGTATCCCTTCACCAAACGCGGCAATGGGAAGCAGTTTTTGCGGGACGCACGGCAAGTGCCCAGCCGTCCCGCGCTGCGCTGGCGAACATCTCGCGGAACTCGGCCAAACCGGTTCCGACCTTTATCGAACTGTTTGGCTTGCCCGGAGCAGGAAAGACCACGCTCATCAATGCAATTGATGAGGATCCAGATATGAAGACCCGGCTCGCCATTGCGGAAGAGTGGGGGCGGTTGTCATTCTTGCGAAGGTTGGGATTTTTTATCCGCACCCTGCTCGATCTGCCTTTGGTCGGATCGGCAATCTATCTGGCATTCACGGCCCGGCTGACCCGCGGTGAGAGTCTTTGGCGGCTGCTTCGGCTGATCATAATGAAGCATTGGTGGCTTTCGCGCTCCGGGATTCTGCTGTTTGATCAAGGCGCTCTGCAAAGCATCTGGTCGATCCTGTATGTATCAGGACGCACTGTCCCCGATCCGAAGATGATTACTCCCCTGATTCGCTACCTATTTGAAGGCATGCAGACCCAAGTCATCGCGATCAACGTCGACAAGGCCACTGCTGCAAGCCGGATAGTCGGGAGAACAGACGGCACCAGCCGCTTTGACGGCCTGGCTTTCGACGACATCGAATCGAAGATCGAACGATCAATTTCATTGATTGACGCGATCGTTGCGGCGACGCGCGCGGCTGGAATTGATGTGCAGACGTTTGCTGGTTCCGAACCTGTGCCGGTGCTAGCTGGGCAACTGCAGCAGCTGTTGAACCGTTACAAGCGAGACCAATCGGGGTCAGTTGGCGAATTGCCTGCCGCAGCGGGAGCTGCGCCGCCAAGCAGCGATTCGATCATCAGCCGTTAGTTGAGCATTGCCTCGGCCGCGCCGATGCGCAACACAACTGACCAAATATAAACCTGTCTGGCGGATAATAATGTTTCAGACCAACACTGTATAATTTCAAACAAAGGATTGTCTCCTGTCGAACGTGCAAAGCCAAAAGCAGCCAGCTGATCATCTGAAGGTTGCGGAGACATTGGTAGGCCGCCTTGCCGAAGCCGGCATACGCTATGGCGTGTACAAGAATATCAGTTCGATCACCGATGGCCTTGCCGGAATAACTGATTTGGACTTACTCGTTGCCGCAGACGACGCGCAGCGGTTTCGTGAGGTGGTCACCGCACTCAACGGAATATCCGGCGTGCCGTGCCGGTTCTATGACAATGCAGTTGCCGGTCGGGAAGACTGGTTCGTGCCGGATTCGAGCGGGGGCTATCTCCATCTCGATACCTCATTCGGGCTGCGGATCGGCCCGAAGTTCTGGAAGCGATATGGCGCGCTGGACTATGAGAGTGTCCGTGATTGGCAGCCTGGGGACCTGTTCAGCCCCGCGCTTGCGCGGGTCGCGCCATATGAAGAAGCACGAATTGCCGTCCTGCGGTCGATCTTCAAACTGACGCTTTGGCCTGGCCGCAGCTGGGTGCGGGCCGATCACGGGAGCACGGTGTTGCTAAGCGCCGCGCTTCCGGCTGGCGAGAGTTCCTGCATACTCAAATACCAGTTTGGCCCCCACGAAATGACCTGCCGGGTCAGGCAGCGAGGCGGGTTAGTTGAGCTGGAGAGCAGCGCAGTTCGGGGGTTGCGCAGTGCGGTCCGCGCGCATTGCGGCTCTAGCAGTCTGGCGGCACCGCTTGATTACCTGGTCCACCTGGCGCGGCGGACGATCTATTTTGTCGCTGCGCGGCTGACCCAGGCAAGCCCGGGCAAGACTGTTGCCAAGCGGACGATCCGGCCAACCGGCATTATCATCGCCCTGATCGGCCCCGATGGGGTGGGCAAGTCAACCCAGACCGGCCGGCTGGTCTCCTCGTTTCAGAAGAAGTTCAGATGCACCTCGGTCTATCTGGGGTCGAACGATGGTAGCTGGATGAAGATCCGGGGCAAGCTTAGGGCGTTTTTCCGGCGCGGACGTAGCCCTGCAGCGGGCGCGCCCTCCGCCGACAAGTCGCCACGGCAACGCAAGGAGCGGGGAAAGTATCACCTGCTCGGTGCTGCGTTGTGGCGCCTGGTTATCGCGGTGCAGCGCTATGCGGCGATCAGGAAAGCAGTGCGATTGGCCGGGTCGGGCGCGATTGTGATCACAGACAGGTGGCCGCAGAATCTGGAGTTCGGCATGCTGGACGGTCCGTCGGTTCCGCCCCCTCAGGCGATGCGGCTCGCTTTTTTGGTGTCGCGGATCGAACGAAGTCTTTACCGCCGGATGGAGCAGTTCAAGCCCAACCTGACAATTCACCTCGATGCAGACTTCGCAACATCATACGCCCGCAAGCCCGGAGACATCGAGGAAGCCGATTTCGAGCTGCGGCTTGCGCTGATGAAAGAGATGCGCGGGCGCGATCCGGCGATCGTAATTGTCGATAGCCGGCAAGCCATGCAGCAGGTC
>JANLQQ010000070.1:0-10002 GCA_031367905.1 Novosphingobium sp.
GGAAATCAACATCCGCGAAGTCACCGCCCCGGCGCGGCACTGGCTCAATGGTGAATGGGTCGAAACTCCCGGCTTGACGATCCGCCAGCAGTTCGACTTCGAAGCGGTCGGTCCCAAGAATATGTATCTGATGTATCACGAAGAAATCGAAAGCCTGAAAACCCATCTGCCCGAGATTGAGCGGATCCGCTTCTGGATGACCTTCGGCGATGCCTATATCACGCATCTGACGGTGCTGCAGAATGTCGGCATGACCCGGATCGATCCGGTGATGTATCAGGGGCGCGAGATCGTGCCGCTGCAGTTCCTCAAAGCCGTGCTGCCCGAGCCGTCCTCGCTTGGCTCGACCACCAAGGGCAAGACCAACATCGGCGATATCGCCACCGGACAGGCGCTCGACGGGAGCGGCGAGAAGACCTTCTACATCTCCAATATCTGCGACCACGAGGATGCTTATGCCGAAACCGGCAATCAGGCGATCAGCTACACCACCGGGGTTCCCGCCATGATCGGCGCGGCGATGATGCTGACGGGGGCTTGGAAAGGTAAGGGCGTGTTCAACATGGAGCAGTTCGATCCCGATCCCTTCATGGACATGCTGAACGAGCATGGCCTGCCGTGGACGGTCAAGGAACTGGCCGGACCGCTGGAGTTCTGATGGAAACCAGAGCCGGCGATCCCGGGGCATTTGCCCGCTTCGACCTTTCCCGCGTCGATAGCCCTGCCTTCGTGGTTGATGCGGCGAAACTACGCGCCAATCTGGCGGTGCTGGCAGACATCCGCGACCGCGCTGGGATCAAGGTGCTGGCGGCGCTCAAGGCTTTTTCGATGTGGCGGGTTGCGCCGATTGTGGGCGAATACCTCGACGGGGTCTGCACCTCGGGCCTGTGGGAAGCGCGGCTGGCGGATGAGTTCTATTCGGGTGAGCTCGCAACTTACTGCGCGGCCTATAAGGCGGAGGATCTGCCCGAAATCTGCCGATTGTCCGATCATGTGATTTTTAACTCCCCGGCGCAGATCGCGCGGTTCGTGCCGCAGATCGCGCTGGCGCGTGCCGGAGGCGCAGAGTTTGATATCGGCCTGCGGATCAATCCGCTCCATGCGACAGGCGAAGTGCCGCGCTATGATCCTTGCGCGCCGCATTCGCGGCTGGGTTTCCCGGTCGATCAGCTGACCGATGAAATGATGGAAGGGGTGGACGGCTTGCATTTCCACACGCTGTGCGAACAGGATTTCGCGCCCCTCCAGCGCACTTGGGAAGCGTTCAAACCCCGTATTGCGCGCTTTTTCCCGCAGCTCAAATGGCTCAACTTCGGCGGCGGGCACCATATCACGCGAAGCGATTACCAGCGTGATGAGCTGGTGGAATTCCTGAAAGCGGTGAAGGCCGAGACGGGCTGTGAGCTTTACCTCGAACCGGGTGAGGCGGTGGCGCTGGATGCGGGCATTCTGGTCGGCACGATCCTCGAAACCCAGTGGAACGGCATGCCACTCGCGATCGCCGATATTTCGGCCACCTGCCACATGCCCGATGTGATCGAAGCACCCTATCGCCCGGCGATGCTGGGAGAACTGACGCCGATCGAGGATGCCGTCGATGAAGGTGAGGGCGGTGCAGTAAGATTGGGCGGGCCGTCTTGTCTTGCTGGCGATGTGATTGGTGACTACCGTTTCCCTTCTCCGGTCGAGATTGGCCAGCGGTTCGCGTTCCTCGATCAGGCGCATTATTCGATGGTCAAGACCACCACTTTCAACGGCGTACCGCTGCCCTCGATCTGGTTGTGGGACAGCGCGAGCGACACCCTCGAATGCGTCCGTAAGTTTGGTTACGAAGACTTCCGCAACCGTCTGAGCTAAAAGGGAATTTATGACCGTGGATCGTGAAGTGCTCGACGCTGTAACCAGCGATCCGCTGACCATGGGCTGGATGCAGGGCTTCCCGCCGCAGCCTGAAAACCGCGTGCTGGCAGCGCGCGCCGATCATATGCGCTTCCCGACCACGCGGTTTGCCTTTTCGCATATGCGTGAATTTTCGCCCACCGCGCGGGTCGGACGGGGGCCGGACGCACCCTCAATCCTCCCGCTGGCGCTACGCAACGATCTCGATAGCTTGACCTTCATGCCAATGGGCAGCACCCAGCTGATGCGCTGGGACGAGGCGCAGCCGGCAAACTTCACCGATGCGATCATCGTCCTCCACCGGGGGGCGGTGGTCTATGAGCGCTACTTCGGCGCGACCAAACCAGACAGTCGCCACATCGTTTTTTCGGTGACCAAAAGCTTTGTCGGAACGCTGGCCGAAATGCTGATCGCCGAAGGCCGCCTTGATCCGGCAAGCCCGATCGCAGAATTGCTGCCCGAACTCAGCGGTAGCGGATTTGGCGATGCGAGCTTGCGGCAAGTGCTCGACATGACCACCGCGCTCGATTTCTCGGAGGAATATACCGATCCGAACTCGGGCATCGGTGCGTTCAGCATGGCGCTGGGGCTGACCCCGCGCCCGGCGGGCTATGCCGGGCCGGGCGATCTTTATGAATTCCTGCCGACCATCGCCAAGGCGGGGGAGCATGGCGAGAGTTTCACTTATCGCACCTGTAACACCGAGGTGCTGGGCTGGATCATCGCCCGGGCCGAGGGCAAGCGATTGTCCGAGGTCTTGTCGGAGCGAATCTGGCAACCGCTGGGGATGGAGGGCGATGCCGATTTCCTGATCGATTCGACCGGGATGGCCTTTGCCGGCGGCGGGCTCAATCCCTGCTTGCGCGATCTGGCCCGCTTTGGCGAGGCGATGCGGCTGGACGGGGCCGGCAATGGCCGTCAGGTGATTCCATCCAGTGTGGTTGAAACGGTCCGTCGCGGCGGCCGCCCGGAGCACTTCTCGGCCAGCGAATTCCCTTTGCTGCCGGGCTGGAGCTATGGCAGCCAATGGTGGGTAAGTAACGATAATCACGGCACTTTCACCGCGCGCGGAATCCACGGCCAGACAGTGTGGATCGATCCGGTGGCAGAGACGGTGATTGCACGGTTTGCCTCGCACCCGATCGCAGCCAATTCCGCGCTCGATCCCACTTCACTCCCGGCCTATCGCGCGATTGCCGAACACCTCATGAAATGATTCATTTTCACTTGCAGTTAAGGCGCGAACTTTTATAGCGCACCTCCGCAGCCCCATGGGGACTTCCAAACCGCAAGGCTGCTTTTGTGAACTATCCGTTTGGGGGTCCCTTGAGTTGCACCATCATCACGACGCACCGGCTGTAGTTCGCGCGCTCGCGCCGGACGAACCTGTTATCCTCAATCGCCCGCATGCAGCGGCGCGTGCTGCGCGTTTCTTCGCCGATAAGTTCATGGGCAAATCGCTTTATGCGGTGAAGGCCAATCCTTCGCCCGAACTTCTGCGGGTGCTGTGGGACGCCGGTATCACCCATTATGATGTCGCCTCGATTGCCGAAGTGCGGCTGGTCCGCGCTACGCTGCCGCAGGCGGTGCTGTGCTTCATGCACCCGGTAAAAACCGCCAGCGCGATCGCCGAGGCCTACACCGCCCACGGCGTCCGCGTGTTCAGCCTCGATACGCTGGAAGAGCTGGAAAAGATCGTTGCGGCGACAAAACAGGCCGAGGATCTTTCGCTGTGTGTGCGGTTGCGCGTTTCGTCCGACTATTCGGAACTGAGCCTGGCCGCCAAGTTCGGGATTGATCTGGCCGATGCCGCGCCGCTGCTGCAGGCGACCCGTCAGGTGGCGGACAGCCTTGGCGTCTGCTTCCACGTCGGCAGCCAGGCGATGACGCCGTTTGCCTTCGTTCAGGCAATGGAGCGGGTCCGCGCGGCGATCGTCGATGCGGCGGTCACGGTCGATATCATCGATGTCGGCGGGGGCTTCCCCTCGATCTATCCGGGGATGGAGCCGCCGCCGCTGGAAGATTACTTCGATGTGATCCACCGCGCGGCCGAATCGCTGCCGATTTCCTATTCGTCGGAGCTGTGGTGCGAGCCGGGCCGGGCACTGGCGGCGGAATACAACTCGCTGATCGTCCGGGTTGAAAAGCGCCGTGGGGATGAACTCTACATCAACGACGGCGCCTATGGCGCGCTGTACGATGCGGCCCATGTCGGCTGGCGTTTCCCGGTGAACTGCCTCAGCGAAGGGCGCAGCGAAACCCAGGAGGGCTTCTCGTTCTACGGCCCGACCTGCGACGATGCCGATTTCATGAAGGGCCCCTTCATGCTGCCCGCAGATATCAAGGCCGGTGACTATATCGAAATCGGCATGCTCGGCGCCTACGGCGCAGCAATGAAAACCGCGTTCAACGGCTTTGGTGAGGCGGTGGCGATTACGGTGAGCGACGAGCCGATGGCGAGCCTTTACAGAGGGGACCGCCGCGATCCGCGGACCAGCGATAATGTGGTGAGCCTGCGCTGAGGGGGTTGGGGGACCTCACTAATTAGTATTGTGTCCCCGGAATTTGGCGAGCTCAGTTGGCTGAACTTTCGTCCTTCAGGAAGGCTTCGCTATGCGAGTGGCATTCCCAACCGTCGCCCCCGCGAATCCACGTTGAACTGTCGGCGGCACGGAGGTTCTGTGACTTGCCGTCCATGGTGACCTCCTGATTGACGGTGTAGGCGATGACGGCCACGTCGGGCGTCGGGATCGTTACTGCAACGTCGTCGAACGTATAGGACTCGAGCGTCCACTTTCCTTCCCCGGTCATCTTGCCCATCTCGCTCTTGGCGATGCTCATCACGCCCTGAGCGCCGGTCACAAGGCTGATCTTGCCGGAAAGCTGCGACGTGCGTGCGCCGTCCTTCGCTTTCATTGCTTCCCAATAGGAAGTCTCAAGCGCGATAATGTCTTCCTTGGTCGGTTTTGCGTCGGTCGTCATGTCGACCTCCTGATCGGATATCGCTCAAAGGGGTAACCGATTGTGGAGACATTTGTTCCGCACGATGAATTCGATACGAGCCGTTTTTGAACTCAAGAAATTGGCTCTTAGCGCATATCTGAGCCCGTTCTATTTAGCGGAAGTTTCGGGGACACGGAAGTTTCGGGGACACAATACTAAAGTTTCGGAAAGTTTCGGGGACACGAAGTTTCGGGGACACAATACTAAACTCTCGCCCCTCCGCTTCAGGGGAGAGGTTGGGGTGGGGTTTTGCCTGGCGCGCTGGGTCGCGTAGGAGGAGAGGCCCCACCCCGCTGCGACTAGGCAGCAGAGCTGCCAAGTCTCACTGCCCCTCCCCTGAAGAGGACGGGGCTATCGCATATTCACCTCAACTCTCAATTTCCGTCATCCTGAACTTGTTTCAGGACCCATCTTTCGGCCCACCCGGAGCTTGGTATTCGGGCGAAATCCTCGCAGCTTGCGCCTTTTTGGCCAGCTCCTGGCTTGCGGCATGATGGGCCCTGAAACGAGTTCAGGGTGACGAGATTGCAGACAATTGGAAATACGCGAATGCCCTCCCCTGAAGGGAGGCAAGTTGAATTCTCAAGCCGCCCTGACGCTCGCCAACTCCAGCCGATCCGATATCTCGACCAGCGCCCCGGTCAGCATTCGCATCACCGCCTTGGTATGCGCGGGGCCGGGGTGAGTCGTAGGCGCTCAGTGCCGCGCGGTCTGCCTCGGTTCACCGCAGGATTGGCTCGAATGGCCCGCAAAACCGAGGCACTTGCCGGGGCTGTTCATCTGCCAGCAAGGTTAACCTGAAAAGGGACGGCCAACGGGCGCAGTTTGTAGGAGTAGTTTAATGCGTGTCATTACCACAAGGTCAGGATCTCTTGTCCTGCTCGCCATGCTGATCGTGCCTGCTTCGGGCAGCTTGTCCGCGCAGCAGCAGGAACCATCCAATACCAACATCGTCGTGACTGGCGAGCTGGCCCCTGATATGAGTGCGATGACCGCAGGGCCCGAGCTCAAGGGTGTTATCACCGCGCGCAGCGGCGACAAGATGAAGGTCACCGCCGCCGACGGCACCAGCACTATCGTGTTCATCAACGATACCACCAAGATCAAGACGGGCGGAGGCTTTTTGGGCGGCGGGAAAAGCAAGCTGAGCGCTGCCTCGTTGCTCAACGGCCTGCCGGTTACGGTCAAGACGATGCAAGCGGGCGCGGTTCTGCTGGCAAGCCAGATCACTTTCAAGAATAACGATTTCAAGACCGCGACAATGATCCGGAACGGCACTGCCCAAGGCTTCGCCGACCAGACTGCGGCGACACAGGCGCTGCGCGGCCGCATGGCCGATATCGACAAGTATAATATCAAGAGCACGGCGAATGCGTACTTCGATACTGGCAAGTGGGCGCTGTCCGCTCAGGCCAAAACCGATCTCTGCGCCACGGCTACCCAAGCCGAGGCGACGGATAATGCCCTGATGCTGGTCGTAGGCTACACGGATTCGGTCGGCAGCGAGGAATATAACCAGACGCTGAGCGAGAAGCGGGCCAGCAGCGTGATCAATTATCTTCAGCAGGCCTGCCGCTGGAAACCCTATCGCATGCTTACCCCCACCGGGATGGCCGAATCGGACCCGTTGGCGAGCAATGACACCGAGGAAGGCAAGGCCCAGAACCGCCGCGTTTCGGTGAATGTCCTGGTCAGCAAGGGCCTCGACGGCCTGTAGGACGCGCGGGGTGGGCTGTGCCCACCCCGCCCTACGCCGCCTTTACGCTCGCCAGCTCCAGCCGATCCCAGATTTCCACCAGCGCGCCCGTTAGCATCTGCATCATCGCTTCGGTATGCGCGGGGCCGGGGGTGAAGCGCAGGCGTTCGGTGCCTCTGGGCACGGTTGGGTAGTTGATCGGCTGGACGTAGACCCCGTATTCGGCGAGCAGAATGTCGCTGATCTGCTTGGCGCGGATCGGGTCGCCGACCATCAGCGGCACAATATGGGTGGTGGATGGCATCACCGGCAGCCCGGCATCACGGAATAGCTGCTTGAGCAGCGCGGCAGAGGCCTGCTGGCCCTCGCGTTCTGCGCTCGAACCCTTGAGGTGGCGCACGGCGGCCAGCACGCCGGCGACCAGCACGGGCGAGAGCGAGGTGGTGAAGATGAACCCCGGCGCATAGCTGCGGATCACATCGATGATCCGGCTGTCGGCTGCAATATAGCCGCCCATCACGCCGAATGCCTTGCCCAGCGTGCCTTCGATCACGGTGATCCGGTGGGCTGCCTCGTCCCGTTCGGAAATGCCGCCGCCGCGCGGGCCGTACATGCCGACAGCGTGAACCTCGTCGATATAGGTCAGCGCGTTATATTTATCGGCCAGGTCACAGATGGCGTGGATCGGGGCGACATCGCCTTCCATCGAATAGACGCTTTCGAACGCGATCAGCTTGGGCACATCGGGATCGGTTTCAGCGAGCAGTTCTTCGAGGTGCGCCAGATCATTGTGGCGGAACACCTTCTTTTCCGCGCCCGAATTGCGGATCCCGGCGATCATGCTGGCGTGGTTCATCTCGTCCGAAAAGATCACGCAGCCGGGCAGCACCTTGGCCAGTGTGGACAGCGTCGCGTCGTTCGAGACATAACCGCTGGTGAACAGCAGCGCGCCGTCTTTGCCGTGCAGATCGGCCAGCTCGCCTTCCAGATCGACGTGGTAATGGGTATTGCCGCCGATGTTGCGGGTGCCGCCGCTGCCGGCGCCGACATCGTGCAGCGCCGCTTCCATCGCGGCGATCACCTTGGGGTGCTGGCCCATCGCGAGATAGTCGTTGGAACACCACACGGTGATATCCTTGGGGCCGTTATGCCCCGCAAAGCAGCGCGCGTTGGGATAGGCCCCCTTGTTGCGCAGGATATCAATGAATACGCGGTAGCGGCCCTCCGAATGGAGCCGATCGATCGCCTGATCAAAAATCTGGTCGTAATTCACGCGGGACCTGCTCCCCAAAGACCAAGCCGAGTTGGCCAGCTCTAATCACTGCGGGGGCTTTAGCCCAGCATCGGGGCAATTTCCAGCGTCTAATTGCGGCTTATTCGCCAATCGGCTTGCCGCCGAAATGTTCGTGGATACCGTGCAATTTCTTGTCTTGCAGCAGCCATTCAAAGTCATGTCCGGCCAGCACAGTCAGGGCCGGGGCTGTGGCTTTGAGCGCGCGGATCGTCCTGAGCCAGGCGAAGACTTCGCCGCGGTTTTCCGGCGCGATATAGTCTCCCACCAGCCGCGAGCGGGCGCGCAGCTGCTGCCAGCTTTGCGCGAATGTCGCGATATCGCCGGTGAACAGATACTCATGCCCGTCGGCCAACCGGACATAGATCATCTGCGAGCCCGGCGTATGGCTGGGGGCGGGGATCACCACCACGCCCGGCGCAACCGCTTGGAGGCCGGATGCGGCCAGCCTTGCCGGTAACACCACGCCTGCAGGCCAAGGCACCATCTTCGCCGCCAATGGGGCAGACGGCAGTTGCTGCGGATTAAGCCGAGCGGCAGCATTCAACGGTGCGCCGCCGAGCGCCACCAGACCGCCGATGTGGTCTGGATGTTCGTGGGTAATCAGGATCAGTCCGGCCGCGCGCAGGCTGGCATCAACCCGGGCCTGGGCTGCCGGATGGTACTGCTCCATCCCCATTTCCTGCGCAGAGGCAGCGGTCATTCCGCTATCGATCACAATCGGTTTGCCGCCGGGAACCAGCAGCTGCCAGGCCATCACTGCCACCAGCTTGCGCTTGATCCCCGATCCTGCGACGAACAAATCACCCGGCATCCGGCGCGAGGCGACCAGTTCGACCTCAAGAGCAGACGGCGCCGCACCCGGGATGCTGGCGGCAAGGGTGCGGAGCGCTTCGATCTCGATCGGCTTGGCCGCACTATCGCCCGGACGGTTATCGATCATCAGCCAATAAAAAGATCCGCCGAGCACCACCACTACCACGAGCAGGAACCAGTTGAGCCGTTTGGTCATCACAGGATATCTCTCCGCTTCAATCCGTAATTTGCCAGTGCCGGAGCTAATGCGGCAAGGCTTTCATCATCGCGGGTGAACAAGGCCAGATCTGACACGCCGCGCTGGAACGGCTGGTCCTGAGTCAGAACGGCAATCCGCCGCGCGATCCCTGCTGCACCATCGACGAAGCGCACGCCGGGCCCAAAAGCTGCCGCCAGCTCGTCGGCCACCAGCGGGAAATGGGTGCAGGCCAGCACCACCGTATCGATATCGGCACCGCCCGGCTGGCTGCGCAAGCCCTGGGCGGCTCGGGTGAAAATGGCCGGATCGCTGGTTTCACCCCGCAGCTTGGCCTCAGCTGCCCCAACCAGTTCGGGCGCAGCATGGCGCAGCAGGCGTTTGTCATGGGCAAACTCGGTCTCAAGCCGATCGACATAGCCCTGCCGGATCGTCGCGGCAGTACCGAGCAGTCCGATCGTGCCGGTCCGCGTCAACTCTGCGGCGGGCTTGATCGCAGGGACCGTGCCGACCACCGGGATCGCCAGCACATCGCGGACCATGCCCAGTGCAATGGTCGACGCAGTGTTGCAGGCGATGCAGGCCAGACGCGGGCGAAATCGCTCGGTGATCCGGCCCAGCAGCCCGGCCACTCTGGCGGCAATCTCCGCCTCGCTTTTGGTGCCATAGGGCAGCCCGGCGTTATCGGCCGCGTAGATCACCGGCGCATCGGGCAACAACTTGCGCAGCTCGCCCAGCACCGAAAGCCCGCCGACGCCCGAATCAAACAGCAGGATTGGCGCGTCAGCATCCATTGTCGTGCAACTTTCCCATCCTGCCCTTGTCGAAGTGCGGTCCTTGTAGCTACCACTGCGACAGATTGGGAAGTGCAGCGGGATATTTGATGGCGATGAATTGGCTTTATGCACTGGCGCTGGGATACGCTCTCGGCTCAGTCCCGTTCGGATTGCTGCTGACCCGGGCGTTTGGCGCGGGCGATCTGCGCAGCATCGGCTCGGGCAATATCGGCGCAACCAATGTGCTGCGGACCGGGCGCAAGGGGCTGGCGGCGGCGACGCTGTTGCTCGATGCGCTGAAGGGTCTGGCGGCCGTGCTGCTGGC
>JANLQQ010000097.1:0-4147 GCA_031367905.1 Novosphingobium sp.
CAGCTTGATCCGTTCCACCGGATCGGAGACGCGGCAGTGGACCAGCACGGCGGGCACTTCCTCGCCCGATTCGGTCTCGACCGAGAACGCCGCGATATCGCCCTGGTGGAAGCCGGGCAGCTGTTCCACCGCCCATTCGATGTCCTGCGGCCAGTGGTTCTTGCCGTTGATGATGATCATGTCCTTGGCCCGGCCGACGATGAACAGATACCCATCGACCAGATAGCCCATGTCACCGGTATCGAGCCAGCCATCGACCAGGCATTCAGCGGTCGCCTCAGGATCGCGGAAATAGCTGTGCATCACGCTGGGGCCCTTGCACCAGACTTTGCCAATATGGTGATCTGGCATGGCGTGGCCATGTTCGCCGCGAATCTCCAGCGCCATGTCGCGCATCGCCTTGCCGCAGTTGACGATGGCGCGGTAGCGGGCCGGGCGCGACAGATCGCGCGGGGATCCGGACAAGCGCTCTTCCTCGACCAGTTCGACCCGGATACCTTCGCCGGGCGGCATGATCGTGACCGCCAGCGTCGCCTCTGCCAGGCCATAGGAGGGCAGGAAAGCGCTCGCCTTGAAGCCGGCCTCGGCAAAGGCGTTGACGAAGCCCTGCATCACATCGGGGCGGATCATATCTGCACCGTTCCCGGCGATCCGCCAGCGCGACAGGTCAAACCGTTCGGCCACATTGGTCTGGCTGGAAATGCGCCGGGCGCAGATGTCATAGCCAAAGGTCGGCGAATAGCTGCACGATGAGCCGGGGTTGCGGCTGATCAGATCGAGCCAGGCCAGCGGGCGCCGGGCGAAGTCCTCGGTCTTGAGGTAATCGGCCGAAACCTGATTGGAGATCATCGAGAGGAAGCAGCCGACCAGCCCCATATCGTGATACCACGGCAGCCAGCTGATGCAGCGATCGTTTTCCTGAAACTCCATACCATGCGCGTGGCCACCCAGATTGTTGAGCAGCGCCTCATGCGTCACCGCCACGCCATGCGGGAAGCGGGTCGATCCGCTGGAATATTGCAGATAGCAGATGTCGTCCGGTTTTGCCTGGGGCAGGGCACATTCAGCGTCTGGGGCCAGCGCAAAGTCTTCCCACGCGATCCCCTCGCAACCCTGACGCGCGGCAGCCGCGCCGCCCATTTCGGCAAGCTCGGCCGGGTAGAACAGCACCTTGGGGTCAGAGCTGTGTAGCTGGACCGAAAGTTGATCGATATAATTGTCCTTGCCGCCAAAGCTGGTCGGCAGCGGCAGCGGCACCGGCCACGCCCCGGCATAGACCGCGCCGCAGAACAGCGCGGCAAACTCGGGTCCGGTTTCGGCGACCAGCGCAATCCGGTCACCCGGCTGGATGCCATGCGCGATCAGGCGGCGGGCGGCGGCAAGTGCATCCAGCCGCAGTTCGGAATAGGGATAGACCCGCACAAGTTTGCCGCGCGGATCATGGAAATTCAGCCCGCGCTGGCCGGTCGCAGCATAGTCCAGCGCCGCGCCGAACGTGGCGAAGTCTGAAAAACGGCGCGGCAAACTGTCTTCATTCGGAGTGGAAATAAGCCCTGCCGCTCCGGTTGAAGTGGATACAGCAGGTGCCATCGTGGCGGCGTCGGTCATGTGCGAAAACCCGTCTTGTCTGGCAGGCGCACCGTTTGCCGGTGTCACCTTAACTGGCCAAAATACGCGTGTACCTGACGCTAAGCGCCGCATATTATGACCGGGGCTTTCCCAATTGCGGCACACTGTGGCACAAATAGGGCCAATGCGCAGTCAGACCCGCCCCAAACGCCCCGTACAGCGCCCCACGCGCACGCCTCGGCCGCTCGATCCGGCCCGGCTGGAGGAGCTGGCGCTGGCCTATGTCGCCCGGTTTGCGACCAGCGCGGCCAAGCTTGAAAATTATCTGCGGCGCAAGCTGCGCGAGCGCGGCTGGGAAGGCGAGGGCGAGGCGAAAACCGCTACACTGGTCGAACGGTTGGTCAGCGCGGGCTATGTCGATGATACCGCCTATGCCCGCTCAAAAAGCGGCAGCCTGTTGCGCCGCGGGTTTGGCGAGCGCCGGATCGGCCAGGCGCTGGGTGCGGCCGGAGTCGCTGCGGAGGTGCGCGAGGAAGTCCGCTCCGGGCTGGGCACCCAGCGGCGCGCCGCGCTGGCCTTGGCCCGCAAACGCCGCTTTGGCCCGTTTGGCGACAAGGCGGGCGACCGTGCGGGCCGCGAAAAGCAGATCGGCGCGATGCTGCGCGCCGGCCATCCCCTCGACAGCGCCCGCGAATTGGTCAATGCCGTCAGCGTGGAAGCGGCCGAGCAATGGGCGGCAGACGCTGATGAGGATGAACCATGCGATTGAGCCCATTTCTGGCAAGTTTTGCCCTGCTGCTGGCCGCCTGTTCTCCCGGCGCGAGCGAGGCCACTCCGCCCGCGAATCAGGCGGCGGCAGCGGTCCATCCGGCATCGGGTCTTGCGGTCATTGCGCTGTCGGTAACGCATGGCCAGACCCGCCACAGCTTCCGGGTCGAACTGGCGGCGACAACCCAGGATCAGGCCAAGGGGCTGATGTTCCGCACTTCAATGGCCCCGGACGAGGGGATGATCTTCCCGATGAACCCGCCGCGCGGCGCCAGCTTCTGGATGAGGAACACGGTGATCCCGCTCGATATCATCTTTGTCGGCCCCGACGGCCGGATCACCAACATCGCCGCAGGCGCGATCCCCTATGATGAGCGGCCGCTGAGCTCAGCTGGGCTGGTCAAGGGCGTGCTCGAGTTGGGCGGCGGGCGCGCAGCGCAGCTGGGGATTGTCGCGGGGGACGTGGTGGAGTGGTGAGGTTGGGTTTTACTGGGGACATGCTATTGCGTGTCCCCAAGCAAGGGTGCGGCTGGGTGTGGAGTTGGGAGTTTAGGGGTTATTGCACCTGTCACCGTTATTCCGAACTGGGGATGTATTACTACAAGGCGCGGATGTACTCCCCCACGTTGGGACGGTTCATGCAGACCGATCCGATCGGGTATGGAGATGGGTTGAACTGGTACAATTATGTCGGCGGCGATCCGATTAACCGGCGTGATCCGACTGGAATGTTGGAAACGGTGGGGCCGGAAATAGTGGTGACGGGCGCCCGTTCATCGGGATTCGGATTTGACTGGTGGGGGTCGCGGGGAACCGTCGATGTCTCCTTCTATGATTTTTCTGGTTCAGGCGGAGGAGGAGGTGGTGGTGGAACGGCGGCGGTGCCGCAAAATGGGAAGGCAAATCCGTTTTGTGCTCAAGTGCTACAGACATTAAACAACGTCGATGCATCTGCAAACAAGGTTGGTGGTGCGGCCGTTGACGCTACGCTGATATTAGCCTTTTCCGGCATTGGTGATGCGGGTCCTGCGGAAGTTGCGGCAATGGTAGCTGGCGGTGCTCAAGCTACGACGGTGTTGGCGTCTTTAGGTAAGGGCTTAGCTACCGGCGATTATCGGCAATTTGCTGTTCGTGCCCTGACAGCGGGCGGAGGCAGCGTTTTGGCAAACTCCAAAATCGTGAAGTCGCTGGGCACGGGAGCGGATAACCCCATAAATAAAATTGGCGACTTTTTGAATTCCCTTGCCCCTGATCCGCAATGTCCAAGGAAATAGATTATGAATCAAAATACATTTTTTAACCTATTTATGCTTATTTTGGTTATATATTCACAGTTTTCCCGAAGAAAGATCGTAAATAAAGATTCGTCTTTTTTGACATTGTCATTTTTGATGAGTGCGCTTATAATTTTTATTTTTTTGATATTACTAATAAATACATTCGATTTGGCGGAGACTTATCCTTTGATTTGCAATGCAGTGCAAGGATTAGGCATAACGCTCCTCCTGGTTTGCGCTGCCCTTCGAATGCGTGAGATGCGAAACCAGACTTCACAGAAGTTACGGTGACACGCAGAAGTTACGGTGACACGTGCAATAACCCCTAAACTTGACGCCTCCTCCCTACACTCATAGCCTCGCACAATGGCCCGTCTCCCACGTCTCGTCCTACCCGGCATCCCGCACCACATCACCCAGCGCGGCAATCGCCGTGAGCTGACGTTTTTCGAGGACGGCGATTATGCGCTCTATCTCGATCTGCTCGCCGACGGCGCGGAGCGGGCGGGGGTGGAGATCTGGTCTTATTGCCT
>JANLQQ010000124.1:0-2892 GCA_031367905.1 Novosphingobium sp.
AACTCATTCCCGTGATTGCAAACCTTGCATTGGCTTGGCGTTGCCGACCCCCTCCCGGGCAGGGGCAAAAAAAGGCCCGGTCGTTGCCGACCAGGCCTTGTGAAGTTTTGGGAGAGGATGCCTGAAAAGGCACGATCTAAGTGCCATTATGCTACTTATTGTGCAAGTGCGAAATGCGCATCAAATGATGTATAATTTGCAACTATCGATGACAGTTTCTCGTAGGTGTTTGTATTTCAACATAGAATGATCAGTCTTGCCGCAGATTTCTGGATCAAAGCATTCTTATCATAATGATTTGCGCTGCGCTGCAACAGATTGCTTTCTGCTGCGCGGACAAAGCCCGCAACGACCAAATCGGTCTTCAGCTGGCTTTACGATCCGGGAAGTCGATCAGAAATCGCCGAACCACCAGCCTTTCCTGACTAATGCGCGAGCAGCAACGGCGGCGAATTCGCATCATCCAGAAAATAGCGAGTTACTCCGCCGAACAGGAATTCGCGCATCCGGCTGTGGCTGAAGGCACCCAGCGCCATCAGCTCCGTGCCCAGTCTCCGTGCCGCATCCGCCAGCGTTTCCTCCACCGAAGTGCCGCGCTCCAGCTCGTGCAACTCGGCCTTGATCCCGTGCCGCGAGAGATAGCGCAGCGCATCGGTCGATGGGAAACCGGACACCCGCCCGCTTACGTTCAGCACATGGATCTGGCCGCTACCACCCAGCATCGGCGCGACGAAACGCAGCGCCAGCGCCGCTTCATCGCCGCCGTCCCAGGCGATGCAAGCGGTCCGCACCGGTACGCGAAGCGCGACCTTGTCGGGCAAGGCCAGCACCGGGCAGCGCACCGCCAGCGCCAGATCGCCGGCAAAGCCGCAGCTGCGCGAAACGATCGCGATATCGGCAAGCCGGGCCGCGGCGGCCATCGCATCAAGCGGGAGCTGCTGATACTGGACCACATCGAACGGCACATCATCGCGCTGCAATTGCGCGGTCACAGTGGCGGCCAAGGCATCATCTTCAGCCAGAGCCGTATTCAGCGCATCATGCGCCACATAGGTTCCGCCATAGGGATCGACCGTGACATATGCCTCAAGCGGGGTGTCGATCAGCAGGGTAATATGGCCATCATTGGCCCTGGCCAGATCCAGCGCCGTATCGAGCCGGGCCTGCATCCCGGGATCGCGGCCTGCCTGCACAAGAATGGAACGCATATCGGTTCTCCTTTCATGGCGTCTTGTCTACCCAATTTCAGCGCAGCGATATGATCTTGATCAAAATTGCAATGCTTGCACCGCGCCGCCCCTTGCGCCAGTGCCGGGCAGCAACCGTCTTGCCTCGGGGATTCAGAATGCCGCGCCGCTACACTGCCGTGATTTTCGACTTTGGCGGCGTGATTACCGCGTCCCCGTTCGAAGCTTTCAACCGGCTCGAGGCGGCGCGCGGTTTGCCGCATGACCTGGTCCGCCGGATCAATAGCGGCGATCCCGATAGCAACGCCTGGGCCCGGTTTGAGCGCGCCGAGATCGATGCTGCCGCGTTTGACGCGCTGTTTGCTGCGGAAGCAGCCTTGCTGGGCCATGATCTACCGGGGCGCGATGTGCTGGCGGTGATCGCCGGAAGCATCCGCCCGGCCATGGTCACCGCGCTCGACCGTCTCAAGCTCGAAGGCTTCGCGCTGGGCTGCATCACCAACAATGTCCCCGCCGGAACAGGTGCCGGGATGGCCGGATCGGCAGGGAAAGCCAGCGCCTATGGCGATATTTTCGCCCGGTTCGATAAAGTCATCGAAAGTTCCAAGGCCGGAATCCGCAAGCCCGATCCCAGGATCTACCAGATGATGTGCGAGGCGCTGACGGTGAAGCCGCAGGACTGCATCTATCTCGATGATCTGGGGATCAACTGCAAGCCTGCTGCCAAGCTGGGAATGCATGCAATCAAGGTAGCGAGCGGCGAGCAGGCATTGGCCGAACTTTCCGCCGCGCTGGGGCTGGAACTGGAGCTGGGCTGATCTGTGCATTAGGTGCAAATGTCTTCGCGCCGGTTGCAATTGCCTGATTCCTACTCTTCAACTAGCCACGCACATTCCCCGCATGAGGATGCCCGATGAACAAACTTTTCCCTGACGCTAAGGCGGCGCTGTCCGGCCTGCTGCGCAATGACATGCTCGTCGCTTGCGGCGGTTTTGGCCTGTGCGGCATTCCTGAGCGGTTGCTGGATGCGATGGTGGACAGCGGGGTGAGCGGGCTGACCTTTGCCAGTAACAACGCTGGGATCGATGGCGAGGGGATCGGCAAGCTGCTCCGCACCCGCCAGGTCAAGAAGATGATCGCCAGCTACGTGGGCGAGAACAAGGAGTTTGAGCGGCAGTATCTGTCGGGCGAACTGGAAGTGGAATTCTCCCCCCAGGGCACGCTCGCCGAACGGATGCGCGCTGGCGGCGCAGGCATCCCGGGCTTTTACACTAAGACCGGCGTGGGCACGCTGGTGGCGGACGGCAAGGAAGTGAAGTCATTCGGCGGTGAGGACTATATCCTCGAGGCCGGGATCTTCGCCGATCTGGCGCTTGTCAAGGCGTGGAAGGCGGACACCACCGGCAATGTCGTGTTCCGCAAGACCGCCCGCAATTTCAACGTGCCGGCAGCCCATTGTGGCAAGATCTGCGTGGTCGAGGTGGAGGAGCTGGTCCCGGCGGGCGCGCTCGATCCCGATTGCATCCATCTGCCGGGGGTCTATGTCCAGCGAATGATCGTCGGCAGCCCTTATGACAAGAAGATCGAATTCCGCACCACTCGAACGACGGACGTTGGCTGATGACCAAGCATGATGGCCTGACTACAGGCTGGAGCCGCGACCAGATGGCGATGCGTGCCGCCCAGGAACTGCAGGACGGCTATT
>JANLQQ010000100.1:0-5133 GCA_031367905.1 Novosphingobium sp.
ATGGACGAGCCGCATTTCGTGACGGCGCTGCGTTATGTCGCCCTCAACCCGGTGCGCGCCCGGCTGGTGGCGCAGGCGCAGGACTGGCGCTGGTCGAGCACGGCGGCGCATCTGGCGGGCGCGGACGATCATGTGGTGACGGTCGCTCCGGCGCTGGAACGGGTTGGAGATTTCGCCGCTTTCCTTTCCGAACAGTTCGACGAGGCGCTGAGCTATGCCGCGCTGCGCAAGGCCGAAAGCATCGGGCGGCCGATCGGATCAGCGGAATGGCTGGCGGATATGGAGGCAAAGACCGGGCGGTTACTCGCTGCTGGCAAGCGCGGGCCGGTGGCAAAGGTGAAGCTGAACCCGAAGGTGAGGCCGAAGGTGAAGCTGAACCCGAAGGTGAAGCTGAACCCGAAGGTGAAGCCTAAGCTGAAGCCGAAGGTGTGAAGCCGAAGGTGAAGCCGCTGGTCTCGTCAATGCCAGGCCTGAGCGACGCGGGCAGCGACCCCCTCGCTTCCTGAGCCGGTCGATGGCCGGAGATGACGCTATCGGCGCTTGCCCGCCCGCGGCCGGAGCGCTAACGCGCTGCTCATGGGAATACTCGGCAAGCTTTTCACCTGGTGGGATGGTGCGACCATCGGCACGATGTTCGACAGCTGGGTGACTGGCGAGCAGGTTGGCACCGATGCACAGGGCAATCGCTATTTCCGCGCCAAGAAACGCCGCGCCGCCGGGCAACCGTTCGGCGGATCGGAGCGCCGCTGGGTGATCTACGCTGGCGGCAATGATGCCAGCCGCGTCCCGCCCGAATGGCATGGTTGGTTGCATGGCAGCTTTGCCGATGTGGAGGGTGGGGGCGTACCGGAGAGCAACCTGCCCCCGGCGCGGATCTGGGAAGTGGATTATACTCCCAATGCCACCGGCACCGCGCAGGCCTATCGCCCGCAAGGCGCGCTGGAACGCGGCGGCAAGCGGGCCCGCGCGACCGGCGATTACGAAGCCTGGTCGCCGGATGTGCCGGACGCTTGAGGATGCAACGGGCGCTTCTGCTGTTGGCCTTGCTCGCTTTGTCCGCTTGTTCGGGGGAGCCTGACGAAGCTGCTGAAGCCATCGCCACCGATGTGCCCAAATCGTTTACCGCCGCCCCGATCGCCAACGCTGCGGTGCAAAGCGGGCTGGGCACGCCGCTGAAAGACCGGGTTGCGACGCTCGGCCTGCTTAACAAGCGCAACAATCTGACTCAGGACTTGCTGATGAAGCCGGGCGAAGCGCGGCGGATTGGCAATGTGATCGTCAAGCTGGCCAGCTGCGAGCGCACCCTGCCGTGGGAAACCCCGCCTGAAACCGGGGCATTTGTGCAGGTTTTCGTCGAGGAGCGCGCCGGGGCAAGCGATCCGCTGGCCTGGCGCAAGGTGTTTTCCGGCTGGCTCTATAAAAATACGCCTTCGCTCAACGTGGTGGAGCATCCGGTTTATGATGTCTGGGTGAAAGACTGCGCAATGAAGTTTCCGGGCGAAGAGGAAGATGCCGCGGCTGCGGCCAGCAGCGCGCCGAAGCCTTCGGGCAAGCCCAGCCCGCCAGCCGCGCCGCCAGCCTCGCCAACGCCTGAAGTGCCCTCGCCGTCGATCGCCACCTGAGCGACGCGGAGCAGCTCCAGATAGCGTTTCTGGCTGATTTCGATTGCGCCCAGCGAGGCCAGATGATCGGTCATAAACTGGCAATCGAGCAACCGCGCACCCGCCATCCGCAAGCCCGCAACCAGCCAGGCCAGCGCCACTTTTGAAGCATCGGGAACGATGCTGAACATGCTCTCACCGCAGAACACCCGGTCAAACCCCACCCCGTAAAGACCCCCGACAAGCCTGGCTCCGAGCCGGCCATCCTGCCAGCATTCGATCGAATGGGCGTGCCCTGCCTCGTGCAGGGCGAGGTAGCTGGCCGCAATCCGTTCGCTGATCCAGGTCTCTGCACTGTCGCTGCGGGGCTGGGCGCAGGCTTCCATCACAGCGGCAAACGCGGTGTTGCAGGTGACGGTAAAACGCCCGCGCCGCAAGGTCCGGGCGAGCGAGCGTGAGCAGGCAAAGCCATCCAGCGGCAGAATTGCCCGGCGCTGCGGCTCGACCCAGAAGATCTCCGGATCATCGCGGCTGTCGGCCATCGGAAAAATGCCGCTGCGATAGGCCAGCAGCAGTAATTCGGGGTCGATGATCGGCGGAGTTGCGGGCGCATGCACGGGAATTATCTTATGGCGCAACGCGCACCGCTTGTCATCCGGCAGCCGAGCCTATAGAGGCCACTTCGCCTGCAGGAGTGTAGCTCAGTTGGTAGAGCATCGGTCTCCAAAACCGAGGGCCGTGGGTTCGAGTCCCTCCACTCCTGCCAGCACTCCCCAACGAAGCGAAAACCGATGCCGGCCGAAATCCGATCCGCTCCGCCTGACATGCCCCTGACCAAACTGCTCGGCGCGCGGCCTGGACCATTTGAAGGGCTGTGGCTGGGCGTGGTGCTGGCGCTGCTCGCCTGCCTGCCGGTGCTGATCGCAACCTATCCGCAAATGGGCGATTATCCCGCACATCTGGCGCGTTATCACGTTATGCTGGATGTCGGGAACAGCGCGTGGCTGAACCGCTATTACGGCTTTGAGTGGAAGTGGACCGGCAACCTTGGGGTCGATCTGCTGATCGGACCGCTGGCGCGGCTGATCGGGCTGGAGCTGGCCGGGCGGCTGATCGCCGGGCTGATCCCGGTGCTGACCGGGCTCTCGATCCTGACCGTGGAATGGACCCTGCGCAAGCGTATCGGGGTCGGCTCGCTGCTGGGTTTTGCGTTCATCTGGTCGCCCTCGCTGCTGCTTGGCTTTCTCAATTTCGCGCTGTCGCTGGCGTTGGCGCTGTTTGCCTTCGCGCTGTGGGTTCGGCTGGAAGGGCAGCGCTGGCGCTGGGCCGTGTTCATCCCGATCGGGCTGGTGGTGTGGCTGGCCCATGTTTCGGGTTGGGGCGTGCTGGGCTTGCTGGTGTTTGGATATGAATGGCAGCGCGGCAAGAATTGGCGCGCGTTCCTCGCCCCGTGGCCGTTGACCATTCCGATCCTGCCGATGCTGTTTGACGCCGGCACCAAGGGGCTGTTTTCCTATGGCGCTCATGTCCTGATCTACAAGCAGGCGATCTGGCTGAAGGCGATGCGCGATCAATCGGTCGAGCTGGACACGATCAGCCTGGCAGCGGTGCTGCTGGTGCTGCTGATCGCGCTGGTCCGCCAGCGGATCAATGGACGGCTGGGCTGGGCAGCGCTGCTGTTGCTGATCGGTTCGCTGGCGATGCCGCGGCAGATCGTTGGCGGGGACTATGCCGATTACCGCTTGATTTCGACCGGGCTGCTGGTGGCTTGCCTCGCGATCGACTGGCCGCTGCCGCGCTGGGTGCTGTATCTGGCCCCGGCGTTGTTCCTTGGTCGGCTGGCGGTGACCACTGAGGGCTGGCAGAAAGGCTCGCGCGAAACCGCTGCGCTGCTCGGCGCACTGGATCACGTCCCCCAGGGCGCGCGGATCGCCAGCGCGGTGGCGGTGGACCGGTCAAGCTGGGCGTTCGATCCCAATGAACACATCGGCAGCTATGCGGTGGTGCGCCGCGATGCGCTGGTCAATTCGAACTTTGCAGTGCCGCGGGTCCATATGTTGTGGCTGCGCGAAGGCGGGCCAAACTTCATCGATGCCTCGCAGCGGTTGCTGGTCAGGCCCGGCACACGGGTTGATCTTGGCCGCTTTGGTCCTGCCCGGCAGACCGACTATCTGTGGTATGTAGGTGCCGCCGAGCCGCTTCGCCTGCCGGCCGGAGCAGCCGTAATCTGGCGCAGCAAGCATGGCTTGCTCGCGCGGCTTGCAAAAGCGCCGGACCCTAGCTAAATGCGCCTCTGTCTTCCGACATCGGAGAATCACTGCCCCTCCCGGCTACCCAGTTTCAACCGGGAGCCGGGGCGGCGCTGATCCTGTGGCGAGAGACGGTACGCAATTTTTGAACGGATGAGCAGGCAGCCATGGCCAAAATCAGCCCAGGCGAATTCATGCGCCAAGTGCAGGCGGAAGGACGCAAGGTCGTCTGGCCGACGCGTCGCGAAACCACGACCACCGCGATTTTCGTGGGCGTGATGATGGTGATCCTGGCTGTCTTCTTCCTTGGCATTGATACGCTGTTCGGCTCGGTCGTTCGCTGGCTGCTATCGCTGGCCTGATTACGGGAATCACGGAAAAACACATGGCTCGCTGGTATATTATCCACGCCTACTCGGGTTTCGAGAACAAGGTTCGTGATTCGATTCTTTCGGAAGCGGAACGCATGGGCCTGTCGCAACTGGTCGAGGCGGTCGAAGTGCCGACCGAGACCATCACCGAAGTTAAGCGCGGCAAGAAGGTTCAGACCGAACGCAAGTTCATGCCGGGCTATGTGCTGGCCAAGCTGGGACTGAACGACGACGTTTATCACCTCGTCAAGAACACTCCCAAGGTCACCGGTTTTCTTGGCCCCAATGGTAAGCCGCAGCCAATTTCCGAGCGTGAGGCTGCACGCTATTTTGGCGCCCGCGATCATGCCGCCGCTCAGCCCAAGCACCAGGTCTCGGTTGATTACGAGATCGGCGATGTGGTCAAGGTGCTCGACGGCCCGTTCAACAGTTTCACCGGGGTGGTCGAGGAACTCGATTTCGACAAAAATCGCGTCAAGGTCGCCGTTTCGATTTTCGGGCGCGCAACGCCCGTGGAACTCGATTTCGAGCATGTCGAACTGGTGCGATAAAGCGTCGTCCCGGACTTGATCCGGGACCGCTGGCCTTGTCGATGCGCTGCTGTAGCGATCAGGGCAGCGATCCCCGGTCAAGCCGGGGATGACGAGAATTTGCAATTGCCTGCCGATAACGCTATCGGCGCGCACTTCCGGCGGTTTTGACCGCCGGCAACCCACGCGGGAGGATGGCTTCGGGCATCTGTTTGACCGCTCACTCTGCGGGGCTTTTGGCCCCAACAGGAAGAAAGGAGGCCCTTCGTGGCCAAGAAAATTGAAGGCTATATCAAGCTGCAGGTGTCGTCGGGCTCTGCCAATCCGTCGCCGCCGATCGGCCCTGCGCTGGGCCAGCGCGGTGTGAATATCATGGAATTCT
>JANLQQ010000158.1:0-6756 GCA_031367905.1 Novosphingobium sp.
ATACGTTGCACGAGATTGGCGACCGGGTGGCGGTGATCGCGGACAGCAAGGTGATTGCGGTGGGAACGTTCGCGGAATTGCTGGCGCTCGATCATCCGTGGATTCTGGAATATTTCAATGGCCCGCGCGGCAGAGCCGCGCAGGCCGCGAAGCATCGCGTTACGGCGATGGACAAGCCTAAGGGCAAGGGGGCATAGAGCTGGCGATGGAAACAAGGGCCAATCATGTCTGGGTAGGCGCGGTAACGCTAGCGCTGCTGGCGGCGCTGGCTGCTTTCATTATCTGGATCGCGCGGGTCAATGCCTCACACCAGAATGAATACGACATATTTTTTAGCCAGTCGGTTGATGGGCTGGCCAAGGGATCGCAGGTGGCCTTTGCCGGTGTCCCGGTCGGTCAGATCAAGACAATCGAACTTTGGCGCAAGGATCCCAGCTTTGTCCGGGTGCGGATCAGTATCGACGATGAGGTGCCGATCCTTCAAGGCACATCGGCAACGATCCAGGGCAGCTTTACCGGTGTTTCGAACGTCCAGCTGGACGGGGCGGTCAAGGGTGCCACGCCGATCACCGAGCTGGGGCCGGAGGGCGTACCGGTGATCCCGACCAAGCGCGGCGGTTTGGGCGATCTGTTGCTCAATGCCCCGTTGCTGCTTGAACGGTTGGCGACCTTGACCGAAAAAATGACTGGGCTGCTATCGGACAAGAACCAGGCGTCGATCAGCAATATCCTCACCAATACCGACAAGATGACCGGTGACCTCGCCAACGCGACGCCGCAAGTTGAGCGAACCATGGCGGAGCTCCAGACTACGTTGAAACAGGCGAGCGCGACCCTTGCCAAGTTCGAGAAGGTGGCTGGCTCTGCCGATCAGATGCTCAATACCGAGGGCGCGAGCCTGGCCCAGCAGTTGCGCAGCACGCTGAAGACGGCAAACTCGGCAGCCGAAGAGCTGAAGGCAACACTGGCTGATGCCCGGCCAGCTGCACGGCAGTTCAACGAGAACACCTTGCCTGCCACCGAAGCCGCGTTGCGCGATCTGCGCGCCACCACAAAGGCGCTGCGCGCAATTACCGAAAAACTCGACGATCAGGGCGCCGGGGCGCTAATTGGTGGATCGAAGCTGCCGGATTACAAGCCATGAGGGGACCAGCCATGCGAGGGCAGGCAATGGGCGTGCAACGATTGCTCAAATCAGCTCTGCCCAGTTTGTTGGCGCTGGCGCTGGGCGGTTGTCTCAGTTTAGGCGGCAAAGTGCCCGCGACCCTGTTCAGCCTGACACCTGCAAAAACCGCTCCGGCAGGTGCAGCCGTCAGCGGCAAGATCGAAGAGGCGATCGTCGTCGCCGAACCTGAAACCGACCGCCGCCTGGCGGTTCAGCGCGTACCGGTCCAGATCGATGATGCCAGCGTGGCCTATTTGCAAAATGCAATGTGGGTCGAACGCCCGGGGCGCCTGTTCCGCAGCCTGCTCGCCGAAACGATCAGAGCGCGCGGTTCGCGGCTGGTGTTTGAGGATAATGAAGCCGCCTCAGGCGCAGGGGTGCGGCTTACCGGCCGCTTGCTCGAAATGGGTTACGATGCACGCAGCCTGTCGGTCGTGGTCCGCTATGATGCGATCCGCAGCAGCAGAGGCGGTGACCTGACGACCCGGCGGTTTGAAAGCGTGGTCCCCGGAGTTGCGGCCAAGCCCGAGGCGATCGGCCCAGCGCTCAACCAGGCGGCGAACGATGTCGCGGCGCAAGTTGCGGAGTGGGTTGGGTAAGGGCGCTATCCTTCCCCCTCGGGGTGCGTTGGGCAGGGGGATGGATGGTTCAACCAAAAGTCGTCATGCTCTGGCCTAACCCTCGTTCACCAACCCCGCAAACCGCATCGCCGCCTCAAACTCCGCGAGCCGCCGCGCCCTCAGTGTCAATGCTTCCGCATCCTTGCCCCACAGCTCGGCCTGCCAATCCTCCTCCAGATTGGCAGCCGCCCACAGCGCCTCGCCATCTGCGCTATCTTCCAGTGCGGCGAGGCCGATTACCAGCGAGGCGGTGAGCGTGGTCAGCGTGGTCAGTGCGCCCAAGGTGAAGGCGTCCAGCGGGGCGAGGACGGCCCCCATCCGGGCCAGCGTGGCCGGGGCTTGAGGGCGGTGGAGGATGCCTTCGACCCGCTCGAAGTGGATGTCCCAGCGCAGCTCGGCAGCGCGCAGCAGCGGCTCCCATATCTCGATCTGCCGGTCTTGCAGCGCCTCGCCGGCCTCGGCGCGGTAGCACAGCGTATCGGTTTCGGCGTAGCGTAGCAGGTCTGCAGCAGCAGCGGCCGGATCGCGGGCGACCACATCAATCGCGTAGTCGGCCATGTCGCGCAAGATGAAGGCGGCCGGATTAATCTCCTCGCCCTGGCCTGCCCATTCCAGCGCCATCGCCTGCGCCAGCGCCTCGCTCGGCACCGCTTGTGCGGCCTTGGCGGGGGTGCGGATCGCCTTGCCATCCAGCAGCACCCGCCAGCCGGTTCCTTCGGGCGCAACGCTCACCTGCTTGTAGAACCGCTTCATTTGGGCGGGCTTTTCCAGCGGCGGGCGAGCAGGATCGGGGCGATCAGCGCGTCGAACGCGCCGGCCAGGGTGATCAGATAGCCCGCCCATTCAGGCAATCCAGTCTTGCCAACCATGATCACCAGTCCGACCAGGATCAGACCGATGCCAGTCAGGCGGATCGCAGTGATGGCGAAGAACCGCTTCCGCGCTGCATCATCTTCATTCATGCCAGCAACTCCCCCAGTTCAGCGGGGTTCAGCGCGACCGCTTCCGCGCCCGCATCGCGCAGTTCCTGCATAGTGTGATAGCCCCAGTCGACCCCGATCGCGCGCACTCCGGCAGCTACCGCCATTTCGATATCATAGACAGTATCACCGATCATCACGGTGAGCGCAGGTTCGGCCAGTGCCTGGGCCATCGCGGCCTCCAGCATCGCCGGATGCGGCTTTGATGGGTGGCGGTCGGCGGTTTGCAGCGTGACGAAATGCGCGGAAAGCCCGTGCATCGCCAGGCAATGCTCCAGCCCCCGGTCGCTTTTCCCGGTGGCCACCCCCAGCGTCCAGCCGCTTGCCCGCAGCCTATCCAGCAGCGGAGCGATCCCGTCATACAGCGGCTCGACCAATCGCCCGGCCTCGCGCGCGGAGCGGAACGCGCGGCGATAAGCCTCGTCGATCCCGCGCCGCAATTGCTCACCGGCACCGGGCAACAACAGCTGGATCGCCTGCGGCAGGCTGAGGCCAACGATTCGGCGAACCTGATGGCGATCGGGCAGGGTTTGCCCGCAGGCAGCAAAGGCTGCGTCCATCGCGTTGCAGATGCTGGCCTGCCCATCGACCAGCGTGCCATCGCAATCGAACACCGCCAGCTTCACACTCATGGCACCAGCGTCCGCATCAGCTGGGCGATCGCCGGGGATCCGGCCGCGTCAAGCCCGGCGATCACCCGGGCGCGTTCTTCGGGCGACTTGTTCTGGCTAAGCTTCAGCGTCGGCCGCCACGCCTGCACCTCAAGCTCAAAGCCCACAATCGCTGCCATCAATCCGGTCTTGGTGCGATCCTCCAGCTTGTCCATCGTCCACGGGGTGCCTTCGGTCAGGCGACCTTCATGGCGAGCGGACAGATCGGCCAGCAGTGCTTCCAAATCGGCGCTATCCAGCTTACGGACCCGGCCTTCGAGTTCGAGCGAGACATAGTTCCAGGTCGGCACCTGCTGGGCGTCTGTGTACCAGCGCGGGCTGACATAGCTGTCCGGGCCGTTGATCAGCGCCAGCGCGGTCATCCCGTCAAGGTGCTTGGTCAGCGCATTGCCCCGCGCGAGGTGGAACTTCACCGTGCCGCCGCGCGAGGAGAGCAGCGGCGTATGCCCCACGCGCGGGCCATCAGGCGTGGCCGCGAACACCATGCCGAAGCCGATCTCGTCGAGCAGCGCCTCAAACAGGTCGCGCCCTTCTGAGCCGGATTTGGCCTCATGGCGGAAGGCGGAGTTGGGATGCATCAGGGTTTGCGCGGCCTTGGTGCTGGTTTGCCGCCCGCTGGAACCTTGCCGCGCGGCTTGGGAGCGGGTTTGCTGGCGGGTTTCGCGCCGGGCTTGGTGCCTGGCTTGACTGGGCCCTTGGCCTTGACCGCAGGCTTGCCGGTATAGGCGCTGGTCGAGCCCGCCGGTCCGCGTGTCCCGCCGGTCCGCCCGCGCCGCTCGCCGCGGCGTTCCTTGCGGTATTGCTTGGCATGGGCCTTGGCCGCGACCTTGGTGGCTTCCTTGGGCGCCAGCCCCGGCGCATCGACCAGCGCAGCACCGTCTTCCACATCAAAGCCAAGCTGTTCCAGACTGGCGGCAAAATGGGTTGGCAGATCGGCCACCACATCCAGCGGGGTGCCGTCCGGGTGCTCGATAATCAGGCGGCGCGCGTGAAGGTGCATCTTGCGGCTGATGCTGCCCGAAAGAAACGCCTCCGGCCCGCCATATTTGCCATCCCCGACAATCGGATGGCCGATCGCCGCCATATGGACCCGCAGCTGGTGGGTGCGCCCGGTTTGCGGTTGCAGTTCGACCCAGGCGGCGCGGTTGCCGGCATGGTCGATCACCCGGTAACGGGTGCGGGCGGTCTGCCCCTCTCCGCTTTCATCGACCATCATCTTTTCGCCGCCGGTGCCGGGCTGCTTGGCCAAGGGCAAATCGATAAAGCCATCCTCGATTGCCGGAACCCCGGTGACCAGCGCCCAATAGATCTTGCGGGCAGACCGCCCGGAAAAGCGCTTGGAAAAGAACGCCGCGCTGCCCGCAGTCCGCGCGATCAGCAACACGCCCGAAGTATCCTTGTCGAGCCGGTGGACCAGCCGCGGGCGCGATCCGGTGCGGGCATCGTCAAACGGCAGGAAGGCATCGAGCAGCCCATCGACATGCTCGCGCATTCCGGTGCCGCCCTGGGTGGCGAGGCCCGGCGGCTTGTTGAGCACGATCGCGGCGCGGTCCTGGGTAATCACCATCGCCTCGGCCTGGCTGATCTGTTCTGCGGTCAAGGCGCCGCGCGGCAGTGGCCCCTTGCGCTCTGGCGCGGTGCCGCCGGGGGGGACGCGCAGCACTTGTCCTGCGCTCAGCCGATCATCGACCCCGGCGCGCTTGCCATCGACCCGGATCTGCCCGGTCCGCGCCCAGCGCGATACCATGGCGAAGCCGATCAGCGGCAAATGGCGCTTGAACCAGCGGTCCAGCCGCACCCCATCGTCGTCCGCCTCAACGGTGAACTGGCGGACCGTTTCGCTGGTATCGGTATCACTCATGCCATGATCCTCAGGCCCGCCATCAGGCCGATAACTCCGCCCACCAGCGATAGCGCTGCATAGGCTGCCGCAGCACCCACCGCGCCGCGCTGTGCCAGTGTCACGATCTCAAGGCTGAAGGCGGAAAAAGTGGTGAAGCCGCCCAGCACGCCAACGCCCAGCAGCAGCCGCCAGCCCTCGCTATCCAATGACCCCGGGCCGCCCTGCCGGGCCAGCCACCCGACCAGCAACCCCATCGCAAAGCTGCCGAGGATGTTGACCGAAAGCGTCGCATAGGGAAACGCGGACCCGCCAACCAGCCGTCCCGCCATAAACCGCAGCCACGCCCCAATCCCGCCGCCAAGGGCAACGAGCAGCGACGAGAGCAGGAAGGATGGCGGGTTCATGGGCAAGCCCTTAGCGGGGGATTGCTCGCTTTGCCAATTCTTCGCAGCTTTGTTTCGTGGTGGATGTGGGACAGCGGCTGAGGCGCTACATCTGATTAATAGACAGGTCCCGAAATTACCCTGAATTACCCAATCAAGGCCTGAGTGTCACCCGTCGCAGTATTCGTCATGACCGGCCCTGCACATGGCCACGGCGTGGCGCCAAGCGGCCATATCCTGCTCGTGCAGGTCGCGTTTGCGCGCGTATTCCGCTTGCTGGCGGTCATTGTCGGCTCTGGCTCTGGCGTAGCTGCCGGTACCGTTCTTTGCTTCGCGATAGGCTTTCCAGCCATCGGCGTAGCGGGCGTCGCGCTCGCGAACATGGGCGAGTTGGTTGCGGTTCAGCTGCTTGATGATTTCGCGGTCATGCGCCCGGGCGCGGGGATCGCGCATATCCGGGTCATTCGGATCGTCGGCCATCGCGGCTGACGGGAAGAGGGTGAGCGCCAAGACGGCGAGAATTCCAGCAGACTTCATCGATGCGACCCTCCCTGAGCCGGAGGCGACGATGCGGGAGAAAGCGTTAACGCGCAATTACGATGCGACCAGATGAGCCGCGTTCGTCGCAAAGCTGGGGCAATCGGGCGCTCGATGAGCCGGGGGGGTGCCGCGCCTCGCAATATGGCACGCGGCCCGATCCTGGTCAGTGGCCATCCTGAATGACGGTGATGGCACAGTTGCACCGTCATTTGAGGGAGGCGGGTGGAGGGAGGCGGGCGATTGTGCGGCGTTAGAGTGAAAATCGGGTCACTCGCAGTTTAGGGGGTATTGCACCTGTCATCGTAATTTCAAGAATCGGAACTCACTGCGGACCGCCGATCTTGTCGCGCCGCCCGCGCCGCAATCAATCGCCAGAAAGCGGCGAGATTGGAATAATCTGCGCGCAGCTTAGGATCATCGCAGCCGATCGACCGGATCTCCATCTCCACGGCTTTGCCAAAGCACTCTGCGAGACTACGCATGGCCTTTTATAGCACATTTTCCGGTGGAGGTCACTCATGGATATTGGTCCGTTCGAGTTTTGGAGTTATTGC
>JANLQQ010000002.1:0-3224 GCA_031367905.1 Novosphingobium sp.
CAACTAAGCTTAGGCAAAAAGTGCCAGTTTTCAAGCTGGGGGTGTGGGGGTCGGAGGTTCAAATCCTCTCGTCCCGACCAATTTTCGCCAAGAAAGCCTATGTCGGCTCGGATGAACGCCCGGCGGAGGCTTTCAGCGCAAACGCCCAAACCCAACATCCATTTTCCTACACGAACCTTTTTGGTTACGTGACCCGCTCCCTCAATCCCCCGAAGGAGTGTATTCATGCCCATTCTCGAATCATTGATCGGTCCGCTCGCCTCGATCATCGACAAGGTACTGCCTGACAAAGCCGCGCGCGAACGGGCCAAGCTGGAACTGATCAAGCTGCAAGGCTCGCAGGAAATGGAAACTCTGCAGGCGCGGCTTTCAGCTGTAGTGGCCGAGGCAACTTCCGCTGATCCGTGGACCAGCCGGGCGCGTCCGAGCTTTCTTTACGTAATGTATGTCATGATCCTGTGGGCAGTGCCGATGGGGCTGATCTCAGCTTTCCGTCCCGAGGCTGCTAAGGCAATAAGCGCCGGGATGACCGCCTATCTGGGCGGGCTGCCCGAGCCGCTCTATGCGCTGTTTGGCACCGGCTACCTCGGCTATACAGTTGCCCGCCAGTGGGGCAAGATTGCTGGCAGCGACACTTGACTGGCATTTGAAGGCCAAAAATTATACGTCAGCGCAGCGCAAGTTGGTTAGTTTCGGGTAAGCTTTCCCTGCTATTCAATCATTCAAGATTGCATCTATTGCCGGTGCAAAGGGAGTTTTTGATGTGAGCAGAAATAATCCACCCCGATTGCCAGCAGGCACTGCGTTGACCTTGGCCGCTGCTGCGGCATTGTTGCTGGGCGGTTGTTCTGGCCGGGATACCGACGCGGCAGAACAGCTTAGTGCAGTGAATGCAGCTGCAGCGCGCGCAGAAGCGGCGGCGGTAAGGGCCGAGAAGGCAGCCCTGGCGGCCGAAAATGCCGGTGCATCACAAAGTGCCGAGGAAGAGGTCGCGCCCGAAGAAGATAACACCCAGAATTATCAAAACCAATAGGTTGTAAGGCAGCTTTGCCTGCGCGCGCCGTCAGGCTATGAAGCGCAACAGAAGTGCGGTTCCAGCGGGGCGAAATCATGTTTTCCACTACCATTTACGTCCTCAACGGGCCTAATCTAAACCTGCTCGGCACCCGCGAGCCTGAGGTTTACGGCTCCGATACGCTGGATGATATCGCTGAAAATCTGACGAGCCGGGCAAGCGCGCTGGGCCTGATCATCGAGATGCGCCAGTCCAACCATGAAGGCCATCTGGTTGACTGGCTCCACGAAGCCCAGGCCGCGGGGGTCAAGGCCATCCTGCTGAATGCCGGTGCGCTGACCCACACCAGCCTGGCGCTTTACGATGCGATCCGTTCGATCAAGACCCCGGTGATCGAGGTCCATATTTCCAATCCCCATGCGCGCGAGGAATTTCGCCGCAAGAGCTATGTCGGGATGGCCGCCAAAGGCTCAATCGCTGGTTTTGGCGCGCAGAGTTATCTGCTTGCGCTTGAGGCTGCGGCTTCACTCTAGCGCAAAACTGCCGCGCAAAACTGCCGCGCAAAACTGCCAATCGGCCCTTGCCTCCGCTAGCGCCCCCGCGCATAGGCCAAGAGACAAGCAACCATGAGGATCGCATGGCCGACGAAAAGGGCGCTAGCCGGACTTCCGGCGGCATGAGTATCGATACTGCGCTGGTGCGCGAACTGGCTGAACTGCTGGCTGAAACCGGCCTGTCCGAGATTGAGGTCGAGGACGGCAATCGCAAGATCAAAGTTGTGCGACAAGCTGCACCCGTAGCGGCTGTCCACGCTGTCGCGGCACCTGCTGCTGCCCCGGCTCCTGCCGCTGCTGCTCCTGTTACGGCTCTCGCTCCCGCGATTGATCCAAACGCAGTAAAGTCACCGATGGTCGGCACGGTCTATCTCGGCGCTGAACCGGGTTCGCCCGACTTCATCGAAATCGGCAGCAAGGTGAAGGCCGGCGACACGCTGGTTATCATTGAGGCGATGAAGGTGATGAACACCATCACCGCGCCCAACGCTGGCACGGTCACCGCCATCCTGGTCGAAAACGCGCAGCCGGTCGAATTTGACCAGCCGCTGGTGGTGGTCGCCTAAGGCCGATGGCAATTCAACGCCTGCTCATCGCCAACCGGGGCGAAATCGCGCTGCGGATTCACCGCGCCGCGCATGAGATGGGGATCGAGACAGTCGCGGTGCATTCCACTGCCGATGCCGATGCGATGCATGTCCGTCTGGCCGATCATGCCGTCTGCATCGGTCCGCCCGCTGCCAAGGACAGCTACCTCAACGTCGCGGCGATCATTTCGGCAGCAGAGATTGCCCATGCCGATGCGATCCACCCCGGCTATGGTTTCCTGTCGGAAAATGCCCAGTTTGCCGAGATTGTCGAAGCCCACGGGATCACCTGGATCGGGCCCAAGCCCGAACATATCCGCACCATGGGCGATAAAATTGAAGCCAAGCGCACAGCGGGCGCGCTGGGTATGCCGCTCGTCCCGGGTTCCGATGGCCCGATAACAGATCCGGTCGAAGCGGCCAAAATCGCCACTGAAATCGGCTATCCGGTGATTATCAAGGCTGCCTCAGGCGGCGGCGGACGGGGCATGAAAGTCTGCACCGGCCCGGACGAGCTTGAAACGCTGATGCAGCAGGCGGGCTCGGAGGCCAAGGCCGCGTTCGGCGATGCGACGGTCTATCTGGAAAAATACCTCGGCAATCCGCGTCATATCGAATTTCAGGTGTTCGGCGACGGCAACGGCAACGCGATCCATCTGGGTGAGCGCGATTGCTCGCTGCAACGCCGCCATCAGAAGGTGCTGGAAGAAGCCCCCTCCCCGGTGATTTCGCAGGAAGACCGGATGCGGATGGGCGGGATCGTCGCCAAGGCGATGGCCGACATGGCCTATCGCGGCGCGGGCACAATCGAATTCCTGTGGGAAGACGGCGAGTTCTATTTCATCGAAATGAACACACGGCTTCAGGTTGAGCATCCGGTGACGGAAGCGATCACCGGAGTCGATCTGGTCCGCGAACAGATCCGGGTCGCCGATGGCAAGCCGCTTTCGGTCAAACAGGAAGACATCGAGTTCAAGGGCCACGCGATCGAGTGCCGGATCAACGCCGAAGACCCGTTCAACTTCACCCCCTCACCCGGCCTAGTCACAAATTACCACGCGGCGGGCG
>JANLQQ010000044.1:0-18914 GCA_031367905.1 Novosphingobium sp.
ACCGCCTGGATCCTGATTTCTGCCGCGCTGGTCCTTTTGATGACCATGCCGGGGCTGACGCTGTTTTACGGTGGGCTGGTGCGGGCCAAGAACTTTCTTTCGGTGCTGGTGCAGGTTGGCGCGATTACGGCGGTTGCATCGCTGCTATGGATCATGGTCGGCTACACCATTGCCTTTGGCCCGGTCACCAATGGCTGGCTGGGCGGGTTCAGCGCCACGATGCTGGGCAATATCGGCAATGTTCGTGAGGGCTATGCGGTGCCCGAGAGCGCCTTTGCCCTATTCCAGATGACTTTCGCTGCGATCACCCCGGCGCTGATGGTCGGCGCATGGGTTGATCGGGCGCGGTTTGGCTGGGTGGTGGCATTTGCAGCGCTGTGGGGACTGATTGTCTACGCGCCCGTCGCGCATTGGGTGTGGGGCGGCGGCTGGCTCTCGGCGCGGCTCGGAACGCTGGATTTCGCGGGCGGGATCGTGGTTCACACCACAGCGGGGGTTTCCGCGCTGGTCGCCGCCTTGTTGCTCGGCCAGCGCAAGGGCTTCCCCAAAACGCTGATGCTGCCGCACAGTCCCTCGCTGACCATGGCCGGTGCCGCGCTGCTGTGGGTCGGCTGGTTCGGCTTCAACGGCGGCTCGGCTTTGGCCGCCAATGATGATGCCGCCAGCGCGATCATCAATACCCATATGGCGGCCTGCGCTGCGGCGATGATGTGGCTGCTGGTTGAGAAGTTCACTGTCGGCAAGCCGACCAGCGTCGGCTTTGCCACCGGGGCAATTGCTGGCCTCGCCACTGTCACCCCGGCGGCCGGTTTCATTTCTCCTGGCGCGGCGATCCTGTTTGGCGTGATCGCCACGGGCGTGTGTTATCCGATGATCCAACTGGTCAAAAAGCGGCTCAAGATCGACGATTCGCTTGATGTTTTCGCAGTCCACGGCGTCGGCGGGATCACCGGATCGCTGCTGCTGGCGGTATTCCTCGCCCCCGGACTTGGCGGCACCGGCTATGCCGAGGGGCAGACCATGATCGGTCAGCTTGCCGCCCAAGGGATTGGCGTGGGTGTGGTTGCCCTGTGGTCAGCGGTTGCCACCGCAGTGATCGCAGTCACGGTCTCACTGATCTGGCCGATGCGGGTCAGCGAGGACACCGAACGCGAGGGGCTGGATCTTGCCAGCCATGGCGAGCGGGCCTGGGAGTTTGATTGAGGTTTGGATAAAATCCAAACCTCATCCCAGCGCAGGCTGGGATGACCTTCTTGCGAAGGTCAGTCTCCCGTCAAAATTCGCTCAACCAACTGCTTAACACTCGGCGTGAAGTTATTCGAATAGAACGGATCCTGCTGGAACCGGTACGCGGCGTGGCCTGCAAACATCAGATTTTCGTCGATCGGGCCGCCGTGGGCGATGTCTTGCAGGGTCTTCTGGATGCAGAAGCTGCGCGGGTCCGCCAGCCGTCCGGTGGTGTAATCGTCATGGTCTTTCCATGACGAAAAACCGCAGTGCGAGAGGCAGCCCATGCAGTCTTTCTGGTCCTGCTGGATCATCCCGCGTTCAGCGGGAGCAACGAAGATGATCGTATCATCAGGAGTGCGCAGCCCATCGCTATGGCCATCAAGCACCCAGCCGCGCGCGCGCTGGAGATCGCGCGGGGTGACCCAGAAATTCTTGCCCTTGACCCCGACGTCAAGCCGCACGGTATGATCACCGGCTTCGACCTTCGAATAGGGAATCTGCCGCTCCGAACGCGCTTCAAGGCTGCGCAGGAATGGATTGCGGACCGCTGAGGAATAGAACCCCGTCGGTGAAAAGCGGTGGAGTAGCACGTCTCCAGGCTTGATCTCGCGCAGCGCATCCTTCCAGCCTTGCGGGATCGGGCTTTCCTCAGTCAGCAAGGGCCGCGTGCCAAACTGGAAGGCGATGCTGCCAAGCTCTGGATTATCAATCCAGTTATCCCACTCGCGCAGGAACCAGACGCCGCCGGCCATGATGATCGGCACATCTTCCGCCACGCCCTCGGTGCGCATGGTTTCGCGCAGCGCCTTGACCCGGGGATAGGGATCTTCCGGCTTCAGGGGATCTTCCGCATTCGACAGGCCATTGTGACCGCCCGCGAGCCACGGATCTTCATAAACCACCGCGCCCAGCAGATGCGGGACCTTGTGATAAGCGCGCTTCCACAGCGCACGAAAAGCCCGAGCCGAACTGATGATCGGCAGATAGTTGACGTTATAACGCTCGGCTATTTCGGAAAGCTTGTAGGGCATGCCCGCCCCGCAAGTTACGCCAGCAATCATGCCGCGGGTCTGTTCAAGCACGCCTTCGAGGATTTCCTGCGCGCCGCCCATTTCCCACAGCACGTTGATATTGATCGCGCCCTTGCCGCCCGAAATCTCGAACGCACGCTTGACCTGTTCAACCGCGCCGTCGATCCCAAAGCGGATCAGCTGTTCGTGGCGCTCCTTGCGGGTCAGGGCATCGTAGATCTGGGGGACGATCTTACCGTCAGCGTCATAGCTATCGGCATTAACCGCGCTGACCGTGCCGATCCCGCCGGCCGCTGCCCAGGCGCCCGAACTGGCATGGTTGGTGGCCGACACACCCTTGCCGCCTTCGATCAGCGGCCACACTTCGCGTCCGGCATAAAGGATGGGCTTCAGGCCCTTGAAACTACCCACAGAACTCCCCACGAAATTCATTGCGCCCCAGTCTTTCCATTTGCCGTTCGACACGGTTTGATCGCGTCCGGGGCCGGTCGCTCTCCGACCGCTTCGAATTGGGCAAAATAGCCTCTTAATTCGGGCTTACGGACAAATTCCACCAAGCGAAAGCCCACCGCGCCCATTTCGCAAAACAGCAACGCCGGAGGCATCCCATGCTCGCCGGTCGGGCGGTCAATATCGACTACAACCACCTGCCCACCGGCACGCAAAGCCGGACGCAACCGCCACAGGAAGGCGTAGGGCTCGCTCACCTCATGATACATATGAACGAGAAAAATGCGATCAAAACTTGCACTTGGCAGCTTTGGATCGTCCGCCTCGCCCAGTTTGATCGAGACATTGTCGAGCCGCTCACGCAGCACCCGCTGGCCGAGCCGCTGGTACGCTGCCTGATCGATATCCTGCGCCAGCACCCGGCCCTTGGCGCCGACCCGAGTGGCCAATCGCACGGTGTAATAACCATCACCAGCACCGATATCGGCCACGGTGGTGCCTGCCTTGATCGCAGCAAGGTCCATCACAACCCGCGCCTCACCCACGCTGTCGCGCTGGTCCTCAGTCGAAAATCCGTTCCCGCCCAGCGCCGAGACCGGACGATCGGCGCGCGGAAACGCCCGGGCGCTCGCCGGGCGATCGCGGTCAATTGCCGGTTCCTTGCAGCCTGCAAGGACGACCAGTGCCAGCAAGACGGCGGCGCGCAACTTCAATCGACGTCCTCCACGGCCACCTTCTCACCAGACACCCGCTGCGACAGCGCCGCTGCGATGAAGGGATCGAGCGCGCCGTCCAACACATCATCGGGCGCAGTGGAAGTTACCCCGGTCCGCAAATCCTTGACCAGCTGATAGGGCTGGAGAACGTAGGAGCGGATCTGGTGACCCCAGCCAATTTCGGTCTTGGCCTGATATTCGCCCGAGGCAACCGCTTCGCGCTTGGCAAGTTCGGCTTCATACATCCGCGCTTTCAGCATGTTCATCGCGGTTGCGCGGTTCTTGTGCTGCGAGCGGTCATTCTGGCTGGCGACGATGATCCCGCTGGGACTGTGGGTAATCCGCACCGCCGAATCGGTGGTGTTGACGTGCTGGCCGCCCGCGCCCGAGGCCCGGTAAGTGTCGATCTTGAGGTCGCTTTCCTTGATCTCGATATCGATATCATCGTCGATCACCGGATAGACCCAGACCGAACTGAAACTGGTGTGGCGCCGCGCCGCGCTGTCATAGGGGCTGATCCGAACCAGCCGGTGCACGCCGCTCTCGGTCTTGGCATAGCCATAGGCGTTCTCACCCTTGATCAGCAGCGTGGCCGATTTGATCCCGGCCTGCTCGCCAGCGTGATAATCCACCAGCTCCACTTTGTAACCGTGCCGGTCGGCCCACCGGCTATACATCCGCTGGAGCATTTCTGCCCAGTCCTGGCTTTCTGTGCCGCCCGCTCCGGCGTGGACTTCGATATAGGCGTCATTGCTATCCGCCTCACCTGCCAACAGCGCCTGCACCTTGTCTGCATCGGCGCGGTTTGCCAGTGCGGCGAGGCTGGTGAGGCCGTCTCCCACGATCGCATCATCGCCCTCAGCCTCGCCCATCTCGATGAACTCGATCGCGTCGGCCATTTCCTGGCTGATCTGGCGGACTGTACCAACCGCCGCGTCCAGCCGCCGCCGTTCGCGCATTACAGCTTCGGCGTCCTTGGGATTATCCCACAATTTGGGATCCTCGACGCGCGCATTAAGCTCGTCAAGGCGGCGCAGGGCGCGGTCCCAATCAAGGGATTTGCGGACGAGCGCCAGTGCGGCGTCGATCCGGTCAATAAAGGCCTGCCCTTCGGCACGCATGGCAGTTACTCTCCGAAATTAAGCGGCTGCGCTTAACGAAAGGTCGGCGATTGTAAAGCGCGGGGGGATTGCTCAGCCTGAGCGCTAACTCCGGCGAGCCAGCTTCATCGCCCGGACCGCTGCCAGGGTCAGCCGGACATGCTCGGCGTAATTCATGTTGGAATAGACCATGCGGATCCGCCCGTCGCGGGCGATGACATAGCTGGTGCGACTGGTCAGTCCGCTGGGCGTTCCATCAGGATTTTTGAGCGCGACATCATAAGCGTTGATGACTTGCGGCGAGGCGCTGGCGACTGCAAATTTATCGCGGCAGGCCTCGGTCGAAAAGCGCTTGAGGGTTGGCACATCGTCGGCCGACATCCCGATAACAGTCGCCCCGGCAGCCCGGAAATCAGCACTCGCCTCGGCAAAGGCGTGGGCTTCCAGCGTGCAGCCCTGAGTAAAGGCCTTGGGATAGAAATACAGCACCACCGGCCCGCGCCGCAGCGCGCTGCGCAAATTGAACGCAAAGGCCTTGCCCGCCATCGCTCCCTGGGTGGAGAAATTCGGGGCGCGGGCACCTTGCGGCAGGTCAGCCTGCAATGTGGCGGGAAGACTCAGCATGGCGAGCGCGGCGATAGTTGCAAAAGTTTGTTTGATCATTCTTGCACTCCTGCGCCAATCAGGGTTGCATGTCCAGACCGGCTATTCGTTCGGTACCGCGCCCTCAGCCACGATCGACGAGACTTCGCTCGGTTCGGTGACGGCGGAGGGCACTGCGGCGGCCCGGGCCTTGGCCTGACTACCTTTGCGAATGGCCGCAATCAAAGCCTCGCGCTGGGCCGCCAGGTCATCTTGGCGGGTGGTGCGGAGCGGCTCGGTATCGGCTTTGAACGCTTCCCAGATCACCGATGCTTTGGGATCGGTCCCGGGTTCGGCATCGAACACCCGCTTGCCGCTGACCCGATCGATCTTGACCATCCGCACATCGGCCGGAGCCGTGAATGGGCGGTGATCCCAGCGATTGCGCGTCTCGATCACGAACTGCTTGAAAATCGGCGCGGCGAAAGTGCTACCCTGGGCATACCCGCCCAGCGAACGCGGCTGATCATAGCCGATGTAGACTCCGCCGACGATGTCTTGCGAGCCGCCGACGAACCACACATTGGTTGGCCCCGAAGTCGTGCCTGTCTTGCCAAACAGCGGCAGGCCAAGGTCACTCAGCACCACCGCCGTGCCCCGCTGAACCACGCCTTCGAGCATATGTACGGTCTGATATGCAGTCCGCGGGTCCATTACCTGCTTGCCGCGCGAGGCGAGGCGCGGCATCGGCTGGCCATCCCACTGCGCCATGTTGCAGCGCTGGCAGCGGCGGGGGTCTGAGCGCCAGATCACCTTGCCGTTCCGGTCCTGGACAAAATCAATCAATGTCGGCTGGTGCTGAATGCCATTGTTGGCCAGGGCGGTGTAAGCATTGACCATTTGCAGGACCGTGGTCTCCCCCGCTCCCAGAGCATAAGCAAGATAGGGCTGGTACTTGCCAATTCCGACCCGATCGATCGTCTGGACCACCCGGTCCATCCCCGCATCATTGGCGATCCGCACAGTCATCAGGTTGCGGGACTGTTCAAGCCCCCAGCGCATCGTATGGGTGCCGCCGGACCCGCGCATATCGAAGTTCTTGAAGCATTTCTGGCCGAGTTGCGAACCCTGATAAACGCAGAATGTGCCGTCCAGCACCATGCTCGCCGGAGTCATCCCGAAATCAAGCCCAGTGGCATAAACGAATGGCTTGATAGTCGAGCCCGGCTGGCGCTGGGCCTGCGTCGCTCGGTTGAACGAGCCGAGCCCAGCATCAAACCCACCCTGCAGGGCAAGGACGCGCCCGTTATGCGGATTTTCAACTACCATCCCGCCGGACACTTCAGGGACGATCCGCACTCCGTATGAGCCGTTTCCAACCAGCGCGGCGGTGATCACATCGCCTGCGCGAAGCGCATCAGGCAAGCCGTTCAACCCTGCCGTTGTGCCGTCGGCAAAGCCAATCCGGGCGTTCGGGCCAGCGCGCTGAAGCACCACACCGATCCGCCAGTTCTGGTAATTGATCGACTTGTTCAGCGCGAGCAACTGGTTCTGCCAACCTTCCGGATCAAGCTTGATCCGCTCAAGCGGACCACGCCAGCCCTTGCCCGAATGATAGCGCATCAAGCCTGCGCGAAGCGAATTAAGTGTGGCCTTCTGAAGCTGCGGATCCATCGATGTGCGCACCCACAGCCCGCCTGCATAAACGCTATGTGGGCCATCTTCAGCCTTTTCGCCATATTTTTCAAGCAGCCGCTGGCGCACCTCTTCCATGTAATAACCGGCATCGAGGTTGTAATTATCCGCGCGCCGAGGAATAACCCCGAGGGGCTGCGATTTGGCCATTGCTGCCTGTTCAGGAGTGGCCCAGTCGTTCCCGACCATTTGATCGAGCACGTGGTTGCGCCGCGCGATCGCCTGATCGGCATATTTGGCCCGGCCGTATTTTTCCGGTGCCTTTGGCAGGATCGCCAGAAACGCTGCTTCGTTGAGCGCCAGCTCGCCGATATCCTTGCCAAAATAGGCTCGCGCCGCCGCCTGCACGCCAAAGCTTTGTCGGCCAAGCGGGATCTCGTTGAGATAAAGCTCAAGGATCTGTTGCTTGGACAATACCCCTTCAATCCGCCGCGCCAGGATCATTTCCTTGAGCTTGCGGGTGACCGAATATTCATCACCGATCATGATATTCTTGGCGACTTGCTGGGTAATCGTCGAGCCGCCCTTGGCCCGCTCACCCGAACCAAGCTTAGTAACATAATCCAGCACCGCGCCAGCCAGCCCGGTGTAGTCAACCCCGCCATGGCTCCAGAATGTCTTGTCCTCGGCCGAGAGATAAGCGTTGATCAGCGGCCTTGGAAAATCGACAAACCGCAGCTGAACGCGGCGCTCGCGGGCATAGCTATAGACAATCTCACCATCCACGCCGCGCACCATGCTGGGCAGCGGCGGCTGATAATCGAGCAGCGTATCGGCCGAAGGCAAGTTCCGCGACACGGTCAGCCAGACCAGAAAATACAGCCCGAGCAACCCGCCCAGCGCATAGCCGACGATCCGGAACCAGCGCTTTTCGCGCCAGTTATCCCGGAACCGGTCCCACGCCGGTTGTTCGCGCAGCCAGCCCGGCCACTCGCGCACCGGATGCTCACGCAGCCAGCTCAAGACACCGCTGGCCTCACGGCGAATGCGGTAGCGAATAGATTCGGGCGCGGGTGCGTCAGCCATGGTGGCTTGGCTCTAGCATGGTGACCTAGCGCAGCACCAGCGGCTTCCTAGAAGCCTGACCGGCGGGCAAAAAACGCCCGGATTGCCCGAGCGTTGACTTCGGCAAAGGTCTTTCGTCCGGCCTCAGAACTAAGCCGGGCAGCATCAGCAAGATTGTTGATATAACCGGATTCGAACAACACCGAGGGCATATCCGGTGCTTTGAGCACCGCAAAAGCTGCTGATTGTTCCGATCGCTCGCGGAACGTCAGCCGCCCCTCCCCTTCGCGCAGGATCAGCCGGGCAAACTCTTCTGACCGTGACAGAGTTTCGCGCTGCGACAGGTCAACCAGAATCGCCCCAACCAGATCGCTCTGTTCACGCAGCTTTACCCCGTTGATGATGTCGGCGGCATTTTCGCGTGCAGCTATCTTCTCGGCGGCTTGATTGCTGCCTTTGGCCGAGAGCGTATAAACCGTCGCGCCATTGGCCGAGCCATCGCCATCGGTGCTGTCCGCATGGATCGAGATGAACAGATCCGCGCCCAGCCGCCTTGCGATTGCCGATCGCTCAGGCAGCGGCACATAGCTATCCTCATCACGGGTCAGCGCCACGCGAATGCCGCCTTTGGCCAGCAGCTCATTCTGCAAGGCCAGCGCCAGTCCCAAAGTCAGCGCCTTTTCCTTGAGCGTGCCAGTTCCTGCACCCGGGTCCTTGCCGCCGTGTCCGGGGTCGATCACCACCAGTGGCCGGCTTGGGTCAGCCGGCCCGAGAATCGTCGGCAGGCCAGTCTGTTGATCAACCGGAGGCAGTTCAAAACGGATCAGGAAACCACCGCTGCGCCTGGACTGGCCAAAGCTGCGATCGGCGCCAATCATGGCGGCAAACACCGCCACCGGGGCGAGCAGGATAAGCAAAAACTGCAAGCGGCGTAGCATAGTGGCGCCTGACTATGTCGCCGCTGCGCATTGCGCAATCGTGCAGCGGGCTTTGCGCGCAACAAACTTGCCGAGCAGTCCAAGCGGTGCTAGTCGTCAATTACCGGGACAGGCAAGTCCCGCTCCTCCCGTGCCAAGCCCTAATAAGGTGATTAACGGTCGCGTGATACAGGATCGGTTATTGCCCTACCCCCGGGGGATATTTTCGGGCCCATTGCCCGAACCCACAGGTTGATGCTGGAATGAAAAGCCTTTCACTGTTCTGTCCGCTGCAGCCCGTTCGGGCGCTGGCGGTATTGACAGCCCAAAGGACAGCAAATCGTGCGCGCGCAAACTCGCCGCGCCTTTCCATCCTTGCAGACACGAACCCGACCGCCGGCCCAAACGCTGAATTGTCAGATTGCGCCGGCTCAACCCATACAACCGCTCGCCAGAATGGGGCCATTGCCCCGGTGCACGGTCGTTTCGCTCAGACACGCGCCAGCCTGCCGGAGCCGCTTCTGTCAAGGAGCGTCTCGCCGCAGCGCGCACGGAGAATTTATAATGACTACGCGCATGCTAATCGATGCGCGCCACCAGGAAGAAACCCGGGTGGCGGTGCTCAAAGGAAATCGGATTGAAGAATTCGATTTTGAATCTGCTGATCACAAGCAGATCAAAGGTAACATATATCTCGCCAAAGTAACCAGGGTCGAACCGTCGCTTCAAGCGGCGTTCATCGATTTTGGCGGAAATCGCCACGGTTTCCTGGCGTTTAGCGAAATCCATCCGGATTACTATCAGATCCCGAAGGAAGATCGTGAAGCCCTGCTGGCCGAAGAAGCCGCGCATCTTGAAGAAGAAGCTGCACTGCGCGGCGACGATGACGACGTTGATTTCGACAACGGCAACGACGACGACGATAGCGACGATCAGGGCGTCATCGAGATCGACACCTCCGAAAAAGACGAGGTGGCGACGATTGAAGACGGTCACGTCGAAAACGGTTTTGAAGATGCCGCAGATGATGCTGAGCAGGGTGACGAGGAAAGCCCGGACGAGGACGGCAGCGCGGCTGCCGGCCGTGGTCATGGACGCCGCCGTCAGGGCGGGCGCGGTCAGGCCAAGACCCGCGAAGCCGACGAGCTGCGCGCCAAGCGCATGGCCCTGCGCCGTCGCTACAAAATTCAGGACGTAATCCAGCGGCGCCAGGTGCTGCTGGTCCAGGTGGTCAAGGAAGAACGCGGCAACAAGGGCGCGGCGCTGACTACCTACCTCAGCTTGGCTGGCCGTTATTGCGTGCTGATGCCCAATTCCAGCAGCGGCGGCGGGATCAGCCGCAAGATCAGCTCGGCCGCCGATCGCAAGCGGCTCAAGACGATCATCGCGGAAATGACCCTGCCCAAATCGATGGGCTGCATCGTCCGCACTGCCGGCCTCAGCCGCACCAAGCCTGAGATCAAGCGCGATTTCGATTACCTCGCCCGGCTGTGGGACGAGATCCGCGAACGTACGCTAGGTTCCGTCGCCCCGGCGATGATCCATTCGGATAGCGATCTGATCAAGCGGGCGATCCGCGACATCTATAACCGTGATATCGAGGATGTGATCGTCGAAGGTGAAGCCGGCTACCGTGCCGCACGGGACTTTATGAAGCTGTTGATGCCAAGCCACGCCAAGCGAGTGAAGGCCTATGTTGATCCGGTGCCGCTGTTCCAGCGTTACGGCGCCGAGGATCAGCTGACCGCGATGTACGATCCCGAAGTCCAGCTTAAATCGGGCGGCTATCTGGTTATCAACCCGACCGAAGCGCTGGTTTCGATCGACATCAACTCGGGCCGCTCGACCAAGGAACACGGGATCGAGGCGACTGCGGTTTCGACCAACCTTGAAGCCGCCCGCGAGATCGCCCGCCAATTGCGCCTGCGCGACATGGCCGGGCTGGTCGTGATCGATTTTATTGACATGGAATATGGCTCGAACGTCCGCAAGGTCGAAAAGGCCATGAAGGACGCGCTGCGGAACGATCGCGCCCGGATCCAGGTCGGCCGGATTTCTAGCTTTGGCCTGATGGAGATGAGCCGTCAGCGCCTGCGCACAGGTGTGCTTGAAGCAACCACCCGCTCCTGCCCGCATTGCGATGGCACGGGGCTGGTCCGCACCGCATCCAGCGCCGGGCTTTCGGCGCTGCGGCTGATTGAAGACGAAGCTGCCAAAGGCAAGGGCAGCGTCATCACGCTGTTCGCCAGCACCGAAGCGGCGGTTTATCTGCTCAACGCCAAGCGTGCCGATCTGCATGAGATCGAGACGCTTTATGGTGTGCGCGTGGAAGTGCTGCCCGAGGGTGAGAATGAGGGCGCCAAGATGCGCGTTGCATCATCCGGCCCGCGTCCTGAATTCGCCCCCAAGTTCGAACCGATTATGATCGAGGCGGACGACGAGGATGAAGACGGCGATTCCTACGAGGATGAAGACGGCGAGGAAGAAGAAGTCCGGCGCGAGCGCAGCACCGAAGGTGGTGATAGCGGCGAAGGCGAAGGCGAGCGTGGCGAAGGACGCGGCGGCAAACGCCGCAAGCGTCGCCGTGGCCGCGGGCGTGATCGTCAGGACGGCGAAGCCGGTGATGCGGGCGAACCTGCTGAAGCAGTCGGCGATGATGACGGCGAAAGCGGCGAGCCCGGCGAAGAAACCGGCGAAGAGCGCGGATCAACCGAGCCGGGTGAAGATGGCGAAGGTCCGCGCAAGCGCCGCCGGCGTGGTCGTCGTCGGCGCGGCGGCCGAGGTCGCGGTGATGGCAGTGAAAGCCCGAATGGTGAAAGCGGTGAGGATCAAGCTGCCGAGGACGAGGAAATTGCCGAAGCCGTTGCCGACGTCGTCACAGCGGAAGCCGCTGCGGCCAAACCCAAGCGCAGCCGCCGCAAGACGGCGGACGTAGTTGTCGAAGCTGAACCTGCAACGGGTGAAACTGAAGTAGTTGTAGCTGAGCCAGTCGTTACCGAAGACGCCCCGGCCAAGCCCAAGCGCAGCCGCCGGAAGAAGGCTGATGAAGCCGAAGCCGAAACCGAAACCGCAGCCGAAGCGCCAGTCGTGGAAGAAGTTGTCGCGCCAGTCGCAGAAGCAGAAGCTCCGGCCAAGCCAAAGCGGTCACGCGCCAAAAAGGCCGCTCCCGAAGCTGCGGCAGAGGTAGCTGCCGAAGTAGTTTCCGAAGCAGCCGATCAAGCTGATGACGGCCAACGCCGCAGCGGTTGGTGGCAGCGCACTTTCGGAAATTGAGCTGGAGATTATCCTCCCCATCCCGCGCTGCGGGATGGGGAGGATCAGCCTATCCGGCCTTGACCCCCTCACCCCATTCCATCCAGCCAGCAAAGCGCGGGGTCTTGGGCAGGTAACGCTGGCCCAGCGCCGTCACTGACAATCCCGATCCCGCCACTGCCGAACTGATCGGCCGGGTCAGATGGCACCCACCGGAAACCTGCTTCCACACCGGCTCGATCCGGTCCTGCCATTTTGCGACCCCTGCATCAGGCGCGCGGCCATGTTCGAGGAACAGCAGCTTTCCGCCGGGCCTGAGGATACGGCGCATTTCCGCCAGAACCCGCGCCGGATCCGCGACTGAGCACAGCGTGTAAGTGCAGACCACAGTATCAAAACTATCGGCAGCAAAGGGAATATCCTCGCCAAAGCCTTGCCGGATGTCCGTCTCCCAACCTTTTTTCGCAGCTTCCTTGCGGGCATATTCCAGCCCCTTCGCCGACGGATCGATCCCGGCATAGCGGCTGATCCGGGCTGGATCATAAAACTGCTGGTTGATCCCCCCGCCGCAACCGATCTCGAACACGTCACCTTGTGCCAAAGGCACCAGCTTCGAGCGCAGTTCCATGATCCCCGGCGCGCTACAGGCGCATTTGATAAAGCGCGGGACGATGTGATCGTCATACCAGTTGGCGATGCCCATGGGCTGTGCTCCCTATTGCTTCAACCGGATCAACCAGGCGCACTTGCCGCAAACCAACCAGCCACCCGGCTGCACCTTATAGGCCCACAATCAGGACGAAACCACCAGACCAAATCCGCAGGCGATTCAATAAGCTATCCGCACTCCATCCCAGGCAAACAGCCCGCCGCTGTCAGCGGGCGTCAATTTATCAATCACTTGCAGCAGATGTGCGGCGCTCACCCCGGGGGTAAACAGCTTTTCAGCGGCCACGCCGCGTTGGAACGGGGCGGAAAGCGCGGTATCGACCGTGCCGGGGTGCAGAGTCACGGCGATCGCCTGAGGATGGCTGCGGGCCAGCTCAATCGCGCAATTGCGGATCACCATGTTAAGCCCGGCTTTGCTTGCCCGGTAGCTGTGCCACCCGCCCAGCCGGTTGTCCGTGATCGAACCAACCCGCGCCGATAGCGCCGCAAATACTGCGCGGCGATCCCGCACCAGGATCGGCAGCAGATGCTTGGCAATCACGGCCGGTCCAATCGTGTTAAGCGCATAGGCCTGCGCCATTGCCACCGGATCAAGCGCACGCAGGCTTTTCTCCGGGCCGCTGCCACTGGGAAGCACCAGCGAACCGGTGGTGACCAGCACCAGATCGAGCGGGCCATCCGCGCTGATTGCGGCAGCGGCGGCGGCAATCGACCCCTCATCGAGCAGATCGAATGCCAGCGGATTCAAACCCGGGCGCGGCGCGGGCGGATTGCGCGCTGCGGCATAGATTACTGCACCATCCGCGCGGTCCAGCAAGGCTGCCGTCAGCGCAGCGCCGATCCCGCCGCTGGCTCCAAATATGGCGATGCGGGGTGGCGCGGCGGGCGATTGTGGGTCCATCCGCCCGCTATGGCGTGACAGCCACAACAAGCCAATCCAAGACTGCTTGCCCCCGGCCAATGAATCGCTAGATAGAGCGCCACGGCAGCAAGTGCTGCATAATAACAGGATCTGACATGGCGAGCCTAACCCTCCCCAAGAACAGCAAGGTCAACGGCGCTGGTCGCCATCACAAAGCAGCAAGCGCTAGCCGGGTCAAAAAGTTCACCGTCTATCGCTATGATCCCGACAGCGGCGAGAACCCGCGCTACGACACTTTTGAGATTGATCTCGACAGCTGCGGGCCGATGGTGCTCGACGCGCTGATCAAGCTTAAAGCGGAAGCTGACCCCACCCTCACCTTCCGCCGCTCGTGCCGCGAAGGGATCTGCGGATCCTGCGCGATGAACATCAATGGCCGCAATGGCCTGGCTTGCACTACAGCGATGGAGGATCTGGGCGGCGATATCCGCATAACCCCGTTGCCGCATATGGAAGTAATCAAGGATCTGGTTCCTGATTTCACCCATTTCTATGCGCAATACGCCTCGATCAAACCGTGGCTGCAAACCGTCAGCACCACGCCGTCGGGCAAGGAACGCCTGCAAAGCCCACAGCAGCGTGAAAAGCTGGATGGGCTTTATGAGTGTATCCTGTGTGCCTGCTGCTCCACCTCATGCCCAAGCTATTGGTGGAATTCGGACAAGTTCCTCGGCCCCGCAATCCTGCTTCAGGCCTATCGCTGGCTGGCTGACAGCCGCGATGAGATGACCGGTGAGCGGCTGGACGAGCTGGAAGATCCGTTCCGCCTCTATCGCTGCCACACCATCATGAACTGCGCCAACGTCTGCCCCAAGGGCTTGTCGCCGGCCCGCGCGATTGCCGAAATCAAGAAAATGCAGGCGGAACGGCACGTCTGACGTGAGCGACACCAAGGATTTTCTCTACCAGCCAGATCCGGATCATCCTGGTTGGCACAGCTGGAATCTTGCCGACGACACAAGGTTCAATGCGCAAACCATGGGCCATATGCTGGTTCGGCGCGAGGGCGACAGCTTGTGCCGGGTGCGGATGTTCCCGGAACGGCGCCACACCAATTTGCTCGATATGGTCCACGGCGCGGTCACCCTGGCCTTGATCGACGTTTCGTTGTTCGCGGCGATGCGAACCCTGCTCAGCGGCGATGCTGCCGGATCGGTAACGCTTGAGCTGTCCAGCCAGTTCATAGGCGCGGGCAGGCCGGACATACCACTGGATGCGGTAGTGGAAGTGATGCGCGAGACCCGGCGCTTGGCCTTCCTGCGTGGCACAGTGATTCAGGGTGCAGCCGATGAAGTGCTGGTCGCGTCCTTTTCCGGAATTGTCCGCAAGCCGTCCGGCAAGTGACCGGCGTTCTGGCGCGATATGAGGCGCTGGTGGCAGCCGGTGAACTCAAATCCGATCCCCAACAAACCCAGGCAGCTGAACGCTTGAACCTGCTTCAGCAGCAGCTTGAACAAGATCCCGGGATTGGCCTGATCGGCAAGTTGTTTGGCAAGAAGCACGAGACCCCGCGCGGGCTGTACCTGTGGGGCGGGGTCGGACGGGGAAAATCCATGTTGATGGATCTGTTCCATCAATGCCTCGCGATCCCCGAAAAGCGCCGCGCGCACTTTCATGCGTTTATGATCGAAGTTCACGCTCGCCTTCACGACGAGCGCAAGCAGGAAGCTGGCGATCCGATTCCGCCGGTTGCCGCAGCGATCGCTAAAGGGCTGCGCTGCCTCGCCTTTGACGAAATGGTGGTGAACAACAGCGCAGATGCGATGATCATGAGCCGGTTGTTCACCGCGCTGATCCGCGACCAGGGTGTAACCATTGTCACCACTTCAAATCGTGCGCCCGGCGAGCTTTATAAAGACGGGCTCAATCGTGAGCATTTTCTGCCGTTTATTGATCTGATTGAAACCGGGCTCGATGTCATGCCGCTGAACGGTCCGGTCGATTACCGGCTTGAACGACTTGGCGGGATGGCAACCTGGCATGTGCCCTTGGGCGATGCAGCGACCGCGCAGGTCCGCGAGGCATTCTTCCGCCTGACTGACTATTCCCCGGAAGATAGCGCCCATGTCCCCTCTAACGAATTAGCCGTGGGCGGCGGGCGGACGCTGCATGTTCCCAAAAGTCTCAAAGGTGTCGCCGTGTTCAGCTTCAAGCGGCTGTGCAGCGAAGCGCGCGGGGCAGCTGATTATCTGGCGATTGCGCAGGCCTATCACACCGTCATCATCGTCGGAATTCCGCAAATGGGTTCCGATCAGCGCAATGAAGCCGCCCGCTTCGTGACGCTGATCGACGCACTGTATGAGCACAAGGTCAAACTCCTCGCCACCGCCGCTGCGGCTCCGGAGGCGCTTTATGACCAAGGCGACGGCAAGTTCGAGTTCGAGCGCACGATCAGCCGCCTGATCGAAATGCAAAGCGGCGATTACCTCGCCGCCGGCCACGGCGAAGCGTGAAGATCAGAAGTTGACCCGTGCGGTAATTCTCAAATCGCGGCCTGCCAGCGGCGCATAGTCCTTTAGAACCGAGGCGTGACGCCGCGCATCGACATTAAAGATATTGTTGGCTGACAGCGCGAAGCTAAGTGGGCGATCCTTGCCCCACGGGCGCAAATTGATCTCGGCATTGACCATCGTGTAGCCTGCGGTCATCGTCTCGAATGACGAAACCCGGCGCTGCGGCAATACCCGTTCAACCTCGGCGCGAAGGTCGAAGATCCTCGATTTTGCCCCGATCCCAGCCAGCATCCGCAACGGCGGAATTCGCGGCGATGGTCCCGCCCCCGTGATTGTCGCATGGACATAGTCAACCAGCGCATCGACTGCGAAACTGGTCTCGCCCGCCCGCGCCAATGTCACAGAGGCTTGCGCCTCAAACCCATAATAGCGCGCATCGGCCTGGCGGAACTGATAAACTGGCAAGCCATCGATGCTCGCCCCGGTAAAGTCCTGATAGATGAAATTGGAGAACCAGGTGTGATAGGCAGATGCCTCGAAACTATAGTTGTCGCCGCTGCCGCGCAGGATCGCCTCGGCACCCCACGAACGTTCGATTGCGAAGTCAGGGTTGCCGATCTCGAACGCTTCGGTCCCGGCATGAGGGCCGTTGGAGAATAACTCCTCGGCAGCAGGCGCGCGAGCCGTGCGCGACAGGTTTGCGCCGATCCGCCAGCCATCGGCTAAAACCAGTGACGCACCAACCGAGCCAGACAGCAGGTTGAAATCGCGCTTGGCTGCGATGAAGTCAGGTTGGTCTGGTCGCGGTGTGGACTTGACAGCGCTGTGTTCATAGCGCGCCCCAGCCTCGACCTTCAGCGCACCCAACTCAAGTTGCTGCAGAGTAAACAGGCCGATCTGAGATGTGGTGTTGGGCGGAAGGAAGGCCTCTGCCCCCTGCACATCAAAGTCACGGATGAAAAATTGCCCGCCAATCGCGCCGCTCCACGGGCCGTGGCGGGTCTGGCGCAGTTCAAGGCGGCCTTCCATGCCCTGATCGTAAAAGGCGGTGCCGATCGCGCCATCTTGACCCAGCTCAAAGTGCCGGTAATCGCCAAAGGCATAACGAAAGCGGGCCTTTTCAAACAGTGAGCCATCTAGATCGAGCTCAACCCGAGCATCGATCCGGTTTTGCGCGACATCGAGGCGCGGGGCTTCCTGGCCTTGGCCACGCTGGGTCGCCAGCCGCACTGGCACGCCATAGAGGCTGTCGTAGCGGCTAAAGGACACGCCGATCTGCCCGCGCTCTCCAATATAGGCTGCCCCGATCGCGGCCGTGGTGGTTTTGCTGGCGGTGTTGGGCAATCTCCCCCGGATCGCGGCATTGGCGGCCAGATCAACCGGTTCCCCCGCTTCGGGATCGAAGGGCAGCAGGGAACTGGCCAGAGCCTCGGCCCGCTTGGCTTCGGTCAGGGCGAAACCGCCAATCCGCAAATCATCGGATTGCGAGAAACTGCCGTCGGCATGGATCACCCAATTAGCTGCCAGCGGCACATCGATCGAACCAGCCAGCGAGCGTTCGCTCGCCGCAGAGCCATAAGTTGCGATACCACCGAAATGCACCGCCTCATCCGGCACTGACGAAGGGATCCGCCGATCGATCACATTAACCACCCCGCCGATGGCCGAAGAGCCATAGAGCAGCGATTGCGGTCCGCGCAGCACTTCGATCCGTTCTGCCAGCAGCGGATTGATGATCGTCGCGTGGTCGGCCGAGGTATTTGAAACGTCAACCGCACCGATCCCGTCGGTCAGGATGCGAACCCGTTCGCCCTGCAATCCGCGCAGCACCGGACGCGAGGCGCTCGGGCCAAATGAGCTGGCCGAAACACCTGGGGTTCGGGCCAGCGTTTCGCCGATCGAGGGGCGGATTGATTGCGCCAATTCAGCGCCCTGCAGGATAGCCACACCAGATAGCGCGTCCACGCGGGTGGCAGGCAGCAGTCCCGATACAACGATACTGACATCATTTTCTTTGTGGGCCGGGTCTTGCTCTGAAGCATTTGGCCCGGCGGAAGCCTGCTGGGCCTGCCCTATTGTCGGCAAAATGGCAGTGCTGCCAAGCAGCGAAATCATAATTCCGACGGTAAGGCGCATTTGAAATTTACCTGTTAATTAGAGTGTTGAACTGCGGGTAGTGACAATTTATCCATCTTATAGCCGCGTCAGACTAATGTTACAATATCTCATAACATGGTTGAGGTACTATTCGTCGCAGCCTCAAAACAAACCGTCGGGACTTGTCCTCGCGCGGGAAGCGTTCCTAGCGCGGGAAGCGTTCGATGTGGCCAATCTGTTTGACAAGGTTTACCTGATCCATGACGGGACAGGCGTCGGTGCAGGTCAGCCCGAATATGGGCCGCGCCGCGGGTTCTTTGTCGGGATCAGGAAGGGTTTCTAAGCCATGGGAATGACTGCCGAAGACGCCCTGAGCAAAGTGCCCGCAATCACCGCCGGATTCTGGATCATCAAGATCCTGGCGACCACCTTGGGCGAGACCGCTGGCGATACGCTCTCGATGACTTATGACCTGGGATATCTGGCCAGCAGCGCGATTTTTATCGTGCCACTGGCCTTGCTGGTAGCGGCGCAAATCAAGGCGCGCGGGTATCATCCGGCGCTGTATTGGGCGACGATCATCGCCTCAACCACTGCCGGCACCACGATTGCCGACTATGCCACGCGATCGCTGGGGATCGGCTACCTTGGCGGCACCGTGCTGTTGCTGACACTTGTGCTGACATGTCTGCTGGTGTGGTACCGAACGCTTGGGTCAGTCGCGGTTGACCGGATTGCCTCGCCCCGGGCCGAGGCGTTTTAATGGACGACTATCACCATTTAGCAGACGCTCGG
>JANLQQ010000057.1:0-6722 GCA_031367905.1 Novosphingobium sp.
GTGGTGGTGTCGATCACCTTGGCGCGGAACACATCGGCCAGCCGCAGCGCCTCGACCCGCGCGTCGCCGGTGCCAGCCACCTTGACCAGTGCCAGCTCGCGCTCAACATGTTCGCCAAGCTCGGTCAGGTCGATCACCTTGTGGACCGGGACCAGCCGTTCCAGCTGGGCATGGATCTGGTCGATCACCTCGGGCGGTCCGTGGGTGACGATGGTGATCCGGCTGATCGAGTGGTTCTCCGAAATGTCGGCCACCGTCAGGCTGTCGATATTATAGCCGCGTGCGGTGAACAGCCCGGCGATCTTGGCGAGGATACCCGCCTCATTGTCGACCGTGATGGTCAGCACGTGGCGTTCGGACGCCTTGGTTTTGATCTTCATCATACTGTATCCCTGATCCCCAGCCCGCTCACACCAGCGCCTTGGCTTCATCGTCCATGGTCCCGGCAACATTATCGCCATAGAGGATCATGTCGGTATGCGCTGCGCCCGATGGGATCATCGGATAGCAGTTGGCGTCCTTGGTGACGAGGCAATCGACGATCACCGGGCCATCGTGGTCGATCATCGCCTGGATCCCGGCGTCCAGATCGGCCTCGCTGGTGATGCGGATGCCTTTCCAGCCATAGGCTTCGCCCAGCTTGACGAAATCGGGCAGGCTGTCCGAATAGGAGTTCGAATAGCGGCTTTCATAGGTCAGTTCCTGCCACTGGCGGACCATGCCCATCCATTCATTGTTGAGGATGAAGATCTTGACCGGCAAGCGGTATTGGCTGGCGGTGCCGAGCTCCTGAATGTTCATCTGGATCGAGGCATCGCCCGCAATATCGATCACCAGCGCTTCGGGATTGCCAAGCTGCGCGCCGATCGCCGCCGGAAGCCCATAGCCCATCGTGCCAAGCCCGCCCGAGGTCAGCCATTTGTTCGGGGCGAAGAACGGGAAGTACTGCGCCGCCCACATCTGGTGCTGGCCAACTTCGGTGGCGATGATCGGATCGCGCGATTTGGTCAGTTCATAGAGCCGTTCAACCGCCAGCTGCGGCATGATCGCCTCGGCATTGGCGGGGTAGGCCAGACTGTCACGCGCGCGCCAGCCGTTGATCCGGGCATTCCATTCGGTCAGATCCTGCGCCTTGCGGCCGCTCCATGCCGCGATCAGCTGTTCAAGGACGCGGGCACAATCGCCGATGATCGGCAGATCGACCCGGACGGTCTTGTTGATCGAGCTGCGATCGATATCGATGTGAATCTTGGTCGAGTTCGGCGAAAAGGCATCGAGCCGCCCCGTCACCCGGTCATCGAACCGCGCGCCGATGCAGACCATCACATCGGCGCGGTTCATCGCCATATTGGCTTCATAGGTGCCGTGCATCCCCAGCATTCCCAGCCAGTCGGCGTGATCGGCGGGGAAGGCGCCCAGACCCATCAGCGTCGAGGTGACGAGAGCGCCGGTCAGCGTTTGCAGCTCGCGCAGCAGCTCGGTGGCGCGCGGACCGGAATTGATCACCCCGCCGCCGGTATAGAAGATCGGCGCCTTGGCGTTGGCGATCAGCTCGATCGCGCGGGCGATGTCGCGGCTGCTGCCTTCAAGCTGCGGAGTATAGCGGTTGCGGCGCTGCGGGGGCCCATCGCTGAAGCTGGCGACGGCAACCTGGACATCCTTGGGGATATCGATCAGCACCGGGCCGGGGCGGCCTTGAGTGGCGATCTGGAACGCCTCGTCGATGGTCGTGGCGAGTTCGGCAGGGTCCTTCACCAGATAATTATGCTTGGTACAATGACGCGTGATGCCAACTGTATCGGCCTCTTGAAATGCGTCTGAGCCGATCAGCGAGGTCGCAACCTGGCCGGTGATGATCACCAAGGGAATCGAATCCATGAAGGCGTCGGCTATCCCGGTGACGGCATTGGTTGCGCCGGGGCCGGAGGTGACCAGCACCACGCCGGGCTTGCCGGTCGAACGGGCATAGCCTTCGGCCGCATGGGCGGCGCCGGCCTCGTGGCGGACGAGAATGTGGCGGATGCGGCTGTCGTTAAACAGTGCGTCATAAATCGGCAGCACCGCGCCGCCGGGATAGCCGAACACGAATTCGACCCCCTGACGGACCAGGCTTTCGACCAGGATGCTGGCGCCGCTGCGCTCGTCGCTCACTCTTTTCGTCCTTTTCAAATCCAGTTCCCCTCCCGCAAGCGGGAGGGGAGATACCCCTTGAAAGGATTAACCCGGCACGGCGTGAACCATGCCGGGCCTCCTCTCCAGCTCGCACAAATCCTGCCGTAGCAAGTGTTGCGGGGCCTCTAGGAGACAGTAAATAACGTGTCAACCGTTAATTGCGCAATAATGATGCAAAAATAACCTCAATATCGTAATGATTCTGTTCAAATCGGGGCCAGTCAGCTGGCGGTTGATGGCGCAGCCAAGTATATTGCCGCTTGGCATAATTGCGCGTCGCCTGGGCTCCACGCGTCCCGGTATCGGCCAGAGTCGCGATCCCAGCAAGATAGGCAGAAATCTCTGCCACGCCAATCGCGCGCATGACGGGCAGGGCGGGATCAAGCTGGCGCGCCAACAGAGCGCGGACTTCATCGATCGCCCCGCCCGCCAGCATGGCTGCAAACCGGGCGTCACAACGCGGATAGAGCACAGCGCGGGGCGGCAGCAGGATTGCCGGGTGGAGCGTCACCGCATCGCCAATCCCGCCGGCCAACTCGTGCTGCCATTCAATCATGCTGCGCCCGGTTGAACGGATCACTTCCAGCGCCCGCGATATCCGCGCGGCATCTGCCGGGGCGAGGGCGGCGGCACGCTGCGGGTCTTCGTGCTGGAGTGCGTCGTAAGCGTCAGTCACCGGGAGCGCGCGGACCACAGCACGAACATCCGGGTCAATCGCCGGAACCGGGGCAATCCCATCGAGCAGCGTGCGCAGATACAGCCCGGTGCCGCCAACCAGGATCGGAACGCCGCCGTCCGCGTGGACCTTTGCTACAACCTCGCGCGCCCGGGCAGCCCAATCGGCGGCAGAGCTGGCCTCGGCTCCGTCCCATGCTCCGAACAGCAAATGCGGCACCCCGCGCATTTCCTCTGCCGCCGGACGTGCACTCAGCACCGCCAGATCGGCATAGACCTGCGCGCTATCGGCATTGATCACCACCGGATTGTGCCCGCGCCTAGTCAAAGCCAGCGCCAGCCGCACCGCGCAATCGCTCTTGCCGCTGGCCGTCGGCCCTGCGATTAGCGCGAGCGGCGGTTTTGCCGCGATTGATTCAGAGGATCCCTGCGTGCTCATTGCCCGGCTGATAGCAGAACCGGACACACTGTCCGCAAATCTCGAACATGCGATCCGCGAAATTGAGGGGCAAGGGATGCGCCTTCACCGTGCTGAACCGCGGCGCGACGATAAGGCGGTGCTGCAATTCGAGGCGGAAGGCGGCACTTCGGCGGCGCTGCGTTCAGTCCTCGATAAGGCGTTTGCCCCCGCCGACCTGCTAGTGACCGATCACGCACCGCTGTTGCCGCAGCTGTTCGTTTCGGACATGGATTCGACCATGATCGGGCAGGAGTGCATCGACGAGTTGGCCGATTTCGCCGGAATCAAGCCGCAGATCGCCGAAATTACCGAACGCGCGATGCAAGGCGAGCTTGATTTCGCCGAGGCGCTGTCGATGCGCGTCCGTCTGCTGGGCGGTCTGGGTGAGGATGCGATCCAGCAATGCCTCGATCAGCGGATCACCCCGATGCCCGGCGCCAGGACGCTGGTGGCGACGCTGAAAGCGCATGGCTGCCACACCGTGCTGGTCACTGGCGGCTTCCATCAATTCGCCGATCCGGTGGCCGAGCAGCTTGGGTTCGAGCACGTCGTCGCCAACCGGCTGGCGGTGGAACACGGCAAGCTTACCGGGGGGCTGACTGGCGCAATCGTCGACAGTTCGATCAAGCAGCAGGTGCTGCTGGCGCAGGCCGAGCGACTGAACGGCGCACCTAGCCTTGCCACCGGCGACGGGGCCAATGATATCCCGATGCTGGCTGCGGCCAGCTATGGCATCGCCTATCACGCCAAGCCCAAGGCGCGGGCGGCCGCAGACGGCACAATCGATCGCGGTGATCTGACCAGCGTGTTGCGGCTGCTGGGGATTGCCCAGAGCGAGTGGGTTTCAGGCTAGCGGCTGAGTGCAGTGGCGACGTGCTCAAAGATATTGACATCAATGTAAGTAGGTGGCATTTTTAGTATATGGAAAGTCTTAGCCCCGCCAGCGCCTGTGTCATCGATGATCTCGCTGACGTTTCCGCAACGCCTGATTTTGCCAGTCGGCCACTGTTCAACGAGGCGCGCCCTAAACCGGTGCTGCGTCCGCTCAAGGCCTGGCATCATTTTCGCGAGCTGCTCAAAGACAAGGAAAACACCGAAGAGGTGTTCCATATATTTGAATCGCTGCCGTGGAAGGGCATGGCTCCCGCCGCCGAAGCGTTCCTGACCAGCGAACGCGGCCAGGCAATCCGGGCCAGCGAACCCTATCTCCCCGCGATCCTCGATGATCACGCCGCACTGCGCCGCTTGCCTGCAGGCAGCGTGGCCCACGCCTATTGCGACTTTATGGAACGCGAGGGGCTGAGCGCCAAGGGCCTGGTCGATGAGTTCGAGCGGTTCAACAACGGCCGTTACAATTTCAACGATCAGTTCGAGTGGTATTTGAACCGCTTGCGCGATACCCATGATCTGCTCCACATCCTGACCGGCTATGGCCGCGACGCGCTGGGCGAGGCCTGTGTCCTGGCCTTCACCTACAGTCAGCAGCCCAGCCCGGCACATCTGTTTATCGCCTATTCGGCCGGCCTGAACATGAAGAAAACGATCAAGAGCAAGGCCCCGGTGCTGAATGCGGTGCGTGAAGGCCAGAAGCTGGGCAAGGCCTGCCCGCGGATCGTCGAAACCCCGATCCGTGAATTGCTGGCGATGCCGGTGGATGAAGCCCGGGCCAAGCTGGGGATCACGCCGACCCGCTATTACGCGCAGGCCCATCAGACGTGGCGTGCGGCTGGAATTGATCCCTATGATTTGCTGGTTGTCAAGGCAGCTTAGGGCGGTCCCTCGCAAATCGCCGTCATCTTGAACTTGTTTCAGGACCCATCAGGTCGCCCATTCTGCCGTTCCATCAACGCGCAGCACTCAACCCAGTTTCGGGCGAGGGAGCGCGCGGCGGCTTGATCCGGGTCTGGGGCGCGATGGGTGCTGAAACGAGTTCAGCATGACGATGTGTGGGGGCGGGGCGATGTTGCGTCGTCCCGGACTTGATCCGGGACCGCTGGCCTCATCGATGCAGCGTCGCATCGACCCACCCTCGCGTCGAATAGGCCAGCGGTCCCCGGTCAAGCCGAGGACGACGGGTTAGCCTTCCATCCAGTCACGGAAGAAGCTGTCGCTGGCTTCGCGCAGGGCGGTGAGGGGGACTTCAAACTTCATTTCACCGTGACTCAAAATGACGAGGCTTTCAGCACCGTAGGCTTCGTCTCCGATTGTGCCACCCACCATGTCAGCCGTTACACCTGCACGAGCGGCGCGCGTTTCGAAATCCACACAATCCTTTCTGATGGTGACGACATAGCATCCCTGGTCTTCCGCGAAACAGAACGCGGTTGGGTCGTCTTCATCATCGATGGTAATCATCGCTGAGAACGAGCTAGCTAGTGCCATTTCGGTAGCCGCGACAAGTAATCCACCGTCAGAGATGTCGTGGACGGCGGTCACTGTTCGATCATGAATCAATTCTCGGACGAAGCGTCCGACCGTTGCCTCGTTGGCGAGGTCAACCTTCGGAGGTGCGCCTTCCTCACGCCCCAAAATCTCCCTTAGCCAGAGTGATTGTCCTAGATCACCCTTAGGGAAGCCAAGTCGATAGATATGTTCCCCCTCAGCCTTGAACCCAATCGTCGCCATCTTCTCATGGTCCTGCATCAAGCCCACGCCGCCTATCGCTGGCGTAGGGAGAATAGCCGAACCACCACCCGTCGCCTTGCTCTCATTATACAGGCTAACATTCCCGCTCACGATCGGGAAATCGAGCGCCCGGCAGGCATCGCCCATGCCTTCAAGGCAACCGACGATCTGCGCCATGATCTCGGGCCGCTGCGGGTTGGCAAAGTTCAAACAGTTGGTGATCGCCAGCGGGGTTGCGCCGACCGCGCTCAAATTCCGGTAGCATTCCGCCACCGCCTGCTTGCCGCCCTCATAGGGATCGGCATAGCAATAGCGGGGCGTGCAATCGGTGCTCATCGCGAGCGCCTTTTGGGTGCCGTGGATGCGCACCACCGCCGCGTCGCCGCCCGATTTCTGCATCGTATCCGCGCCAACCTGGCTGTCATACTGCTCCCAGATCCAGCGGCGCGAGGCGAGGTCTGGGCAGGCCATCAGCTTGAGCAAATCCGTGCCGATGTCGGTGCTTTCGGGAATATCGCCCAGCGGCGCGACATTGGCCCAGGCCTTGTATTCCTCCTTGGAAGCATAGGGCCGGTCATACATCGGCGCATCATCGGCGAGCGGACCCAGCGGAATATCGCAAACCACCTCGCCATCGAACTCCAGCACCATGTATGACCGGCCTTACGCCTCGAAGGAGGAATACAAGGCCTGGGCCAATGTCGCGCCGCTGGGCGATATTCCCGAAAGCACCGACATTGGCGCCGATTTGCTGAAGCTGATGGCCTGCCCCGATCTCGCATCGCGCCGC
>JANLQQ010000058.1:0-7191 GCA_031367905.1 Novosphingobium sp.
GGCATCGCGCTGATGCTGATCATGCTGTCGGTGTTCCTGATGCCGATCTGCATCGGCGCCAGCTGGAACTCGATTCAAAGCCGGGTCGGCGAGTATATGGCGGCGTTCCTGCTGATGGAAACGCTGATGATCGGCGTGTTCACCGCGCAGGATCTGTTTCTGTTCTATATTTTCTTCGAGGCCGGCCTGATCCCGATGTATCTGATCATCGGGATCTGGGGCGGGGCGGACCGGATCTACGCCAGTTATAAATTCTTCCTCTACACGCTGCTCGGCTCGGTGCTGATGCTGATCGCGATGCTGTGGATGGTGAACGAGACCGGCACCACCGATATCCCGACGCTGATGGGTTATGATTTTACCCCTGAGGCGCAGCAATGGCTGTGGCTGGCGTTCTTCGCCAGCTTTGCGGTCAAGATGCCGATGTGGCCGGTCCATACCTGGTTGCCCGATGCCCATGTGCAGGCGCCGACTGCTGGCTCAGTAATCCTCGCCGGTGTGCTGCTCAAGATGGGCGGTTATGGGTTCATCCGGTTCTCGCTGCCGATGTTCCCCGAAGCCTCGGCGCAATTTGCCTGGTTGATTTTCGCACTGTCGATGATTGCAGTGGTTTATACTTCGCTGGTCGCGCTGGTGCAGCAGGACATGAAAAAGCTGATCGCTTACTCCAGCGTGGCCCATATGGGGATCGTTACGGTCGGGCTGTTTGCGTTCAATGTGCAGGGGCTGGAAGGCACGATGATCGTCATGCTCAGCCACGGGCTGGTCGCGGGGGCGTTGTTCCTCGGAGTCGGGGTTATCTACGACCGGTTGCACACCCGCGAGATCGATCGTTACGGCGGGCTTTCGATCAACATGCCGCAATATGCGCTGTTCTTCATGCTGTTCACCATGGCCTCGGTCGGCCTGCCGGGTACCAGTGGCTTTGTCGGGGAATTCCTTGCGCTGGCCGGAATCTATCAGGTTTCCAGCTGGGTAACGCTGGTCTGCACCACCGGAATCATCCTGGGCGCAGCCTATATGCTGTATCTTTACGCGCGGGTGTTCTTCGGCGGACAGAAAAACGCCGATGCCGCCGCGATGCGCGATCTCGACCCCCGCGAATGGTCGATGATGGCCGCGCTGGCCGCCGTAGTGTTGTGGATGGGGGTCTATCCCGAAAGCTTCCTCGCGCCGATGCGCAGCGATATTGCCGCGCTCGATGCCCGGCTCGCACGGGCAAAGCCTGAAGGCGATGCAAGGCTCAAACCGGGGGAGCCCAAGAAAATCGAAGCTGCAGCAGATGAGGGAGCGCACTGATGGACTGGGGCCATTCACTGCGCCTCGTTGCGCCCGAAGAGCTGCTCAGCATTTCAGGGCTCGTCCTGCTGCTGGTTGCTGCATGGGCGGGTGACAAGGCGGCCCGGGCGATCAGCATTGCCTCGGTGGCGGTGCTGGCCGCTTGTGCTTTCCTCGTCGCGCCTGCGCTGTGCAGCGGTGCTATGGGGCCGGAAACCTCGGCCTTCTTCGGACAGTACCGCGCCGACGCTTTCGCCAGCTTTGCCAAGCTGCTGATCTATGCCGCGGCCGGTGCCGCGCTGATTGTTGCGCCCGCGTTCTTTGACCGGGTCAAGGCGATGCGCAGCGAATATCCGATTCTGATCCTGTTCGCCGCGCTTGGCATGGGAATGATGGTTTCGGCGACCGACCTGATCACGCTGTATATCGGGCTCGAACTCAACTCGCTCGCCGCCTATGTTCTCGCCGCATTTCTGCGCAGTGATGAACGTTCGGCCGAAGCGGGCCTCAAATATTTCGTGCTGGGCGCGCTGGCCAGTGGAATTCTGCTGTTCGGGATGAGCCTGACCTATGGCTTTACCGGAACAACCGGCTTTGCCGGGATAAATCACGCGCTCGAGGCCGGGCCTTCAAGCGGCGCATTGTTCGGGATCGTGTTCATGCTGGCCGGTCTTGCCTTCAAGATCAGCGCGGTGCCGTTCCATATGTGGACCCCTGACGTTTATGAAGGCGCGCCCACCCCGGTGACGATGTTCTTCGCCTCTGCGCCAAAGGTGGCGGCGCTGGCGCTGACCATGCGGGTTACGCTGGTGGCGTTTGCCGGGCAGGCTTCAGCCTGGCAGCAGATCGTGATTTTCGCGGCGCTGGCCTCGATCGTGGTCGGTGCATTGGGAGCGATCGGGCAGAAGAACATCAAGCGTTTGCTGGCCTATTCCTCGATCAACAATGTCGGGTTTGTGCTGATCGGCCTTGCCGCGGCAACCCCGCAGGGGGCCGCGGCGATGCTGGTTTATCTGGCGATCTATGTGGCCATGACCGTCGGCGGCTTTGTCGCGGTGCTGATGCTCAAGGATGCAGACGGCGTTCCGGTCGAGGACATTGCCGATCTTGCCGGGCTGTCGCGGCACCGCAAGGTCCTCGCCGCCTGCCTCGCCATGATCATGTTCAGCCTCGCCGGAATTCCGCCACTGTTCGGATTCTGGGGTAAGTTCGTGGTGTTTCAGGCGGCGGTTCAGGCTGGCCTCGTGCCGCTGGCTGCAATCGGTATCGCCGCCTCGGTGATCGGTGCGTTCTATTACCTGAAAGTGGTCAAGATCATGTATTTTGACGAACCGGTGAACAAGGTAGTTGGGCACAGCGATTGGGCGCATCAGGCGCTGCTGGCACTCTCCGCGCTGTTTATTTCGCCGCTTGGCTATCTTCTGACCAAGCCGCTGGGCAAACTGGCCGAAGCAGCGGCGGTTGCTCTGTTCCACTTTGCCTGAATTTCCCGGTTTGATTGAAACTGTCCACCTGACCGGATCGACCAACGCCGATCTCTCGGCCCGGCTCGCGGCGGGTGAGCAGATCGGCGAAAACTACTGGCTGATTGCGGATCGGCAATCTGCCGGCCGCGGACGCCAGGGCCGCAGCTGGTTTGATGGTGCGGGCAATTTCATGGGCTCCACCCTGGTCACGCTCAGTCCGGGCGATCCGCCGCCCGGCACGCTGGCGCTGCTGGCGGGCCTTGCAGTCCATGAGGTTGTGACGACCCGCCTTGCGCCGCCGCAGCGTGCTGAGCTTAAATGGCCCAATGATGTGATGATCGGATCAGCCAAGCTGGCCGGCATCTTGCTTGAGCGGGTTGGTGCTCAAGTGATCATCGGCATCGGGGTCAATCTTGCTGCAGCTCCGCAATTACCCGGCCGCGCGACTATTGCGCTGGCCGCCTATGGCCCGGCACCAGATCGGGATCAATTTGCCGCTGATCTGGCGCGGCAGCTTGCAATCGAACTTGAGCGTTGGCGCAGCTATGGGCTGGGCCCGGTGATCGTCCGCTGGCTCGCCGCCGGGCACCCGATAGGCACGCCGCTGGAAGTTGGAGAGCCGGACGAGCAGAAGCTGGCGGGTACCTTTGCCGGTTTGACCGATGATGGCGCCTTGCAACTTCGCTTGGCGGACGGAACGTGCCATGGCATCCACGCGGGCGAAATACGCCTTGCAGACAGCAACTGAAACGGGACTGGGAACCATGCTGCTCGCCATTGATGTCGGCAATACGAATGTCGTTATCGCATTGTTTGATGGGACCATCATCAAGGCGCGGTGGCGGATCGCGACCGACCCGCGCCGGACGGGTGACGAATATGCGGTGTGGCTGATGCAGCTGCTTGCGATCGAAGGGTTTACACGCGAAGATGTAAGTCAGACCATCATTGCGACCGTGGTGCCGCGGGCGCTTCACAACCTGACCGTGCTGGTCTCCAAATATTTCGGGCACGAGCCCCTTGTCGCTGGGCTCGCACCGGCCGATTACGCAATCGATATCGATGTCGATGAGCCGCGCTCACTGGGGGCTGACCGTGCGGTCAATACAATCGCGGCGCATGCCAAATATCCCGGTGATCTGATTGTGGTCGATTTCGGGACGGCTACCACTTTCGATGCGGTTGATTTCAACGGTGCCTACAAGGGCGGGATTATCGCCCCGGGCATCAATTTGTCGCTCGATGCGCTGGTTGGCAATACTGCCAAGCTGCCGCGGATCGCGATTGAGGCCCCGCGCAGCAAAAGCGTGATTGGGCGCAACACCGAGGATCAGATGTTGATTGGCGTTTTCTGGGGTTATGTCGCGATGATGGAGGGCCTGATTGCCCGCATGCGGGCAGAGATTGGCCGCCCGGCCAAGGTAATTGCCACTGGCGGACTGGCCGTGCTGTTTCACGAACACACCGATATTTTCGACGCAGTCGATAATGACCTGACGCTGGACGGCTTGGCATTGCTCGCGCAGCGGGCGGTTGCGCAGTGAACAAAACTCAGAAGCCTGGTAAGGAACTGCTTTTTTGCGCGCTTGGCGGCTCTGGCGAGATTGGCATGAACGTCAATCTTTATGGCTGTGATGGCAAATGGCTGATGGTCGATCTGGGCATGACTTTCAGCGGCAATGAATATCCCGGGGTTGAGCTGGTTTTCGCCGATCTCGAATTCATCGAGGAGCGGGCCAAGGACCTTATCGGCATAGTCCTGACTCATGCCCATGAAGACCACATCGGCGCAGTGCCCTATTTTGCGCAGGAACTGGGCGTGCCGCTGTATGCAACGCCGTTCACGGCGCGGCAGGTGCAAAACAAGCTGGACGAGGCCGGGATCGCCAAGGAGATCAAGCTCAAGGTGATCGATCATCTCGATCGGTTTGAGCTTGGCCCGTTCGGGATCCGCTATGTTCCGCTGGCCCACTCGATTGCCGAGGGCAATGGTCTGCTGATCGACACTCCCTATGGCAATATCTTCCACACCGGTGACTGGAAGCTGGATGCCGAGCCACTGATCGGTGTTCCCACGACTCAAGCTGAGCTGACCGCGATTGGCGATGACGGCGTGCTCGCGCTGGTCTGCGATTCGACCAATGTGTTCAATCCTGAAGCTTCAGGATCGGAAGGCGATGTATATCGTGGGCTGCTGGCAGAAGTGGCCAAGCACAAGGGCAAACGCGTACTGGTCACCACCTTTGCCTCGAATGTCGCGCGGTTGCAGACCTTGGGCAATGTTGCGCGGGAGAGCGGGCGCAAACTGTGCGTAGCCGGGCGCTCGCTGGATCGGATCATTGCAACCGGCAAGGCCAGCGGCTATCTTAAAGGTCTACCGGACATCGTTGATTTTGATACGGCGATGAACTTGCCGCGCGGCCAGGTGCTGATCATGGCGACCGGCGGGCAGGGCGAGGATCGTGCGGCGCTGTCGCGAATTTCGCAGGGCAACCACCAGATTAAGCTTGAGGCCGGCGACGTGGTACTGTTCTCCAGCCGCCAGATACCTGGCAATGAAGTGGCCATCGGCCGCATCCAGAACCGGTTGGCCTTGCAGGACATCACCATCGTGACCGACCGGCAGAGCTATATCCATGTTTCCGGCCATCCCGGCAGACCTGAGCTAGAAGCACTTTATAGCTGGATCAGGCCCGATATTCTGGTCCCGGTGCATGGCGAAATCCGCCACATGAAAGAGCAGGCGAGGCTTGGCGCTGCGTGCGGTATTCCCAAAAACCTGTTCCAGAAAAATGGTGATCTGGTGCGGCTCGCCCCTGGCAAGCCGGGCAAGATCACCGAGGTCCGCAACGGCCGCCTGCTGCTTGATGGTGATGTCATCACGCCCGCAGATGGTGAAGCGATGGTCATGCGCCGCCGCCTGGCCCAGGCCGGGGTGGTTATCGTGGCGTTGGATGGACGCGGCGGGGTTCAAATCGCCGGGATCGGCCTGCCGCTTGATGAAGATTATGATGACTTTGTTGCAGAAGCGGAAAGTGACGTAGTCGTTGCACTGAAAAAGCTGAAAGGCGCGGCCGGTCAGGATCGTACTGTGATGATCGAGGCAGCGCGCCTGGCCGCTCGGCGAGCAGCGGCGCGGTGGTCAGGCAAAAAGCCGCAAGTCAAAGTGATGATGCCGGAAGGCTAGGCGATGAAGAGGGTTGGGCGATGAAGTGGACTTCGGCACTTGCGATCTATTCGCTGTTCTGGGTGATGTGCGCATTTATCGTCTTGCCGATTGGCGTGCGCACGCATGACGAGGCTGGCGTTGAGAAAATTCCGGGGCAGGCCGATAGCGCCCCGGTCAATTTTCGCCCTGGCCTGATCGCCCGGCGCGCGACGCTGCTGTCACTGGCGCTGTTCGGGCTGTTCTACGCCAACTACATCAATGGCTGGGTGGGGCCGAAAGACCTCGATTTTACAGGTGGACCGCCCAATCTGGACGGACGCAAGAACTAGTTCCGCAGTCGCTCGATAGCCTGGGCCAGTGCGACATAAAGTTTGCCCATATCGGATGATAGCAGGGTTACCCCCAGCGCATGGCCATCACGGGTCGAAAGCAGCTGGCGCAACATTGCTTCGAAATCGTGGATATAACGGCTGACGTGATCGCGAAACTCGCCGTCCTTCTCATAGATCAGCGCGACCGCTTTGGCCTCTGCTGCATCAAGCAGGCGAACAGCCCGGCGGGTGAAGACGCCCCGGTCTCCGCGCAGATAGGCTGCCCAGGCGGTGTCGGTGACATCGCTCGACATCGCCTTGGCGATATCAATCGCGTTTGAGTTCAATGATTCATTGATCAGCGCAACGCGCCGCGAGAAGTCATTGTCGATATGCTCCTCGGCCCGCTCGCGGGCCTGGGCGACCCGGCGTTCAAGGTTTCCGGTCAGTTCGTCGACCTTGGTCAACTGGTCACGCAGCTGAATCGCAGCTTCCCGGCCAACCCCGGCAGCATGGGATGCAGCTTGCTCAAGCTGCCCGACTGCTTCGGCAGTGCGCGCGCGCATGCTCTTTTCGATCGCCGCGCCGCTTTCCTCGCCAAGCCGTTCGGCCAGCGCGCTAACCGAAGCGGCGCTCATCTGCTCAATCCCTGCAACCGCGTCACGTGCCGAGCCGGTCAACGCCTCAATTGCGCCGCGCAGTTCTGCCTGCGAACGCTCAGCCAGCGTGGTGCTGTCGATCTGCGCTGCTGCAAGTGATTGGCGGATTTCGCGCAGCGCAGCTGCATGGTTAGCTGCCCGTTGTTCCAGTCCGGTATGGAGGCCGTCAAGTTCGCCCAGCGCGGCGGTTAATCCGCTATGGCTTGAAATCACATAGTTCGACAAGTCTTCGCCGCGGCCCTGGGCATCGGTTACGGTGTCTCGCAGCGCCAGCGCGCGGGTTTCAAGTTCCGCCAGCTTGCCTTCGC
>JANLQQ010000115.1:0-10304 GCA_031367905.1 Novosphingobium sp.
ATGCCAGCTACACTAGGGGCTACAAGGGGCCGGCGTTCAACCTGTTCTTCAAAATCCAGCCTACTGGCCTCAAGGCGCTCGAAACCGAGACCTCGAATGCCTATGAAATCGGCCTGAAGAACAGTCTGATGGGCGGCGCGCTGACCATCAACCTGGCCGGGTTCTATGCCAAGTATGACAACTTCCAGGCCAACAATCCGGACGCGCTGACGTTAAACGGGGTCACCACAGTGATTGGCCGTTTCACTAACGCCGGCACAGTCTCGACGAGGGGCGTCGAACTTGATTTTGCTTATCGTCCCTCGCGTGATTTCACGATTTCCGGTGGCGCGGCCTATACCGATGCGCATATCGACAAGTTCAAGGCACCTATCGCCACAAGCGGACCGACTCCGGCACCGATCGCCAACGGCACGCGTCTGCCCTATGCCCCCAAATTCAAGGGTAGCGTTTCGGTCGATTACCGCATCCGGACGGGCGGGTTTGTCGATATCGGGCTGGGCATGCAGGGCAACTATCAGACCGAACAGGACGCCGTTCTGACCCCCGATCCGGTCATCCGGGCGGCCACGCTGATCGAAGGTTACGGCATCCTCAATGCTTCGATCGCGCTGATCGATCCCGATGACAAGTTCAAGCTGAGCTTTGTCGCAAGGAACCTGCTCGATCAGAGCTTTGCCGCAACGATCATCGGCGGCGGTCCCAGCGGCTCCTACCGCTATCAGATCCCGCGCGATGCGGATCGCTACTTCGGAGTGATCGCCAAGGTCAATTTCTAAACCCAGAGCCCGATTATCGGGTCGCCGAAGGGGCCTTCCGCACCAGCGGGAGGCCCCTTTGCTATGGGCTGTTTGCTCTAATCATCCTCGGCCACGATCCTCGGCACCAGCAAATGGATCCAGCCAAGCGCAAGCAGATAGGCAATCGATGCGCCATAGAACAACGGTGCATAACCATAATCATTGGTGAGCAGCCAGCCGGTTGCCTCCTGGATCCCGAACCCGGCGATATTTCCCGCTATTGCACCAATCGCCATCACTGTGCCGACCCGCGACGAGGGGACGGCATCGGCGGCGAAACCGAAGATATTGGTCGAGAAGCCCTGATGGGCAAACAGCGCCATGCCGATAATTGCTGCCGCTATCCAGGCGTTCGAGGCACTCAGCGCCAGCGGGATCGGCAAGACCACCAGCGCGAACAGGAACATCGAGGTCTTGCGCGCCTTGTTTACCGAGCGTCCGCCAGCCAGCAGGCGCGGGAACAAGCCGCCCGCACTCAGCGCGCCGATAGCCGCCAGCGTGAACGCCAGCGCGGTCGGCCCGACCAGTTCGCTCTGGCTGAGGTTGAACACTTTGTGGAACAGATCGGGCAGCCAGAAGGTAAAGAACCACCAGAACATGTCGGTAATCGCCTTGGCCCCGGCGATTGCCCAGGTCAGCCGGTCGCGCAGCGCTTCGCGGATCGAGGGGCGGGCTTGCTCGGCCCCTACGGCACGCGGCAGCGGCTGCAATTTGCGGGTTCCCGCGATCCACAGCACCAGCCAGACAAAGCCCAGCGCGCCCGTGACGATGAATGCCGCTTGCCAGCCGAATACGGCGGCGAAGGGAATGACCGTGAGCGGGGCGATGATATTGCCGATGTTGGGCGCAGTGTTGACGATCCCCACCGCCATCGAACGCTGCCGCATCGGCAGATATTGCGCGGCGGATTTGACCGCAGCCGGGGTGTTGATCGATTCGGCGGCGACCAGCGTGACCCGCGCGGCCACAAACTGCGTCACAGTGGCAGCAAAGGCGTGGGCAATCCCCGCCAGGCTCCAGATCGCCACCGCCGTGCCATAGGCAACCCGCACTCCGAACCGATCGATCAACCAGCCGACAAACAGCAGCGCAAAGGCGGCTGCAAGCTGTGACATTGAGGCAAAATGGGCGAATTCAGCATCACCCCAGCCATAGGCCGCCTCAATGCTGGGCTTGAGCAATGACAACACCTGGCGGTCGACATAATTGATGATCGTGCCGAGGAACAGCAGCGCGATAAGCAGATTGCGCGAACGCTGCAGCGCTGCTTCGGCCGTTGTCCTGCTTGGCTCGTCCATCCCGATTTCTCCCGTCTTTTGTCTTTTCGCCCATTGCAACCTAACGTGTGCCAAGGATAAGAAAAGCATGATATGACACCGCCGGACAGAACCCGCCCGAAAAATGGCTCGATCGACTCGATCGATTGGGATGCACTGCCGCATGGCGGCGATCTGTTTGGTGAGATCCATCTTGCCGATACAGCCCCGATGGCCGGTCAGGACCGCCTGCGCGAAACGCTGTTTCCGGGTCTGGCGGTCTGCGGCGTGGCAGCGACGGCAGCGGCCTGGCTGTCAGAGCATTATGGCTTTCCGATCATCCTGCTGGGGCTGCTGGTCGGCCTCTCGCTCAATTTCATCACCCGCGACCCGCGCACCCACCGCGGGCTCGATTTTGCCTCGCGGACCTGCCTGCGTTTGGGTATCGTGGTATTGGGCTTGCAAGTGACTTTCGCGCAAATCGGCGCGCTGGGTCCGGCGCCGTTCGGGGCGCTGCTGGTCGTCATGGTCGCGGCCTTTGGTGCCGCCGTGATCGGCGCACGAATTGCCGGACAATCGAACTTGGCCGGGCTTCTGGCTGGCGGCGCGACCGCGATCTGCGGGGCCAGCGCGGCACTCGCGCTTTATGGGGTGATCGGCAAGGACCGGCTAAGTCAAGCGCAGTTCGCGCTGACGCTGGTCGGCATCTCGCTCGCCAGCGCCTTCGCCATGTCGGTCTATCCCATCCTCGCCAGCGAGTTCGCCTTGTCGGATCGTCAGGCCGGGTTCCTGATCGGGGCATCAATCCATGATGTCGCCCAGGCAATCGGCGGCGGCTATGCCTTCTCGGACGCCGCCGGAAGCTATGCCACCATCGTCAAACTGGCCCGGGTCGCGCTGCTCGCGCCCGTGGTGGCGCTGGTTTCGCTGGTAATCGGCCCGGCAGACGAAGCCGCAGGCCAGCCGATCTGGCGGCGGCTGGCGCTCCCTTGGTTCATCACGGCGTTTCTGGCCACGGTAACGCTCAACAGCATGATTGCTGTTCCGCAGCAGATCAGCCACTTCGCGCTGGTCAGCTCGAAAGCGCTGCTGCTGCTCGCGGTCACCGCCACGGCAATGCGATCGCGGATGGATCTGCTTATGGAAATGGGCTGGCGCGCAGCGGTGCCGGTGGTGGTGGCAACGCTGGCCAGCTTTGCCGCCGCTTTAGCGTTCGCAATGCTACTGGTTTAGCTCCGGAACGCGCCCCACCGTCCAGGCAGGTTCACCGGCAAAGCGAATCGCAGGCGCGATATGGTGCGCTCCACCTGCCGCAACCAGCAAGCCCCGCGCGGCAATGTGCGACGCATCAAAGGCTTCGCGAAAATCGAGCACCGGGGCGAAGGCCACATCGCGACCGGCAAACCACTCGACCCATTCGCCGCGCGTTCGCGTGACGAAAGTCTCGCGCAGGAAGGTGATCAACGGAGCCTGCGCTGGCCCCGCCTCTGCCTCGGCAAGCGGAATCAGATCTTCACGGCCCAGCGCGGTGAGCAGATTACGCGCAAATTTGATCTCGCGTCCGCCCAACACCACGTGTCGGCCGTCCTTGCAGGCATAGACCTGATAGAACCCCGCCCCGCCGAGCGAGCGCTGCTCAGCCGAGCGCGGCGCAGGTCCGCCGGCAATCGCGCTACTGGCGGTATGCGCGCACCACGGCAGCAGACTGTCAAACATGGCGATGTCGATATAGTCGCCCTTACCGGTGCGCTCCCTGCCGACCAGTGCCATCAGCACCGCTGAGAGCGCGGTGAGACCAGCGGCAATGTCGGCGCCCGCCGCACCGGGGACAACCGGCGTGCCCTCCGGTCCATCATTGACCGACAGGAACCCCGCCAGCGCCTGCACCGCCAAATCATGCGCCGGATGATCGGAAAGCTCGCCCTCCTGACCGAACGCGGTAATCGAGCAATAGACGATCTGCGGATTGATCGCTGTCACGGCGGTATAATCGAAGCCTAGCCGGGCCATTGCGCCGGGACGGAAGCCTTCGACAAAAACATCCGCGCCTTCGATCAACTGGCGCAGCGCGGCTTTCCCGGCCTCGTTCTTGAGGTCTAGGACCATGCTTTGCTTGCCGCGGTTGAGGTTGGCGAACCAAACCGAATGCCCTGCCTCGAACGGAGCCTGATCACGCGCCGGATCGCCCGTCGGCGGTTCGATCTTGATGACCCTTGCACCCTGATCCGCCATCATCACCGTCATCATCGGTCCCGGCAGGAACTGGGTCAGGTCTAGCACCGTGATTCCAGAAAGCTTACCCATTCCCGATCCCCAGGTCATAACCACACAACAAAAAAGCGGTCAGCGCGGCTTTGCCCGCTGACCGCTTTTTCGGATAGCCTGTTACATCAGAACTTGAACCCGGCCTCCACCCCAATCAGGCGGCGCCCGCCTGGCGAGATGAACGAGCCGCCGAACTCGATCGCCGGGATCGCCTCGGCGATATATTTCTGGTCGAGCATATTTTCGGCAAAAGCAGTCAGTGTCCAGTTCTTACCTTCAAACCCGAACCGCAGGTTAAGCACCCCGAAGGCATCACGCCTGGCCGCGCCGTAGCTGCCATTGCCGACGATCGCAGGGGCGGCGAACAACGATACCGGCAGCAAAGCGCTGAACACGGTCGGGCGGTTCTGGTCCTGCACGGTGTGGAACCAGGTCGGCCCGGTGATCCGGTAATCGGCCCGCATCACGACATCGATAGTGTCGGTCAGCGGCGCATCGATCTGGCTGCCCAGATTGATCGTGTAATCGGCCGTATAGGGTGACTTGTTCCCCACCGTATAGGGCCGCGAGCTGTTCTTTTTGATCTCGCTGTCGGTGAAGTTGACCCCACCGAACAGCGTCCAGCCCTTGACGATCCGGGCGCTGGTGTTGAACTCGATCCCCTTCACATCGACCCGGTCGATATTGGAAACCACGCGCAGCAGGCCAAAGCTTCCGACGAAGAATTCGAAGAACTGCATGTCGGTGATCCGGGTGTAATATCCGGCAAGATCGAAGGTCACCCGGTTATCGAGCAAGGAACCCTTGATCCCGGCTTCAAACGCGCTCGAACGCTCCTTGCGGTAGCGATCGTTGATGAACACCCCGGCGTTGATCGTGCCGAACGCGCCAGTCGAATTGTTGAAGAACTGGTCAACCGTGGCTTTGGCGCCCTGATTGTTGAACCCGCCGGATTTGAAGCCGATGCCCCAGTTTGCGTAGAGATTGGTGTTTGAGTTGGGGGTAAAGCTCAGCGTAACCTTGGGTTCGATCTGTTTGAAGCTCTCGCTCTGATCGGGGATTGATCCAGTGAGCGGCAAGCCAGGATTGATCTTGCCGCCGGTAATCGGATCGGACACATTGGGCACAAGGTTGGAAACCGAACGGTCCTCGATGTCATAGCGCAGCGCCAGGCCCACCTTGAAGAGGTCGGACGGCTTGTAATCAACCGAGCCGAACGCGGCATAGACGTTGGTGGTGAATTTGTCCGAATAGAGCTGCGAGGTCGGATTGCTGGAGCCCGGCGCGTTATACAGCGTTGGCAGGACCCCCTGACCCAGATCGCCCCCCAGACTGACCCCGACCGAGCGGTCAATGTGGAGGTAATAGCTGCCCAGCTGCCAGCTGAGCGGACCATCACCGGTCGATGCCAGCCTGATTTCGCCGCTGATATCCTTCTGGTTGCGGATCTGCAGCTGCGTGCCATCACAAGTGGTTGGGCTATACGGCCCGAAGGTCGAGCCTGAGAAGTTGAAGATGAACGGGACCGGGATTGTCCCGATCACCCCCGGCGGATTGACCGGGAAGCCGGTGTTAGCTGCAGTGGAAGCAAAGCAGGCGCCCTGCACGGCGAGATTGGTCGGATTGGCAGGGGCCCCAAACAGGGGAGAAATATAGCGCGCGAAATCGGCCGAAGTGCCGTCTGCCGTCAGGCTTTGCTTGACGTCGGAGTAAAGCGCCCAGGCGGTCAGCTTCATGGACCCGAAATCATGCTCGACCTTGGCGGAGATATCGAAGCTCTGCTGATCGTTGGTCGGGCGGATATTGCTGTAATAGCGGAACGGATGGGCATCGACGTCTTCGTTGAAGGCGCCGCCCAGCAGGGGCAAGTGGAACGCCGCGTTAAAGTTGATTGAAGCCCCCGACAGTTTGGAATAGCGGGCCTTCACATCAAGCTCGGTATCATCGCCCAGCCGGGTCAGGAACCGGCCGTCGATTGACCAGACCTTCTGATCGTCAACCACCTTGGTGTTCTGCAAATAGAGGTTCCGGTAAAACCCGTCGGTCTGACGGTAATAGCCCGACAGCACGACCCCGCCTGCGCCCAGCGGAGCGGAGATATAGGCCGACCCTTCGAGCGTGTTTTCATTCGCATAGCTGACCTTGCCGCCAGCCTCCAACGCATCTCCAGGCTTCAGCGTGGAAATGACGATCGCGCCAGCCGCCGCGTTGCGGCCATAGATCGCGCCTTGCGGGCCTTTCAGCACTTCGATCTGGCGCAGCGTGCCTTGGCTCTGGTTGAGCTGCGCTGAATTGGTCTTGAGAATGCCATCGACCACCAGCGCAACCGAACTTTCCGCATCGCGCGCGCCATTTATCCCGCGGATGTTGATCTGGGTGTCGCCCGCCTCAGCCGTTCCGGTGACAATGGTCACACCCGGGGTGAGCTGGGTAAAATCCTGAGCATTTTGGACGCCGGTTTTCGCCAGAGTGTCAGCCGTCAGCACCGAGATTGAAGCCGGAACCTCGACCAATCGCTCATTCTGACGCCGCGCAGTGACGATGATCGAGCCGTTGTCTGCTTGGGCGTCTGCCTCGGCTTCGGGCGTAGCTTCCTGCGCCAGCGCCGGAGTGGCCGCCATGGCCAGGCCAACAAGCGAGGCCGAGACCAACCATTGGGTGACACGCATTTGAAAACTCCCTGTTCAATGCCTCACTGGTCGGAGAGTCTAATGGTCCGATCCAATTCGCGGCTTGCTACGTGCAGTGTATATTGTATACAAATGCCCAAGGTCAAGCATTTTGGGAGTTGAGATGTCGCGCGCTTCTGACCGCGCTTACGCCGGGATCCGCAGCATGATCCTTTCGGGCGAGCTTCCTGCCGGGGCGGCGCTTGGCGAGGAGGCATTGGCGGAGCGCTGCGGTGTGTCGCGCACCCCGGTGCGTGATGCTTTGCGCCGACTTGAGGCCGAGCTGCTGGTCAAGCGCAATGAGACGCAGCGCAGCTTCGTGGCCGACTGGTCGCTGGGCGATGTGGCCGATGCCTTTGAACTGCGCGCCATGCTCGAAGGACACGCCGCCCGCCGCGCGGCCGAGCGGATGGACGATGCCACGCTTCAGCGCCTGCGCGTCTGCAATCAGGCGATCTTCGAGGCGATCCGCCCCGAGCAGCCCGATGTGGGCGGCTTCCTTGAAGGCAATCGCGATTTCCATGCGATCATCCTCGAAACGTCAGGCTCGCGCCGCCTCAGCTCGCTGCTGGCGACGCTGATCGAGCAGCCGGTGATCTGGCGGACCGCACATCATTATGGCCGCGATGCGCTGCGGCGTTCGCATGGCGAGCACGACGAGCTGCTGGCTGCCTTCGCCCGCCGCGACGGGGCCTGGGCCGAAGCGGTGATGGCCGCGCATATCCGTCGGGCCTTCCATGCCTATGCCGATGCCCACCAAGGCCTGACCGCCTTTGATATGGCCCGTTCGGCATGAGCAAACTGTATACAGATCAGATAGAAATCGTCGAAGTGTCGCCGCGCGACGGCCTCCAGAACGAGAAAATCGAGGTCTCAACCGCCGATAAATTGCGGCTGATCGAATTTGCAATCGCTGCCGGGGCGCGCCGCATCGAGGTGACAAGCTTTGTGAACCCGCGCGCGGTCCCTCAGATGGCCGATGCCGAAGCGGTCTGCGCCGGATTGCCCGAGCGCGACGATGTTACTTACATCGGCCTGGTGATGAATCAGCGCGGTGCCGACCGCGCACTGGCCACGGCAAGGATCGATCAGCTGGGCGCGGTGGCGGTTACAACCGATAGCTTCGCCATGGCCAATCAGGGCCAGACCAGCGCAGGCTCGGTCGAAGCCGCGCGCGCGATCATCGCAGCGGCGCGGGCCGCTGGCATAACCGGCCAGGCGACCATTGCGGCAAGTTTCGGTTGCCCGTTCGAGGGTGAGGTTGCCGAGGACCGGGTGATCGCCATGGCCGTGGCCATTGCCGAAGCGGGCGCCGTTGAAATCGGCCTGGCCGATACGATCGGCGTCGCCAATCCGGCCCATGTCGCGCGACTGGTAGCCCGGGTGCGCGAGGCGATTGCCCCGCTGCCGGTGCGGGTCCATTTCCACAACACCCGCGGCACTGGCTTGGCCAATGTCTGGGCGGCGATCGGAGCAGGCGCGCGGATTGTCGATGCCTCGATCGGCGGGCTTGGCGGCTGCCCCTTCGCCCCCGGCGCGGCGGGTAATGTCGCCACCGAGGATGTTGTCTATATGCTGGAGCGGGCCGGGATCGGCACCGGGCTGGAGCTTTCAAAGCTGACCCTTGCCAACCACTGGCTGGCCGGTGTCATGGATCGAAAATTGCCCGGAATGGTGGCGCATACGCCGCCGTTTCCGATGGCGTCTTAGGAGAAGAAGCGGATGGGTTACCGCCTTGGGGTCGATGTTGGTGGGACGTTTACCGACCTGTTGTTGTTCAATGCCACAACGGGAGCCTGCTGGCGGCACAAGACGCCGTCCACCCCGCATGACAGTTCCGAAGGGATCCTGAGCGGGGTCAATGCGATCTGCGCTGACGCTGGCGTCGCGGCCAAGGACATCGAATATTTCCTCCACGGCACCACGGTGGCCACCAATGCCGTATTGGAAGGCAAGGGTGCCCGCGTCGGCCTGGTTACGACCGAGGGTTTTCGCCATATCATGCAGATCGCGCGCAGCTATGTGCCGGGCGGGCTGGCCGCATGGATCATCTGGCCCAAACCCACCCCACTGGCCGCGCTGGAAGATACCGTCACGGTCAAGGGCCGGATGAACGCCGATGGCGAGGAAATACGCCCGCTTGACGATGCCGATATCCGCGCCGCGCTGACCACGCTGAAGGATCAAGGGGTGGAAGCGATCACTGTGTCCTTGATCAACGCCTATGCCAATGGCGCGCATGAAGCCCGCGTGGGTCAGCTTGCAGCCGAAATCATGCCCGATCTGCCAATCTCGCTGTCCCACGAAGTCCTGCCCGAAATGCAGGAGTATGAGCGCACACTGACAACGGTTGCCAACGCGGCAGTGCGCCCGGTGGTGGGCAAATATATCGCCAATCTGCGTGCACGGCTGGCAGCATCCGGGCTGACCGGCAAGCTTTCGCTGCTGCGTTCCGATGGCGGGTTGATGTCAGCCCAGAAGGCCGAGGAGCAACCGGTCAACATCCTGATGTCAGGCCCGGCGGGCGGCGTAACCGGTGCCTTGTGGGTCGCCCGGAACGCGGGCCTCAAAAATATCCTGACGCTCGACGTGGGCGGAACTTCGACCGATGTGGCGCTGATCGAAAACCTTGAGCCGCGCCGCCAGCGGACTACCGAGGTTGGCCATCTTTCGGTCCGCGCCTCGGCGCTGGACGTCAAGACGGTGGGCGCAGGCGGCGGCTCGATCGGTTATGTCCCGGAATTGACCAAGGCACTGCGGGTCGGCCCGCAATCGGCCGGTGCCGTTCCCGGGCCCGTAGCCTATGGCAAAGGCGGCGAGCTGCCGACTGTAACCGATGCCAATGTGGTGCTGGGATACCTGCCCGAAAACCTGCTCGGCGGCAGCTTCAAGCTCGACCGTGAAGGTGCCAAAAAAGCGGTGCAAACCATTGCCGATGCGCTGGGGATTGATCTGATGGCCGCCGCGCGCGGGATCATCGATATCGTCAACGAAAACATGTTCGGCGCGTTGCGGATGATCTCGGTCCAGCAGGGCTATGATCCGCGCCACTTCGCGCTGATGGGCTTTGGCGGAGCGGGTCCGCTCCATGTCAATGCGGTCGCGCGGCTGATGGGTAGCTGGCCCGCGATCTCGCCGGTTTCCCCCGGCGTGCTGTGCGCCTTGGGGGATGCGACCACCCGGATGCGGACCGAAACCGCGCGCAGCTTTTCGCGGCTCGCATCGCAGACGCAGGCCGAGGAACTGATCGCGATCCTTGATGAGATGGCCGCACAAACCCGCGCTGAGCTTGCCTCGGACGGGGTGCCGGAAAG
>JANLQQ010000121.1:0-13958 GCA_031367905.1 Novosphingobium sp.
CACATCGGCCTTCTATTATGTCTACACGAATCTGCAGCAGCAAGCATTCAACGCCGTGACGATCCAGTTCGTGACATTCAATGCCAGCCAGCTGACCACCAAGGGGGTCGATGTCGATATGTCTTGGCGGACCCCGGTTGAAGGTCTGCGGTTCAACGGCGCTCTTGCCTATACCGATGCCCACTTCAGCAAGGAGCTAATCTCAGATATTTCAGGAGATGATCTCAATGGCCGTGCTGCTGCCAGAGCGCCGAAGTTTTCCGGTAATATCGGCTTTGACTGGAACTCTCCGATCAGCGACTCAATAGAATTAGGTTTGAACGGAAATTTCCAGTTTTCAAGCTCGTATTTTACTGCGGTGACCAAGCTAGACGACCTGAAGCAGGGATCCTATTCAACAGTCGATGGCGGGATTTCGATCGGCGCTCCTGACGGCAAGTGGAAGCTGGCGCTGATTGGCATCAACCTCACCAATAAGATCTACGCTACCACCAGTGGCGGTCGTCCGTTCCTGGCCGGGCCGGGGGGAGTTGGCATCCCAGGCTCTTCGACATTCGTGCCAGCCGGCGACGATCTCAACGTCAACTACAACCGCGGCCGTCAGGTGTTCGTGGAAGCCAGCTTCAAGTTCTGATCAACCGCAACACCAAACAAAAAAGTGCCGCCCCAGCCAGGGCGGCACTTTCTTTTTGAGCTAGTGGCAGCGGAGCAGATTGCTCCATCTCGCTTCAACCAGCCGAAATCCGCACCGGTATCGCGCTTTGTACCACCATACCGGTGATCGGATCCATCCCGTGGACATCATCGAGCAAGCGGTTGGTCGATCCGCCCTTTTCATGGACATCGTCCTTGCCGGCATCATCGTCGCCCCAGGCGTGGGACATCGAGATCACTCCGCGCCGAACCTTGTCGCTGGCCTGGGTGACCGCAAAGATCGAGGCCACGCGTGAGGTGATTTCAATCACGTCGCCCTCCGCAATCGACAGCGCCGCCAGATCATCAGGGTGAATGAAGGCCGGATTGGTCGGCATCTTCTTGCGCAGATGCGGAAAGGTGTGGCCATTGCTGTTGTAACGGTGCTTTGATCGGCGCGAGATCAAGCGGAAATCGAAGCCGTCTGCTTCCGGCTGGGTTTCGACGTACCGCTTGAACGCATCGGGCATTGCGCCTGCTTCAAGATGGAACTTATGCGCGGCATCGGGATCGGCAGGCGCAATGGTCTGATGCTGGTCAGGGTAGAGTAAGGCACTACCCGTCCGTTCGGCCGCCAAAGCATCGGCCTTGGCAATGCTGGGCTTCACCAGCGAGCCGTGGGAAATCAGATCGAGGATTACCGACTTTTCCGGGCAAACCTCCATTGAACAATCTCCGCCGGGGAACGACAGCTGGAGCCCCATATGCTTGGCCAGCCACCACAGCATCTCATATTCGTCCATCGTGTCGCCCGGCGGCGGTACCATCGCCTCGGTATAATGGGCATAGGGCTCTTCGCAGAACGGCTGCGATACATTGTTGATGTCTTCGCGCTCGAGGCACATGCTGGGTGCAAGGATAATATCAGCGCGCTTGGCGCTGGCTGACATCCACGGATCAACCTGGACGAACAGCTCAACCGCGTCGAGCGCTTTGCGCACCTTGCGCTGGTTCGGGAACGCGATCTCCGGGTTGCCGCCGATCGAGATCAGAACTTTCACTTGTCCCTCACCCGGCGTCAGGATCTCATCCGCCAGAACCTGGCAGGGCATCTCCTGCCCCAGCTTGCCAATCCCGCGGATGCGCGACTGGGCAAAGCCTTCCCCAAACATCGGAACGGGCGGCGCGACTTGCGCCTTTTTGGGTCCGCCGGCAAAGCTCATGAACACCATCGGATTGGCAACCTTGTCACCCTCCTGATTGAACCGCGCGCAGACGATGTTGAGCGCCGACACCAGATATTCGGTGAGCACGCCGTTGCCCGCCATTTCGGGGCCAGTCCCGGTCACCACCCGGCCCTTGGTGGCACTTGCGAACAGCCGCGCCGCCTTCACCAGCTGGTCCGCCTCAATTCCGGCGCGGGCAGCTGCCACCGTGGGTTCAAAGTCCTTCACCGCGTCTGCCAGCTCATCGAAGCCATCAACATGAGCCGCGACGAAATTGCGGTCATAGAGCCCTTCCTTGATAATCACATGCAGCATCCCGCCAAGCAACGCCGGATCCTCTCCGGGTTTCACTTGCAGGTAAATGTCAGCCAGCGAGCCAATGTCGCTCTCGCGCGGGTCGGCCACGATCACTTTCAGACCGCGGGCCTTGGCATCGCGAAGTCGCCGCGAGGGCGAAAAGGGCGGCAGACCACCAGGAGGCGAGTAATGCGAGACCAGCGGATTGTTGCCAACGAACATCACCACATCGGACTCGGCGAAATTGTTCGCACCGCCCATCCACTGGCCGTAACGTGCGGTGGTAAAAACCTTGGCGGGTTGGTCAACCGTGACGCTGGTATAATAATTGCGCGATCCGATGGCTTGGGCCAGCGCGAATGATGTGCCGAGCACGGCGCTGTTCTGAAACGCGTTGGTGCCGCAATAAAGAGCGATGCTGTGCGGCCCGAATTCCTCCACGATCTGCTTCATCCGCGCCCCAAGCTCTGCCAGCACGGTTGCCGTCGTGGTTTCAACAAATTGACCGTCTCGCCTGACCAGCGGCTTAATCCGTCGTTCGGGCAGATTATGCATATCGGTCATTTGCCGACCTTTCACACACGTATAGCCATTAAAGACCTCGTCATCGGGATCGCCCCGAACGGCCTTCACTTTGTCGTTTTCGACATCGACCAACATCGCGCAGCTTGCGTGGCAAAACCGGCAAAAGGTGCGAAGTGTTTCCTGTCCCATAATGTCTCTCCACAATTTGCCACTCAAATATCAAGCCTGACAGCGGCTTGACACTGGCTATAAAGATGGGGCTAGCCCGACTGGAATAACCCGGCAGGCGAACACGGGGGAAGCGGCTACCGTCCTGTGGTGCGGCTGCGACCATGTCGCCGGCAACCCCTGCCTTTCGCTTGGCAGAAACGACCATACTTACATTCATGGTAGTAAGCCGCTTCAAACTACGCTACCGGGCCTCCCAACGTATGATCGCATCCGTTAATGCTTAATCTTTAGTCTAGCAATGGAGCGCTCAACCACCTGGGAAAATACTGTAATTGAACCGGGGCGGATTGTGCCGATATGATCCATCTGAAGCCTTGACGCCGGAATCAACTAACTTTCCCTTGCAGTTGGCTAAGTACAGGGCGATCTTCAACCATCCGTCATACACTGATTCGCGATTCTTTGGGGCCTCCGACATGGTAAACACGGGCATAGTCATTTGCGGCATGCTGCTGCCTGATTCAGCAAATGCTTTGGGGTTATTTACGGTTTGTGCCGTCTCGAATTTTACGGGGGGCTTGAAAAAGTTGGGCGGTCACGGTCGATATTCCAAGGCAGCTGCCAATGAAGTAAACCGCGTAGGCGATAGCGGGCAAAGCAGAGTAGTATTTTTTCCGCCAAGCCGTGAAAGATACGACACTACAGATTCGCGAACTGCAAAGTCGAATGATTATCCAAAGCAGACGTCTGACTTACTTTATTTAATCAAAAATAACAGTTTCGAGTTTTTACAAAGTTCAACTTCTGCGACTCTGCCAAGTCCATTAGATAATTACAATTTCAATGTTTGGAATGGCTATTTTAAGCGTATTTTCGATATCTGCTCAAGCTTGTTCACCCTGCTATTGCTAGCCCCCCTGTTTCTGACAGTGATATTGCTGCTCAAGATATTCGATCCCGGCCCAGTGTTTTTTTCACAGCCGCGGATCGGAAAGAATGGGTGTAATTTTCCGTGTTACAAATTCCGAACAATGACGATGAATGCCGACAAAATTCTTGAAGCTATCTTGGCAAATGACCCGGCTGCGCGTTCTGAATGGGATAGCATCCAGAAGCTGACCATCGATCCGCGCGTGACCAGGCTGGGCAAGTTTTTACGGGTCAGTAGCATTGATGAACTGCCGCAATTACTCAACGTGCTCAAGGGTGAGATGAGTTTTATCGGCCCTCGCCCGATTGTCGATAGCGAGAGTGCCCGATATGGCCGCTACTTCAACCACTATTGTGTTGTAAAACCGGGACTAACCGGCTTATGGCAAGTTAGCGGCAGAAATCTTACAACCTATCGGCGTCGGGTCGCGTTGGATACGTACTATGCCAAGCACGTTTCACTGAAGTTGGATATGTTGATTGTTTTGAAGACTTTCCCGGCAGTACTGTTTCAACGGGGAGTGTCTTGAACCTGCACGCCCGACGCCTGGCGTCAGGTATGATGGACGAGACCGGGAACACTTTTGTTGGAGATCGAGCGGTGCTAATCAAAACTGCTTTTTTGGTCATCTGTCTTTCACTCGCCTGCGGTGCCTGCAGCGTGCGCAGCGACCTCCCGCTTGGACCACAGGCTTACGCAGTTATCCCGGCTGACGAAGCCGCCCCGACAAAGTACCTGATCGGCCCGCTCGATACGGTAAACGTCACGGTATTTCGTGAACCCCAGTTAAGCTTGAGCGATGCCCATGTAGACGCCGGAGGCGAAATTGTCCTTCCGCTGGTCGGCGTTGTCAAAGCGTCCGGCAAGACTGCAGGAGAGCTTTCCGCACAGATCCAGGCCGAGATGAAGCGCTATCTGACTGACCCTCACGTGTCGGTAACAGTTGAATCGGTCAGCCAGACAATTGCTGTTGAAGGCGGCGTGAATCAACCCGGAGTCTTCGCGATTCCGGGAAAGTCATCGCTCATCGAAGCTTTGGCACTGGCGCGCAGTCCCACGCAATTGGCGGCCAACGATCAGGTAATCGTGTTTCGCAAGATCAACGGCCAGCGTGCCGGTGCGCGGTTTGACATCCGAAGGGTCCGCATGGGCCTGGATCCCGATCCCGTGATCTACCCCGGAGACCGCATCGTCGTTGGCTTCGATGCCTTGAAGCAATCGTGGGAATTCTATTTTAAGGCACCGATTTTCAATCTTTTCCGGATCTTATGACGATTTCGGGAACTAGATTTTCGGGAGCTAGATTTTTGATATTTGAGGGTCGGAAAATCAGGGTTGAGCAGACAGTGCCATTTGAATGGCAGCGGGTTTCCAGGGGGTTTTCATGAGTACGTCAGCAACTGTTGAAGCAGCTGGAGCCCCAGCGCACTTCGAAGATGATCGGGGCTATAGAGATCAACCAACCTCCCGATCAACCCCGATCCAGCAAATTACGGCGGCACTTTATCGGCAGCGTTATCCGGTGCTGGGAGCGATCTTATTTGCGCTGATCGCCGGGGCCATCATCACTGTGCTCACGCCGCCGAAATATACGGCGGTTGCATCGGTCCAGCTGGAACAGCAAGCCGCGCAGGTGATTGCCGCTCCCGATCTTGATCCGCAGAGAAATCCCCAGGATTCCGAACGCTTCCTTCAAACCCAGATCGATCTTGTCCGCAGCCGCAGCATGGCTGAAGCAGTGGCCAAGCAGCTCAAAGCAGCCCAAACCCCCAGCATTGTCGATGCGCTCGATGCCAACGGGTCAAGCGAGGACGAGGGCGTGATCCGGGCGCTTCAGGAAAATGTCCTGGTTGAACGCGGATTGAATACCCGGCTTGCCACCATTTCCTTCACCAGCCGCGATGGCGCGGTATCGGCAAAAGTCGCCAATGCATTTGCCGAACAACTGGTCGCTGAGAACCTTACCGGCAAGGCTGCCATTTCTTCACGCGCTGCCACCTATCTGGTGACCCAGCTGGCCGAGGCAAAGAGCAAGTTGGAGGGTTCGGAACGCCGCATGCTTGGCTTTGCCAAAGCTGCGGATCTGTCAGGCGCTGTTTCATCGCAATCGGGCAAGAATGGCGGACTGGATTCACTCCGCGCCCAGCAACTGGGGGTGCTCACCACGTCGCTTGCCGAGGCTACCGCTCGCCGCATAGATGCCGAGCAGCAGTGGCAGCAAATCAAGAACAGTTCCGCGATGGCCTTGCCGCAAGTGCAACAAAATGGTGCAATTCAGGATCTTATCGCGCAGCGCGCCAAAGCGTCAGCTGCGCTAGCCGAAGAGCGGAAGCGGTACACTTCCGAATATCCATCGGAGGCGTCTGCGCAAATCGGCAAGCTCGACGCGGAAATTCAGGCTGTCGCCGGCAATATAAAGCGCTCGTTCTATGATAATTATCAAATTGCCGCGAAGCAGGAAGCAGCCCTTCGAGGCGCGGCAAGCGGGCTTGGCGGCGCCGTGATGGACGAGCGCTTCAGGGGCGTTGAATACAACGCGCTTCAGCGCGAAGTAGAAACCAACACGGCCTTCTACGATGGGCTCTTGCAGCGCTACAAGGAAGTAACCGCGGCGTCGGGTGCTCCTTCGATCAACGTTACGATCATCGATCAGGCTAACGCCCCACGCCAACCCAGCTCCCCCAATGCCAAGGGCAACATGGCCCTGGCCTTGATAGCAGGTCTGATCATGGCCATGGCGATTGCCCTACTACGTGAAAAGATGAACGAGGTAATCCGCTCAGCCCAGGATCTGGAGGCAATGGGTAATCTGCCGTTCCTCGGGGCAATTCCTGTAACTGCCCGAAAAGTGCGGGTTGAAGACGCCCTTGCCGATCCGCGCTCACCCCAATCAGAAGCCTACAACTCGGTTGCCATTGCCATTCGCCAGCTGAATTCAGGCAATCTGCCAAAATCCATGCTGGTGACGAGCAGCACTATCGGTGAAGGCAAATCGACCACTGCAGTCAATATTGCGCGCAGTCTGTCCAGAATTAGTCAGCGGGTCTTGCTGATTGATGGCGACTTGCGGCGCCCCTCAATCAAAGATCTGGTCGGACAGGCAAATGGTCCAGGCTTTGCCGAGACGCTCGCCGGGGCAGCACAGCCCCAGCAAGTGGTCCGCCGGCTTGGCGACATGGGCTTTGACGTAATCTGTGCTGGCGAAAATCGCGACCAGGAGATCAGCCTACTCACCCGCGAACACGTCGGGCGCGTACTGGGGCAATTGGTTGACAAGTATGATGTCATAATTATCGATGGACCGCCGATCATGGGCCTGGCAGATGCGATCATGCTTTCAGACAGTGTCGAGGCGGTTATCATGGTTGTCGAAGCCAACCGGATCAGCCCCAGCCAGCTCGGTCTGGCGCTTGCACGTCTGCCATCGAACAAGAATGTCGGCAGCGTGATTACCAAATTTAACGCAAAGAAAGCTGGCGTCGGCTATGGCAACGAGAAGTATTATACATACTAGTCGTCTCCCGATCGATTGGCAGCATGGCTGGCGGAGGTTCGATGGTTAGCGGGGCGACCTTCCGGAAATTACCGAAAGTGTCAGATAAGCACAGCGATGCCTTCAATCGCTGGCTTGCTTTGGGCATCCTCGCGTTGCTGATGGTTTTCAACATCGCGTTGGTATCTCTGAAGGTCGCATCTGTCCCGATGCGCGGGCTGCTGGCAGTTGGGCTGCTGGCCTTGCTGTCGCTGCTTCATCCGCAAGCGGCAAGCCAGGCCTTCGCCAAGCAAAGACTGGTCCTTCTGCTCGCTGCGGCCCTTGCGGTGCTTGGGATTTTTGTCAGTCTGGTCAACGGAACCGGCTTGAAGGATATCTTTCAAGCGGTTTTGGAAGTGCATATCCAGATCGCGGTCACCGTGGTCCTCGTGACGATAGTGGCGCAGGTCGCGGGTGTGAGGTCGGCCGTATTGGTCGTGGTTGGGATGATTGGCCTGAATGCGTTGCTCGCATCGCTGCAATTCTACGGCGTGGATTCTGTGTGGCAATGGCGCGAAAACCTTGGGACGCTCCAAGGCCAGGCGATGCACGAGTTCAGCCCGTTCTTGAACGGCCGCCCGATGGGGCTAGCCTATTCACCGATCCAGCTGGCAACGCATCTGTGTCTTGCGTTTGGGGCTTATGCGGTTCTGCGTGACCGTGAGCGCAAACTGACTACGGGCGCAAGCTCGGCAGACCCGGGAATTATTGCCGCGCTGATCATTTTGGTGATCGTTTCGTTCATGTGCGCAACGCGCTCACCGATCCTTGGAGCAGCAATGTTTCTGGGCATTTACGCCGTCTGGCGGCGCGCATCCTGGTTGCTGATCCTAATGCTTACGGGCGGAGCAATTGTGCTGCTGGCTGGAACGCAGATTTTTGAAGCCTTCCAGGCCGCACAACCCCGGGTAATGCGGGTTAACGACGATTCAGCGGTCGGCCGCTTGTCACTGGTGAAGTTCGGCCTGCTCCTGATCCGCGACAACCCGCTTGGATACGGCTTTTTGTTCAACCCAAGCGACCATTGGATGAAGTACTGGCGCGAGCTCTATGGCTTTCAAAGCTCGGATGACGTGCAATCGAAAGAGCTGCATAATTATGTGCTGAATATGATCAACACCTATGGCGTCGGGCTGGTGCTGGTCATGCCGATGGCGGTTGCGCTTATTCGCCGTTCCAGCCGGTATCTGATCTATTTCCTGCCCTATATCATGCATATTTTGTTGCACAATTCAGGGCCCTACTGGAATGATAATGTTTTGTGGTTCGTAGTCGGCGCGCTTTCAGCGGCCTTGGCGGGCGAGACTGTGCAGCCTCGGCGGGTCAGTTCGGGATTGGTACGTCGCGCGCAAAGCACAAACATGTGGACCCAGTTAGGGTCAGCTGCTCGCTGATCGTCACGCCTTCCGGTTCAGGATCGAGCCCAACCGAGCCATCGCCATCTGGTGAAGCCAAGCACCATCTTCGCCCAGAATGCTGCGGAAACGGAACCACACGATACTCCCGGCGGCGGTCGCCACCAGACATCCCGTTCCGAGCACCAACACTGAGGAAAAATGCTGGTGACGCGCTGCCTCAGTCGCAATCCAGACCGGCAGGGCGATCAGCGCGGCGATGGCAAATTGCCTGAGGTGCACCCGGATTATTGGTCCGATGCCGAGCGCAGTGACGCGCTGAGCCAGTTGCAACATCAACAGGAAATTGAGGATTACTGCCGCGCCAACCCCCACTGCAACTCCGGCAATGCCCCAGCGCGTTCCAACCAACGCGCCCCCGGCAACCGCGGCAGCATAAATCCATTGCCGCCACGCGCGTTGATACATTGAACCCATTGCCAGCGTAACAGCATCGCTGATCTTGTAGCTCGTCCGGAACAGCAGCGTTGTGATCAGAATCTGGAATGGCAGGATCATGTCGGTCCATGCCTTGCCCAGCAAGAACCGGATCAGTTCGGGCGCAAGGATGATCATCACCGCGCTGACTGGAAGGGTCATCATCGCAATCACTCCCAAGGCCCGTAGATAGGCCCGTGCAATGCGATCAGGCTGATCCTGGATCGAGGCAATCGAGGGAAACAGCACCATCGAAACTGCTGTGCCAAACAGCTGTGTTGGCAGCATCAGAAATTGGTAGGCGCGATTGTAGAAGCCCAGCGCCTCGACCCCCAGCCACCGCCCCACGATCAGATAATCGATCTGGGTGGCAACGAAATTGCCAACCTGTCCCGCAGAGAATCCAGACCCGACATTCAGCAACCCGCCAGCGGCAGCGCGGCTCGGCCACAGCCGGATCGGGGTTCGGCGCATCGCGAACAGCGCGGCCGCGCGTGAGGTTACTTGTACCAGCTGCGCTATCGCGAGCGACCAGGTGCCAAACCCCAGCTTCGCCAGCGGCAAAGCGACCAGGCCGAACCCGAAGACATAACTGCCCAGCTCGACCATACCCATGGCCCTAAAGCGCCTGTCCCGTTGCAACAGCGCAGCAGGAATTGTAGCAAGATTGTTGAGCAGCAGGGTGAACGCAAGAAACTGGATAAACGGCACTAGGCCGTCAATTTTGAACAGCGAGGACCACAGCGATGCAGAGAGGAACAACACCGCCGTTGCTGCCAATCCGGTATAAAGCGAAATCGCGAAGGCACTTTTTACATCTTCATCGGTCAGCGTGAGCCGTTGAACCAAAACGCGCGCCACACCGATCTGGCTCAATTTTTCTGCCACACTGATCAACACCGTTGCGGCAGCGATAATCCCAAACTCTGCCGCGCCGATGCTGCGCGCCAGAAGGATCAGGATGGCCGCTCTCAAAAAGACATTGGCGCCCACGGCGAGGCCCTGCCAGGCGACCCCGTCAACGGCTTCATCGGTCAGCGACTTTCCCTTTTTCTGGCCCTTTTTTTGGGATTGAGGTTGCTCCGGCGGCGTCTCGCTCTCACTCATCTGATGTTCCCGGTGCGCGCGCTGCCAATGCCGCCTGCCATGCGGCGACGTACTCACCCATACTCAGCTGATTGGAAAAGCGCTCTGCGATCAGCGTCCGTGCCCGGTCTCGGCGCAGGGCCGCCTGGTCCTGCGTTTCCTGAAGGATAGTCTGCATTGCAGTAGTGCGCGCGTCCGCATCATCGGGATCGATAACCAAGCCAATCCGGCTGTCTGGCACCAGTTCCTCGATACCTTCCGACCTGGAGGAAATGATCGCGCAGCCTGCCCAAAGCGCTTCCTTGACGACATTGGGCAACCGCTCGGACGGCTTTTTCGAAAGCAGCAGGAACGCGGCGGCCCGCTGCATATGACCGAACAGAACCTCTCGCTCGACGTGGCCGCGGAACCTGACCGCATCGGAACAGCCCAATTGCTGGCTGCATTGCTCCAGCCGCCGGCGATCTGGCCCTTCGCCAAACACTTCCAGCTTCAGGTCTGGCCGGGAGCTTCGCGCTTGCGCGAAAGTTTGCAGCACTGCTTCGACATTCTTGGGAACCGAGAGCGCCGACGCGGTCACCCAAAGCGCCGGGTCGCGGACAATGGCCGGATCGGGCGTCATCAGCGGGATCCCGCGCAGAATGATCCGCACCGGGGTCCTGGCGGGTGCTTTTGCTTCAAGATAAGCCCGGTTGGTCTCGGCATGCGAATAGACCACCTCAGACCAGCCGAGCGCCAGATCGACCAGAAAATCATCGGCGATCAAGTCATAGGCACCGACAAATGCGCTGCGCAAGCCACGCGAGCGGCGCTGGCCCAGCACCGAGAGGACCATTCCAGCATGCCTTGACCAGAAAACATGGACAATGTCCGCATCGAGTTTGTCAATCTCACCGGCCATTTCAAGCACCCGGGGGATGCACAGCAGGGCACTAGCTCGCGTGCCAAGCGGTTTCAGTGTGCCATTGGCGATCTGTCTGACCAGATATACGGCCTCGGCCCGCATCTTCCAGACCAGCAAGGGCCACCGCAAGGCGCCGCGCAGGCTGGCCCGGTGTATCGCAAGATCAGCGGGCACGTTGCAACTGCGCAGATACTCAGCCTCTCCTATGCGTCTGGCTTTGACGGTATGGACCACAACCTGATGGCCCAGTGCGCGCAAAGCGCCGATATCGGAGACTGCGAAGGCTTCGGTCGAAATCGGGAATTGCGGAAACAGATAGCTGATCCGGAGCGAAGGCTGAACTGGCGGTCCGGCTTTGGACAGGCCGGCTGTGGGCAGGTTCATCGTGATTTCGCTGGCGACCAAGTCGCGACTGTCCGGCCGCGCATGCCCTGAACGACCCCGAACAGGGTGGCGAAGGTTGACAACAGGATTTCGCCAACCGTCGAAATGATCCCCGCCCTGAACCGGATCGAGATCACCAGAATCAGTGCTCCCAGACCCGCAGCGATGGCCGCAGCAAGGATCGATACCAGCGATATCGCGATCAAGCCAAACACTGCACCCAAGGCGAAGGATACTCCGCCAAACCATCTAAGCAGCTTGTGTGACACATATTTCACGCGGTTGCGCATCGACATCTGGCGAAGCTGGTCTCTCAGATAAGCGTGGGTATGGTAAGCGCGCGCGCCAATCCGCATTTTGCGCCGGACCTCTTCATCCCGGTGCGAAACACTGTTCTCGAATGCCAGAACATCCGCTGCCTTAATCAAGCGCTTGCCGGCGAAGATCACACTCATCGATACCGTGAAATCGTCAAGCACGGTATCGGGGAAAACCGGATAGAGCGACTTTCTGACACTGAATATCGAACCGTCGGCACCCATCACGTCGCCGCTCGCGGATTCGAGCGAGCGGATCGTCTCTTCTAGTCGCCAATAGGCTGAACCGACCTCGGAGGTTGTGCTCGATTGGGGGCTGACATAGCGCAGCGTGCCGCAGACCCCGCCTACTTGCGGATCAGCATAGTAAGGCATCATCCGCTCGATCGCGTCGGGAGCAAGCTGAACGTTCGCATCGGTGAATACCAGAATCTCGCCACTTGCTAAGGCTGCAAGTCGCTTCATCCCGGCCGCCTTGCCGGTACGGCCAGCGCCTTGGATTACGGTGACAAGGTCTCCTGCATTGGCCAGCAATTCGGACGTGCCGTCGCTTGAACTGTCATCATAGGCCAGTATTTGCAGCCCTGGGCGGCTTGCCTTGAGCTGGCGCAAATTCGCAAGCTTATCGGGCAGCGCTTCGATTTCATTATAGGCGCTAAACAACAGCGAGACGCGAAAATCGGCCGGCGCAACCTTTACCAGTTTACCACTGAACAAGCGCAGGACTAACGGGTAGATCAGATAAGGATAAATGAACAAAATCCAGCAAAAAGCTGAGAGCAGCACAAATGTCCATACTGACGACACTTTAAGATTACCCCCCGACGATTACCTGTCGTTTTTTGGCATAATCGATCGACGGCGGCCAGACCTTTCGCGGTCAATCCGGTGCAATCACCTTCATGCGTGCCAATTCAGCACGATTCGCTTAAGGTCTGGCCGCTTAAGATTCTGGCCGAACGGTATTTGCTAGTTCACCAGGCTGGTCGCGAAGTGACCCGGCTGAGCAGTGAAGTCTGGGCCGGATAGACCATGTTGCCGTACTCGGCGACTACCGGACTGGTTATCCCGCCTGAAAAATAGGCCCCGGCGTTGAAATAGCTTTCAGCGTAGTGGCTACCGATCGAAACATTCGCAACGTCGACAACTTTGACGCCGTCCAGCCACACTTTCAGGCTGCCGTTTACGGGATCGAGAACGACATTATAGACCAGATCATGCACCTGGTCGAAGCTCAGCGGTGCCTCATAGCGGATGGTCGAAGCCGTGCTCAGCTCGCCCCGGGTAGTAATCCGGAACTTGCCGGTTTTTGAACGCCTGAACCCGACTGCAGGTGATCCGCCAAATGTCGAGCCGATGTGGATCTGGCCATAGACGCCGCCTGACTTGGTCGCCATGCCAACGGGATCCGACCACGCCTGATGGTTGAAGGACATGCCCCCCCACAGCGACACCTTATTGGGCAAGCGCGTCGGATCGCCATAAAGGCTGCCACTGAATTCACCGCGGCGAACCCCGGTTGAATCGCTCTTCGTCTTGTCAGTTTCGGTATTGTGGAGTTCGACGCGAACTTTGCTGGCGGTCGAATTCATCCGCACCGAATAATCGAGATTGGCGGTCCAAGTTGCACCGGCGTTGATGCGCCAGGGGCGTCCCGCAAATTTTAGCGAGGCCGGCGTATAGCCGTTCACCAGGGTCGAGTTGTAGCCCTGCGTGGCAGTTGTGGTTGTGCTTGTCGTGGTGGTGGGGACCACGGCAGTAGTGGTAACGGTACTCGATGATCCGTCACTCATTACGCTGATCCTGCGCGGAGCTGCGCTCAGCGGCATTGAGAGCAGTCCGACGGTGACAATTGCGGCGAGTCCGTGGTAAAAGTTGATTGAACGCATGATCAGCTCCTTGAAACATTGATGCTGGATATGCGCCGGTGGTTAAGTTGGCCTGTAGAGCCAACCTAAACAGGTTCTTAACATGAGATGCACAAAATGATCGTCGGCACGGCGGTTTTCCGTCGGTTTGAGCACTTCACTCGACCAAAAAAAGAAAACCAAGCGGCGGAATAATCATGGAACGCAGTCACCCGGCAGCTAATCCGACCCCCGCCGCAAGAAAATCTATGG
>JANLQQ010000149.1:0-21290 GCA_031367905.1 Novosphingobium sp.
AGGCCAAGGCAAAGCTTGCCGGTTTCTGCCTGCCTGCCAACGCCGAAAAGATCCTCAAGGCGCCCGTTTCAGTTATCATCGGCATGGACCTCGATTTCCACCTGAAGCTGCCGGAGCTGTTCCCCCACGCCGATGCGAAGAGCTGGTTTGAAGGCAATGAGCCGCTCAAGGAAATCTCGGCGATGCGCAACTCCACGCTGCAGGGCGGTTATTTCATCATGGCGGCGCGCGCATTGGGGCTGGATACCGGGCCGATGTCGGGCTTCAGCAACGAGGCGGTCGATGCCGCTTTCTTCGCCGAAACGCCCCGCGTGAAATCGAATTTCATCTCGACGCTGGGCTATGGCGATCCGGCATCCATCTTCGAGCGCAGCCCGCGCCCCGATTTCGATACTTTCAATCGGATCGACTGACGCCTAACTGGCCGCATGATGCGGACCCTGGTGATCGATTGCGCGACCGAGGCCTGCTCGGTTGCCTTGCTGGAAGACGGCGCGCTGATCGGCGGCGAATTCCGCGTCCTGGGCCGCGGCCATGCCGAGCAGCTGGTCCCGATGATCGCGGCGCTGCCCGGCAAGGGCAAGGCGCAGCGAATCGCGGTTGCCATGGGTCCGGGCAGCTTTACCGGAGTGCGCGTCGGCCTGGCCGCTGCCCGCGCGCTGGCTTTTGCCTGGAGCGCGGAATTGCTCGGTTATCCCACGCTCGATCTGGTTGCCGCGATGGCGCGCAACCGGCGCAGGGATCAGCCGGTCACAGCCGCGATGACCGGCGGGCATGGTGAGTGGTTTGTGCAAACCTTTACCGCCAGCGGTGCTCCGGTTGGCGAACTGGCCTCGCTGACCCCTGACCAAGCGGCCGCGCAAGCTGCGGTGCTGGTCGCGGGCACCCAGGCCGAGGCGCTGGTTGCCTTGCGCGGCACGGGGGAAGCCTTGGCTCTTCTGCCCGATGCGCGCGATTACTCCCTGCTTGGTGCCGAATCGCTCGAGGCAGACCCCAAGCCGCTCTATGGCCGCGCGCCCGACGCGAAACTTCCACAGGCACCGCGATGAACGACGATCTCGACCGGATCATGGCCATCATGGCCTGCGCCTTTGACCCGGCCTTTGGCGAGGCCTGGTCGCGGCGGCAGTTGGAGGATTCGCTGATCTTGGGCAATTGCTATTATGGGCTGGTCAGCGCCGCAGGCGATGAACCTGCTACGGACGAAGCAGCGGCCGGATTTTTTCTATCGCGCAGAGGGGTTGAGGAAGAAGAACTGCTGCTGCTGGCAGTCGCGCCCCAGTATCGGCGCAGCGGCTTTGCCACCCGCTTGCTCAGCTCGTTTACCGCTGCTGCGCGAGCGCGCGGTGCTGTGCGGCTGCTGCTGGAAATGCGGCAGGGCAACCCGGCTGAAGCGCTCTACCTGCGTGAGGGCTTCTTGCCGATTGGCCGCCGTCCCAACTATTACCGGACCGCAGGGGCCGGGCGACTCGACGCGATTACCTTTGCACGCGATTTCAAATAGTGCTCTGAAACAAACATATACTGATTTGTTCAACACTTTGTCAGAAATTCACCACAATACGGCTATCTTCTCTTGTATTTTAATATCCATCAGACTAAGTGATTCTCACCAGAGCGCAGGAACTGTGCCTGGCGCCTCCGAAAATGAGGTCGCACCGAAAAATGAGAGGAACTATCATGGACTCGACCTTGAGCGACATGAACGAAACACTGATTACGCTTACTTCGGATATTGTCGCCGCGCATGTCAGCAACAACAGCGTCGCGGTGAGCGACTTGGCGGTGCTGATCACCAACGTCTATGGCGCACTCGCTGGCCTTGGTCAGGCCGATGCTCCTCCCGTTGCCGCGCCAGAACCAGCGGTTTCAATCCGCGCTTCGCTGAAGCCGGATTACATCATCTGTCTGGAAGACGGCAAGAAGCTGAAAATGCTCAAGCGTCACTTGATGACGCATTACAACCTCACCCCCGATCAGTACCGCGCCCGCTGGGGTCTCTCTTCGGATTATCCGATGGTCGCCCCCAATTATGCTGAAAAGCGGCGGGAACTGGCCAAGAAGATCGGCCTTGGCCGCAAGCCAGGCCAAAAGCGTGGCCGTAAGCCCAAGGTGGCCTGACAGGCCGTTTGGGAATTGGTTGTAGAATCGCCTCGCCAGGCTATGACTTGGCGAGGCTTTTCTTTTGTTCGGACAATACGTGCACCATCCTATCGACATTGAGGCGCTTTGCGCCGAGCGCGGACTTCGCATAACCGAGCAGCGCCGGGTAATCGCGCGGGTACTGTCGCAAAGCGATGATCATCCCGATGTCGAGAAACTGCATGCGCGCGCGGTTGCGATTGACGCGCGGATTTCGATCGCCACGGTCTATCGCACCGTGCGGCTGTTTGAAGAAGCCGGGATCCTCGACCGCCACGATTTCGGCGATGGCCGCGCCCGTTATGAAGCCGCGCCCGAGGCCCACCACGATCATCTGATCGATGTCGAGACCGGCAAAGTCGTCGAATTCGTCGATCCGGAATTGGAGGCGCTACAGCGCCAGATTGCCGAAAAGCTGGGTTATCGGCTGGTTGACCACCGGATGGAGCTTTACGGTGTGCGTCTGGGCCGTGAGGGCTGAGGCTCCGCTTATGGTCGCCGCGATTGCCCAGCCTCAGACCATTCCGCTGATCGGCTGGGCCCGGATTGTCACCCGCATCCTGGCAATGGTGAGCTTGCTGCTCGCCTGCGTACCGCTCTATTATGTCTGCCGGCTGCTCCGCCTCAAAAATCCTCTGCCGCGCATATTTCTGGGCGGGATTTCTTGGATCGCCGGAGTGGAGCTGAAAGTCAGAGGCGAAAAGGTCCATCGCGGTGCCTTCCTGCTCGTCAACCACGTCAGCTGGATTGATATCCCGGCGATCGCCGCGACCACCGGCAGCGCCTTTGTCGGCCATGATGGTCTGGCTGCGATGCCATTCCTGCGCTGGCTTTGCGCGATGAACGACACGATTTTTATCGCGCGGCACGATCCCGGCAGCATCGCCGAGCAAGTGGCCATGGTCCGCGAGGCTATCAATGACACCGGCGCGCTGACGATTTTTCCCGAAGGCACTACCAGTGACGGCACCGGATTACTGCCCTTCAAAAGCTCGCTGCTTTCCGCGCTCGATCCGGTTCCACCGGGGATCGCCATCCAACCGGTGCTGCTCGATTATGGCCCGGAAGCTGCGGATATCGCCTGGGTGGGCGACGAGCACGGGCTCGACAATTTCAAGCGAATCATGGCCCGCGGCCGAGGGTTGGTGGTGACGGTTCATTTCCTGCCGGTGTTGAAAGGCGATCAACTTGCCAATCGCAAAGCGATGGCAGCGGCGGCAAGAAATGCGTTGATGCAGCGGTTAGTGGGCTAATCGTCGTCCCCGGCTTGACCGGGGACCGCTGGTCTCATCATTTCGCGTTTGCATCGACAAGGCCAGCGGTCCCGGATCAAGTCCGGGACGACGGGCACTTCATTTCCCCGCTACAATAGCCTATCCGCCGCAACCCATGCGCCCCACTCCTCCCCCACAGACCTACCGGGTCAGAAGCTTCGGCTGCCAGATGAACGTCTATGATGGCGAGCGGATGGCCGAACTGCTGGACGCGCAAGGCCTGACACCCTCGCCCGAAGGCAGCGAGGCCGATCTGGTGGTACTTAACACCTGCCACATCCGCGAGCGGGCGACCGAACGGGTATTCTCCGACATCGGCCGGATCCGCCGCGATGATGGCACGGTCCCGCTGATCGCGGTCGCCGGATGCGTCGCCCAGGCCGAGGGTGCGGAGATCATGCGGCGTGCCCCGCAGGTGCGCATGGTGGTCGGCCCTCAGGCCTATCACCGTCTGCCGCAGATGCTGGACGAGGCCGTCGCCGGGCGCCGCTCGGTCGATACCGAGATGCCGGCACAGACCAAGTTCGATGTCCTCCCGGCGCGCCGCAAAGTCGGTGCTTCTGCGTTTCTCACCGTCCAGGAAGGCTGTGATAAATTCTGCACCTATTGCGTGGTACCCTATACGCGCGGTGCAGAAATTTCTCGCCCATTCAATCACCTGCTTGAAGAGGCGACGCGGCTGGTCGATGCCGGTGCGCGCGAGATCACCCTACTGGGCCAGAACGTCAACGCCTGGTCCAGTGAAGATGCCAAGGGCCGCAAGCTGGGCCTCGATGGTTTGATCCGCGTCCTGGCAGACATTCCCGAGCTGGCCCGGATCCGCTATACCACCAGCCACACCAATGACATGACCGAGGGGCTGATCGCCGCGCATGGCGACACGCCCAAGTTAATGCCCTATCTGCATTTGCCGGTCCAATCGGGCAGCGACCGGGTGCTGAAGGCGATGAACCGCAACCACAGCGTGGCAGACTATCTGCGGGTGCTTGAGCGGGTCCGCGCGGGGCGCCCCGACATAGCTCTGTCGGGCGATTTCATCGTTGGTTTCCCGGGTGAGACCGAGGCGGACTTCGAGCAGACGCTTTCCCTCGTTAATACGGTTGGTTATGTTCAGGCCTTCAGTTTCAAATACAGCCCGCGCCCGGGCACTCCGGCCGCCGCGATGGACGGGCAGATTGCCGCCGAGGTAATGGACGAGCGGCTCCAGCGCCTGCAAACCGCGCTCCAGCAGGGCGGTCTGGCCTTCAACCAGCGATGCGTCGGGCGGGTTTGCGAGGTGCTGGTCGAACGGGCCGGTAAGCTGCCCGGGCAATGGTTGGGCAAATCGCCTTGGCTGCAAACGGTCCATTTCGACGGCGAGGCAGCAATTGGCGATCTCGTTTCGGTTGAACTGATCCAGGCCAGGCCGAACTCGCTCCATGCCAGACTGTTGCAGCCAGTCCTCGCCGATGCGATTTCCACCACGTAGTTTCTATCTGCAACTTGCGCGTCACATTGCGAAGCCTATCTTGTGGTATGGCCCTTCCGGGTCCCTCGTGAAAGGAGCGCATGTCCCGCAAACCTGTTCGCGCCCATGAACCGGCGCAAAATCGTTCCGACCTTCCGCGCCGCTCCGAACCCAAACGGAGCCGTGCCGAAATCGAATTTGATGAGCCAGCCGTGCTGGGCGCTCTGTTTGGTCAGTTCGACGCCAATCTTGTCCAGATCGAAAACCGGCTCGGCGTCTATATCTCGGCGCGGGGTAACCGGATCCAGATCGAGGGCGGCGAGGACGAGGTGGCCCGGGCGCGCGAAGTGCTGAAAGGCATGCACCAGCGCCTGATCTCCGGTCAGGAGCTCGACGCCGGTGCGGTCGAATCGCTCATCGCCATGTCGAACGAGCCGACGCTGGAGGGGATCATCACCGGCGGCGACGATGCTCCGCCGATCATGATCCGCACCCGCAAGAAAACCATCGTTCCGCGCTCGGCCATGCAGATCGAATATATGCGCGCGCTGGCCAGCAAGGATATCATCTTCGCGCTGGGCCCGGCGGGCACCGGCAAAACCTATGTCGCGGTGGCGCAGGCGGTCAGCCAGCTGATCACCGGCAGCGTCCAGCGCCTGATCCTATCGCGCCCCGCAGTCGAAGCGGGCGAGCGGCTGGGCTTCCTGCCGGGTGACATGAAGGAGAAGGTCGATCCCTATCTGCGTCCGCTGTATGATGCGCTGTATGACTGCATGCCGCCCGAGCAGGTCGAGCGGCGCCTCGCCAGCGGCGAAATCGAGGTCGCCCCGATCGCCTTCATGCGCGGGCGCACGCTCGCCGATGCCTTTGTGATCCTCGACGAGGCGCAGAACACCACGCCGGCCCAGATGAAGATGTTCCTGACCCGGTTTGGCCAGAACAGCCGGATGGTCGTCTGCGGCGATCCGCGCCAGGTCGATATTCCAGGCGGCGATGCGATGAGCGGGCTGAAAGACGCGGTTGAGCGGCTGGAAGGCGTGGAGGGGATCAATGTGACCCGGTTTACTTCGGCGGACGTGGTGCGCCACCCGATCGTCGGGCGGATTGTCGAGGCCTATGAGGGCAAGGATTCCTGAATTGGGTTTCCTGATGGAACTTGAATGCGCAGTCGAAGCCCCCTGGCCGTCTCCCCCTGACTGGGCGAAACTGGCGGCCCGCGCCGCCGCCGCCCTCGCCCAGATTGCGCCCGAACTCGCCAATTCGCACCTCTCGGCCAGCATCCTCTTCACCGATGACGCCGAAGTGCAGAGCCTCAACCGCGAATGGCGGGGCAAGGACAAGCCGACCAATGTGCTGTCGTTCCCGATGCTGGCGCGCGCGGAACTGCTGGCTCTGGGGGGGGTGAGGGAAGATGACGCCCCGCCCAAATTGCTCGGCGATATCGCGTTGGCGCTGGAAACCTGCACGCGCGAGGCTGCGGAAAAGGGCATCAGCCTTGAAACCCACGCCACCCATCTGATCATCCACGGCCTGCTCCACTTGGCCGGGCATGACCATGAGACATCGCCGCAGGACGCCGCCGCAATGGAGGCGCTCGAAATAAAGGCGCTTGCGTGCATGGGCCTAGCCGACCCATATGGCGATGCAGACGAACTTCACGAGGATTAGACAATACCATGGCCGAAAATGGCCGCTACAGCGAAGCCGGTTCCGAAGAACCGGACAGTAGACTTTCCATTTGGCGGATAATTCGCCGCTTGTTCGACGGCGAGGGCGATCAGTCGCTACGTGCCCAGATCGAAGAAGCGATTGACGAGCATGAGGAGGATTCCGAGCCTGCCGCCAAGGGCGATCTCTCTCCGATTGAGCGCCAGATGCTGCGCAATTTGCTCCATTTCAGCGAACATGACGCCGATGATGTGGCCATTCCGCGCGGCGAGATTATTGCCATCCCGGCTTCCGCCAGCTGGACTGAAGTGATTGCCGCTTTTGCCGAGCACGGTCACAGCCGCTTGCCGGTGCATGGCGAAACGCTGGACGGCATTGTCGGCATGATGCTGATGAAAGACGTCTTCACCTATCTCGCCAGTGGCAAGGCTCCGCCCAAGGACTGGACCAGCCTGATGCGCCAGCCGCTGTTCGTGCCGCAGGCGCGCGGCGCGTTGGATGTGCTGGCCGATATGCGCGCGTCCCGGGTTCATCTGGCGGTTGTTGTAGACGAATACTCGGGCACCGACGGGATCATCACCATCGAAGATCTGGTCGAGGAGATCGTTGGTGAGATCGAGGACGAGCACGATGATGCCCCTACTGCACTGATCCTGCCGCTGCCGGGCGGGATGTGGGATGCCGATGCCAGGGTCGAATTGGAGGAAGTCGGCGAAAAAATCGATCCGCGCCTGGCCGAAGTAGAAGGCGCGGTCGATACACTGGGCGGGCTTACTTTCCTGCTGGCCGAACAAGTGCCGCCGGTCGGCGCGGTGCTTGCGCATGCCAGCGGCTGGCGGATTGAAGTTACCGCAGGCAATGCGCGCCATGTCACGCGGTTGCGTCTCCACCCGCCCGCCACAGCACAAGAAATGGACAAATAACCTTGGCTATCCGCCGCCTTCCCCCGCTTCGCGCGATCGAAGCCTTCGTACGAATCGTTCGGCTTGGTTCAGCCCGGGCCGCTGCGGATGAGCTGGGTCTCAGCCCCTCTGCGCTGTCGCGCCGGATTGCCGCGCTGGAAGAGTTCATCGGCAAGCGGCTGTTTACGCGCCAACATCAGGCCATGAAGCTGACAGACGATGGCCAGGCCTTTTACAATGCCGTTGCCCCGCCGTTTGATGAATTGGCGGCCGCGGTGGAAAGTCAGGTCGAGGACAGCCGGGTGCTACGTTTGCACCTTGGCGTGCTCCCCTTGTTTGGATCGCAGCGGCTGTTTCCGCGGCTACCGGAACTGCGCAAGCAGCATCCGCGCCTGCACATTGATATCGACGCCAGCCCGCACCTGGAAACGCGGGTCGGCGATACGTTAGACGCCGCCTTCATCTTGGCCGCAGAACCTGACCCGTCGTTCCACGCGGTGCGGCTTGATCACAATCAAGTCTATGCCATCACCTCAAAGACGCTGGCCGCAGAAATCGGCCCGGTGCCCGACGCTGCCATGCTCTCGCGCCAGACTTTCCTGATCCACAACGAGCTGCCTGACAGTTTCGTGGCTTGGAAACGGGCGATCGGCCTGCCCGATTTGGCACCTGCCGCGATCGATCATTTTGATTCGGGCCAACTGATCCTCGATGCCGCCGCCAATGGCCTGGGCATCGCGATCATGCATGACGATCACTTTGCGCGCGCACATAACAACCGCCTCGCCCGGCTGTTCGATATCGAAGTGGAGAGCCCCTACAGCTACTGGTTCATCTGCCGCCCCCGCGCGCTGGAAGTGCGGGCGGTGCGGATCTTCCATGACTGGCTGGTCAAGGCAGGACTTTAGCTCAATCAGGCCACGCTCGCCTTGATGATCTTCCCCGGCTCACGCGGTGGCTCACCCTTGGGCAGCGCATCGACGTGCTCCATGCCGCTTTCGACCTGGCCCCATACGGTATATTGCTTGTTAAGGAAGCCGGCATCGTCAAAGCAGATGAAGAACTGGCTATTGGCTGAATTTGGCGCGCTGGTGCGGGCCATCGAGCAAGTGCCGCGGACATGCGGCTCGGCGTTGAACTCGGCCTGGAGATCAGGCTTGGACGAACCGCCCATGCCGGTGCCATCGGGGCAGCCGCCCTGCGCCATGAAGCCGGGGATGACGCGGTGGAACTTCACCCCATCATAAAAGCCTTCCCCAACCAGCTCGGCGATCCGCGCAACGTGGCCGGGGGCAAGATCGGGGCGCAACTTGATCACAACGTCACCGCTGTCGAGGGTAAGGGTAAGTTTGTCAGCCATTGAGAATCTCCTGAATTTCGCGAGCTGATATAGGCAGGTTTGGGACAAAGTCACGCCCGCGCGGCAAGTGCGGTTGCAATTGTCCTTCTCCGGCTTAGACCACCCTCGCATGACGCCCGACGAACTTGACCAGACGCTGCTTGAAAACACTGCTTTTGCGGGTACCGAGCCGCGGGCAAGCGAATCGCTCGACGAGGAAAACCGGCTCAAGCCCGAGTTCGTCCGCCGCGTCCGCGATGCGCTGGATCAGGGCGAGACCGACGCGGTCTATGATCTGGTCGAGCCGCTCCACCCGGCCGACATCGCCGATTTGTTCGAACTGCTCCACGCGGATGAGCGCGCGCCGCTGGCCAAGGCCATCTCCGATTTGATGGGCGGCGAGGTGATCGCCGAGCTGAACGATCACGTCCGCGAGCTGCTGGTCGAATCACTCCCGGCAGGAACCGTCGCCGATCTCGCCGAACAGCTCGACACCGATGATGCGGTGGCGATGATCGAGGATCTCGACGAGGACGATCAGCAGGCCGTCCTCGCCGAGATGGAGCCGGAAGACCGCGCCGCGATCGAAAGCGCGCTGGCCTATCCGGAAGAATCTGCTGGCCGCCTGATGAGCCGCGAATTCGTCGCGGTGGGTGAGCATATGACGGTCGGCAATCTGATCGATTATCTGCGCGAAAACAGCGAGCTGTCGAACGAGTTCTGGGAAGTTTTCATTGTCGATCCGGCTCACCGCCCGCTTGGCTCATGCCAACTGAGCTGGGTCCTGCGCACCCCGCGCCACATTGCGCTGACCGATGTAATGAAGCGCGACCAGACATTAATTCCAGTGCTGATGGATCAGGAAGAAGTCGCGCTGCGGTTCCAGAAATACGCGCTGATTTCTGCGGCTGTGGTCGATCAGGGCGGGCGGCTGGTCGGCCAGATCACCGTCGATGACGTGGTCCACATCATCCAGGAAGAAGCGGGCGAGGACGCGCTGCTGCTGTCGGGCGCAGGCGACGGTGACATCAACGAGCCGATCCGCGATACTTATGTCAGCCGGGTCCGCTGGCTGATCGCCAACCTGGTCACCGCGCTGGTCGGCGCCACGATCATCGCCAGCTTTGGCGGGGCGATCGAAAAACTGGTGGCTCTCGCCGCGCTATCGCCGATGGTCGCCTCAATCGGCGGCAATGCGGGGACGCAGACCATGGCCGTCACCGTCCGCGCGCTGGCTACCAACCAGCTGACCCGCTCCAACACCCGCCGCATCCTGTGGCGCGAAATTCGCGTCGCCCTGCTCAATGGCAGCACCGTCGCGACTCTAATCGGAATCGCGACTGCATTGTTCTTCCACAATCCGCTGCTGGGGCTGGTGATCGCCACCGCAGTAATCATCAACATCATAACTGCCGGGCTTGCAGGCGTGATCGTGCCGGTGGTGTTTGACCGGCTCGATCAGGATCCGGCGGTGGCATCATCGGTATTCGTGACGATGATCACCGATTCGATGGGGTTCTTCGTGTTCCTCGGGCTGGCGGTGGCGAGCGGGCTGGTGGGCTAGAAAATGCCACTCCACCTCACCAAAGTTGCCTTCGGGGCGAAGTCACTCGAAGACATGAAAAGCTGGTTCGCCACAAGGGGCGACGAGGCATTCCTCACCACGCGCTACCTGCCCAAACGCCATGCCGAGCTTGCCAGAGAAGATGGGAACAACGGATCGCTGTTCTGGATTTTCAAGGGCCAGCTGGTGATGCGCTCCCCGATCCTGAGGTTTGAACCCGCAGAGGGCGGCAAGACCAACATCGTCATCGCCGCGCGCCTGATCGATCTCTACCCCATCCCCCGCCGCGCTCATCAGGGCTGGCGCTACCTAGAAGACGCCGACGCCCCGCGCGATCTGGCCGACGGCGAGGATGCTGGCGAGGCTATGCCGGGCAGGCTGGCGGGAGAACTGGCGAAACTGGGGTTGGTTTAGCAACTTGACCCGCTGACACCAGCCACTAGTTTTGTGCTGGTCACGGGGAATTTTTGATGGTTAGTCTTGCAAGTTCGTCGATCGAACGCAGTGCGATTACCAAACTCAGTCTGCGCATTCTTCCCCTGATTTTTCTCAGTTACATGGTCGCGGTCATGGATCGGGCTAATATCAGCTATGCGTCGGTTCAGATGAACGCCAGCTTGGGGTTCAGCGCTGCTGTATACGGGCTTGGCGCCGGAATGTTCTTTGTCGGCTATTCCCTGTTCGAAATACCCTCCAACCTGTTGCTTGTGCGCTTTGGCGCACGGCGCTGGATCGCGCGGATCATGCTCACCTGGGGGCTGATTTCGGGGTTAATGGTTTTTGTACAGACGCCGCTACAGTTCTATTTCATGCGATTCCTGCTGGGCGTTGCCGAGGCTGGTTTCTACCCCGGCGTCCTCCTTTACCTTTCGCAGTGGTTCCCCGCTGCTCATCTGTGCCGCGCGGTCAGCCGCTTTTACATCGCCAATCCGATCAGCTGGATGATGATGGGCACCCTGGCGGGATTGCTGATGGGGATGGACGGGTTGTTGGGGATGGCGGGTTGGCAATGGATGCTGCTGATCGAAGCCATACCGGCGCTGGTCATCGCAGCGTTGCTTTTGCTGTTCCTGCCCGACAAGCCTGCAACTGCCACCTGGCTTTCGGTCGATGAAAAGGCCTGGCTTGCAGATCATCATGCGGCCGATCTTGCCGCTTCGGGTGCTAAGCACCATGACTTTTGGCGGACGCTGTTCAATCCAGTTGTGCTGGGCACAGGCTTTGTCCTGGCACTGGTGTTCATGTGCGCCAATGCCCTGTCTTTCTCCACGCCCAAATTGCTGATGCAAGCGACCGGGTGGAGCCTAGGCACAGTCGGCTTTGTCGGCGCGCTGGTGCAAGTTCCTACCATGATCGCAATGCTGGTGGTGTGCTGGCACTCTGACTACCGCCGCCAGCCCCAGCTGCATATCGCCGCGATGATTGCATTGGCGGCAGCTGGGGCGCTTGGCCTGGCGATTGCCTTTAATGCTGGCCCCGGACAGGCGGTTGCGGGCGTGCTTGCATCGATTTGCCTGTTCACGGCCACTTCCACGGTCGTGGGAACACTCGCCACACCCACAGCCAGCGCAATACTGCACCCTAGTTCTCGCGCGGTCGGTTTTGCCGCTATCAACACCATTGCCCAGGTCGGCAATTTCCTGGGTCCGGTGGTATGGGGCTATGCTGCGAATGGCACCGGCAGCTTCCAGCTTGGGTTGAACTCGATCCCGCTGATCCTGTTACTGCCGCTGGCGCTAATCCTGAAGATGCGCCGGAATATGAACCCCCGAAGTGCCGGAATTGCCGCCCCTGCCACCACCTGAATAGTGTTGCGCCCCGGTCCCTATACCCCCTTCGCCACCACCCGCCGCAGCGCATTCACATAAACCTCGGGCTCCTGCGCGCCGGGGATCATGTATTTGCCGTTCACCACCATTGCCGGAACGCCGGTGATGTTCATGTCCATGGCCTCGTGCTCTTCGCGGCGGACCAGTTCGCCCAGGGCTTCATCCGACAGAGCGGCGCGGGCCAATCCGGCATCGAGGCCGATTTTGACGGCGATTTCGACCAATACATCAGGATCGGAGACATTGCGCCGCGCTTGAAAATGCGCATCAAACAATGCCCGTTTGAGGCGGGTTTGGACCTCCGCGCCTTCGGTGGCCAGCGTCCACAGCAGCAGCTTGTGCGCCGCAAATGTGTTCCACATCATCCCCGCCGGAGCCTCGCCTTCCCCGGTGTAATCAAAGCTATAGCCCGCCCGCTCCGCGACCCCGCGCATCTGTTCACGGCCCGCAGCGGCCTGCTCTTCCGTGCGTCCATATTTGCGCTGGATATGCCCGGACTGCTCCTCACCCTCGGGCGGCATATCGGGGTTGAGCTCGAAGGCGTGCCAGCGCACTTCGGCTTCAACTTCGTCCGCCAATTGCGCCAGTCCCCGTTGCAGCTGCTGATAGCCGATGATGCACCACGGGCACATCACGTCCGACCAGATGTCGATCGTTACCTTTGCGGGTTCTGTCATCTCTCGAGCCACCATTTGAGCAAATGATGCGCGACCGCGAATGGCGGCGGGGCGATGAAGGCACCGTCTTCGCGCCCTTCGGTCAGCGCCGCCATCGCGTCCGCCACCTCGGCGCGGGTGAACCAGCGGGCTTCTTCCAGCTCGTTGGTATCCACAGTCAGCGCCGGATCGTCGGTATAGCTATGGCAGCCGATCATCAGTGATGAGGGGAAAGGCCACGGCTGGCTGGCGACATAGGTAACATCGCGAGTGCGGACTCCGGCTTCCTCGAATATCTCGCGCGCCACCGCCTCTTCCATCGATTCTCCCGGTTCCAGGAACCCGGCCAGCGCCGAGAACCGCTTGGGCGGAAAGCGCGGCTGGCGTCCCAGCAGCAGATTGCCGTCATGCTCAACCAGCATGATCGTCACTGGATCGACCCGCGGGTAATGTTCGGCACCGCACGCTGCATCGCTGCAATTGCGCTGCCAACCACCCTTGGCGAGCTTGGTGGCGCTGCCGCAGCGGGCACAAAACCTATGCCGTGCATGCCAATCGACTAGGCTGCGCGCGCCGCCATAGGTCGCCAGCTCTTGCGGCTCAAGGTTCGCCATCGCGTTCCACAGCCGCGGATTGGGGGGGGCCACACTGCCAACCAGCGAACGCGAAACTTCGGCAAAACAGCCGCGCTCTCCGCTCAAGCCCAGAAACACCAGCTCGGCCTCGGGATCGGCATCGGCCAGTGTCCCCCAACTCAATCCGCCTTGGGGCGTAATCACCGGATCGAGGCCATCAAGCTTGAGCAGCCGCGCCCGCCAATTCATCAGCGCCTCAAGCGCGGCTGGATCGCTGCGGATATGATCGGCCCGGTCCAATTGTGCTCCCGCGAATGCCAGCACTGCTCTCACCCGCGCCGTCGCATAGCCGCAAGGTCAGCCTGCACCGCCATGGGAAACTCCATGTGGATCGGATAGGCGTCTGACGGCATGTATTGAGTGTAGAGCGAGCCGCGCATCCCATAGCGGAAATTGACGAAAGCCACCGTCCCCGCAGCGCCGCCCCAGCCATAGGTACCAAGATCGCCGGCAAGGCCAACCCGGCCGCCCGCGCCAAAGCCTGCACCATCAATCATTGTGCCTTTAGTCGCGACCCCTTCGGCCAGAAGGTTGCTGGCGCCAACCCGCACTGCCAATTCGCTCATCACGCGTTTGCCGTCGATCTTGCCATAGCCGGCCAGCATCCGCAGAAACCGGTCATAGTCGCGCGGAGAACTGACCAGCCCGGCTCCGCCAAACGGAAACGCCGGCTTGTCGAGAAAGATCGAGCTTTTCGCCGGATCGATCGGAAACATCACACCCCCAACGGGCGAATAGTTAGTGGTCAAATGGTCCACATCCTTCGCGGGAACGCGGAAAAAAGTGCTGGTCATGCCAGCCGGGCCGAAGATCCGCTCCTGCAGGAATACATCAAACGGCTTGCCCGAGACGACTTCGATTACCCGCCCCAGCAGATCCAGCGCCACCGAATAGCTCCATTGCGTACCCGGCTCATAAACCAGCGGCAAAGTGGCCAGATGGTCAGCAAACAGAGCCAGGCTGGAAACCGGTGCGCCGCGATCAAGCCCTGGGATTGACATCCGGCTAACCTGCCCCGGGATTACCCCGGCGGCAACATAGGCCGCCTTGATCGGGCCCTTCTGAATGATCGAATAGCCCAGCCCCGCGCTATGGGTCAGCAGCTGGCGAATGGTGATCTGGGCAGTCGCAGCCTTGAGATCGGTGATCGAACCATCGGCGGTGACCTGCACCTGCATCCTGGTAAACTTGGGCAAGATATCCGCTAGCGGCTGGTCCAGACCCAGCTTACCCTCATCAATCAGCATCATGGTTGCCATGCCGGTGACCGGCTTGGTCATTGAATAAATGCGGTAGAGACTATTCGGCCCGGCCGCGTCGCTATCGTCCAGCGATTCATGGCCACGCGCGATATAGCCCGGCTCGGCAGTGCCCCAGCCCAGCGCAGCGACCATATTGACCAGCTTTGCACTGCCAACATATTTGTCCAGCATCGCTGTCACCCCGGGCCAATGCGCTGCAAAATCTTCGGTCGCAAAAGCCCGGCCAGCGCCAAATGGCAGCGCCGAAAGCGCCGACCCGGCACCCAGCATCGCGCCGCCGCGCAAGATCGAACGCCGGGAAATCAGGCTGGGAATGTTATGCTGCACTCAAATTCTCCAAATTTCTCGCTCAAGCCGTCGCAAGCCGCGCGGCCTTGGCAAACAGTGTTGGCAATCCGGCCTGTCCCAGCCGGTCAAGCGGGCACCATTCGCCCGCCGCCTCATCCAGACTAGCCCAATCGCCAGCCGAATAAAGCATCAATTGCAAATCGAGATCGAAATGAGTGAAGCTGTGACGGACACTTCCTGCCGAAATCCACGGCCCGGTCAGTGGCGGCTCTCCAGACCCGTCGCTTCGCGCGTTCCAGCCATTGTCGGGCAGGCTGAGCATTCCGCCGAGCATCCCCTTGCTGGCGCGCCGGACCAGCCAAACCGCTCCTTCGCGTTCGATCCAAAAGGCCTGGCCCTGGCGGTGAGGTTTAGGTTTTTTGGCTGACTTGGCTGGGAATCGCTCAGGATCGGTGCGACGGGCCTGGCAACAATCCGCCAGCGGGCAGAGCACGCAGCGCGGCGCGCGCGGCGTGCAGATCGTGGCGCCAAGATCCATCATCGCTTGGGCAAAATCACCAGTGCGCGCTCCCGGGGTGATTGTAGCGGCGCGTAAACCGATCGTTCCACGCGCAGCCGGCAGCGGCTCGGCGATCGCAAACAGCCGCGCCACCACCCGGTTCACATTGGCATCGATCACAACCGCCCGCTGATCAAAGGCAATCGCGGCAACCGCAGCAGCGGTGTAAGCGCCCAGCCCGGGCAGCGCGCGAAGTTCGGCTTCTGTAGCGGGAAAGCGCCCGCCGCGTGCCGCCACTGCGCGTGCGCAGGCCAGCAAATTGCGCGCCCGGGCATAATAGCCAAGCCCCGCCCAAGCCGCCATTACTTCGCCGTCCTCGGCCGCCGCCAGTGCCTCGACCGTCGGCCAGCGGGTGACGAAGCGGATGAAATACGGCGCGACCGCAGCGGTGGTAGTCTGCTGGAGCATCACTTCAGACAACCAGACGCGGTATGGATGGGGGGCAGATGATCCCGGTGGACTGCGCCATGGCAGGTTGCGGGCATGGCAATCATACCAGCGCAGCAACTTGTCGGAAATCGTCTCGGCACTGGCATCCATCGCGCCGCTATGGCATTGCGGCGCACGTAATGGAACGCGACAAAAACAAGCCAGCCAAACTAGGTGAGCCGCGTCAGTATGAACGGCCGCGCGGCGGACAGGCGCGCGCCATTTCCGATCTGATGCCGCAGATCGGGCGAACTGCCTTTCGCAAGTTCGGATTTGTCCAGTCCAGTGTCGTGACCCGCTGGCCCGAAATCGTGGGAGCGCGCCACGCCCGGATTTGCGCGCCCGAGGCGATCCGGTTTCCGCCGGGCGAAAAAGTTGACGGTATCCTGCAACTGGTCGTCGTCCCGGCCCATGCGCCGATCATCAGCCATGTGATTCCCGAAATCATTGAGCGGGTGAACCGCTTCTTCGGCTATAAGGCTGTTGCCCGGGTCAAACTTCGGCAAGGCGAGGTTAAGCCGCCGCCTGCTGGAAAGACCACCACTGCGCCACCGTCGCTGCGGCCGATTCCGATGGAACTGGGCGAAAGCCTGCGTGATATCGGCGATCCAGAGCTGCGGACTGTTCTGGAATCACTTGCCCGGAGCCTTGGCTCACAAAAACCGGATGAAAGTTGAAGACATGCATTTTACCCGACTGACCGGCTTTGTGCTTACCGCGATCCTCTCGATCGGCGCGACCAAGCCAGTGCCCCGCAACTGGAATCTGGCAGTTGCGGTTCTCCCATCGGGCAGCCACTTGCTCGGCAATCCGGCGGCAGGCGTGAAGCTGATCGAATTTGTCAGCTATACCTGCCCGCATTGCTCGCATTTCGAAATGCAGGCCGATGCGCCGCTGCGGGTAACCTATGTCCACAATGGCAAGCTCTCGGTCGAAGTGCGCCATCTGGTTCGCGATCCGGTCGATCTGACTGCTGCGATATTGACCAATTGCGGGCCGAAGGAGAAGTTCTTCCTGAACCACGCCGCAATTATGCGCAGCCAGCCGAGCTGGATCCGTCCGCTGGATAAACCCTCTCCCGCACAGCTGGCCCGGTGGACCACTGGCGATCGGATTACCCGCAGCCGGGCGATCGCCACCGATTTCAAATTCTATGCCATCATGGCGACCCGCGGCTATGATCGCACCGCCGTCGATCGCTGCATTGCCGATCAGCCAATGGCCGAACGGCTCGGCAAGATGACCGCCGATGCCGGCGCTTTGGGAGTAGACTCTACCCCCAGCTTCATGCTCAACGATCTGCTGTTGAGTGGCACGCATGACTGGGCAATGCTGCGGCCGCAGATCGAAGCACGGATGTAGTTCATTTGGCGGCGATTCCTGTGGAAGACCGCGAGGATTGCGCCGCCTTTACCCTTCAATCCCATGCGCTACTAGGCTAGCTTTCGCCGGAACTCACGCAAGGAACACCGAACCCATGACCGCTCCTGCCATTCGCCCGATTGCTGGCCGCCGTTTCGCACTGGCCCTTGCCATCGCGCCGCTCGTGCTCGGCCTTGTCGCCTGCAGCAAAGACGCGGGTGAAACCGCTGCACCCAGCGGTGCGGCGCTCGCCAAAATTGCCCCACCGGCCGGTAAAGCCTGGTCCGATATTGTGGTGGCCACTCCCGAGGGCGGTTATCAGATGGGCAATCCGCAGGCACCGATCAAGCTGGTCGAATTCGGCGCGCTGAGCTGCTCGCACTGCGCCGAATTCTCGGAAAAAGGCTCGGCCGAAATTCGCGATAATTTCGTTGCCAGTGGCCGTGTAAGCTATGAGCTGCGGTTCATGATGAACAATTTCCTCGATATTCCGGCTGTGCTGCTGGCCACTTGCGGTTCGACCGAAGCGGTCCTCCCGCTCAGCGATCAATTCTGGGGCTGGCAGAAAACCATGTTCGATACGCTTCAGAAAACTGGTGAGGCACAGCTTCAGGCTGCAGCCCAACTACCCCCGGAGCAGCGTTTTGTCGCGATCGCCGCAGCCGGCGGGATGGATCAGTTCTTCGCCAGCCGGGGGATAGCGTCCGATCAGGGCAAGACCTGTCTAGCCGACGGCGCGAAAGCGACCAAGCTGGCGGCAGATGCTGCCGCGCAGGCTGAAAAATACAAGATTGAGGGCACCCCGACTTTCACCCTCAACGGCCAGAAAGTCGAAGGGAACACTTGGGAGGCGCTCAAGGTTGAACTCGAAAAAGCCGGTGTGCGGTAAGCGCGGCTGACCGCAAGAGAAACGGGCGCGCGATGCGCATCAGACGGCTCAAACTAAGCGGCTTCAAAAGCTTTGTTGAGCCAGCCGAACTGCGGATCGAGCAGGGGCTGACCGGGGTGGTTGGGCCCAACGGCTGCGGCAAGTCCAACCTGCTCGAAGCGATCCGCTGGGTGATGGGCGAATCGAGCCCCAAATCGATGCGCAGCGGTGGCATGGACGATGTGATCTTTGCCGGTACTGCCCAGCGCCCCCCGCGCGATTTCGCCGAAGTTGTCCTGCTGGCGGAAACCGATGCCGGAGCGGGCGGATGCGAAGAGCTGGAAGTTGTCCGGCGGATCGAACGCGGTGCCGGCAGCGCCTACCGGGTCAACGGCCGCGATGTCCGGGCCAAGGATGTGGCGCTGGTGTTTGCCGATGCTGCCACCGGCGCGCACTCCCCGGCGCTGGTCAGCCAGGGGCGGATCGCGGCGGTAATCGCAGCCAAGCCGGCCGAGCGGCGGATGATGCTGGAGGAAGCCGCCGGGATCGCCGGGCTCCATGTTCGCCGCAAGGATGCCGAGCAAAAACTGCGCGCAACCGAGGTCAACCTCGCCCGACTTGACGACATCATGGCCGGGCTCGACGCCCAGATCACGGCATTGCGGCGGCAGGCCCGCGCGGCCGATCGCTACAAGGCTTTGTCGGATAAGATCAAACTGGCCGAAGCGCGTCTCGTCTTCGCCCGCTGGCGCGATGCCGCTGCTGCCGCTGATCTCGCGCGCGCCGAGGCGCAGGGCGCCGACGCCCGGGTTACCGAGGCGCAGGGCCAGGCCAAGTCGGCGCAAGCCGCGCAGCATGCCGCCGCTCAGGCGCTGGCGCAAGCGCGCGACACGCTGGCCGACCGGCGCGACGATGCCACCGCGCATGGCCACCGGATGGCCTCGCTGACCAGCCAGCTTGAAGCCGTGGAGGAACGGCTGAAGGACCTCGATCGCCAGAAGTTCCGGCTTGAGGAAGATCGCGGCGATGCCGACCGGCTAACCAAAGACGCCGCAGATGCGCTCGCCCGGCTGGAACGGGACCTCGCCCAGGGTGAGGCTGCGCTCGAGGCGGATGAAAAGCGCCGCCCGATCATCGCCGCCGCGCTCGACGATGCCGACCGCACTCTGCGCGGGGCCGAGCTGGCCTTTGCCCAATCAACTGCCGCGCAAGCCGGAGTCGAGGCAGAGTGGCGCGTGGCCGAAGCCGCGCTGGCTGCGGCGCAGCAGCGCCTCACCCGCCTCGCCAATGAAGCCGCGCGGCACAACGAGTTGCGCGCTGCACTGGCCCGCGAAGGCGATCCGCAAGCAGCGGTGGCCGGGGCGATTGCGGCGCGCGATGCAGCAAGCAGCGCGCTGACTGAAGCCCGCGCCGCGCTCGATGCGCAAAGCGCACGCAAAGGCAAGCTGCAGGATTTGCGCGATGCGGCAGGGAGCGCGCTGGCGGCTGCCAAGGCCGATCTTTCCGGGGTGGAGCGCGAATGGCTGGCCCTCCAGCGAGATCGCGAAATGCGCGCGAAGCAGGCCAGTGCCAAACTCGGGCTGCCGGTCGCGCTTGACCATTTGCGCGCCGAGCCGGGCTACGAACGCGCGCTTGCCGCCGTATTGGGCCGCGATGCGGGCGCGCCTCTGGGTGCGGCCCCTGCGGATGAGGACGGGCGCTACTGGACCGGGGCCAGCGCGCCGTCACCCGTGAGTGACAGCCTCGCCGCACATGTCCCCGAATGCCCGCCGCAGCTCGCCGCGCGGCTCGCACTGGTTCGTGTCGCTGAAACTGATGATGGCCGGGCGCTGGCTCCGGGCGAATGGCTGGTCACCCGCGCCGGAAGGCTGCGCCGCTGGGACGGATTTGTCGCGCGCGGCGAAGGGGCGGTCGAAGCGGCGCGGCTCGAAGCGGAGAACCGGTTTGCCGCGCTGGAGGCCGAGTTGCCGGCGCTCCGGTCTGCGGTGAGCGAGACTGAGACGGCACAAGCTGCAGCGCAGGCCGAGCTCACCGCGCTGCAATTGGCAGTCATCTCAAACGAACGTACTCTCGCCGCCGCCGCCGACAGCGAACGCAGCGCCTTGCGCGCCCTCGATCAGGCCGAGGCAGCCAAGGCCCGGCTTGAAGGTCGCCGCGCGGAACTGACTGAGGCTGGCGCCGACCTTGCCGAACAACGCGGGGTTGCTGAGGCCGAGCGCGATACTGCGATGGCCAAGCGCGCTTCGCTGCCCGATCCCGAAGCCGGGCGCACCGCACTCACCGCTGCCAAGGCCCGCCACGATGCCGCACGGGCCAGCTTGCAAGCCGCCACCGCAGGTCTTGCCGCGCATGATCAGGCGCTGGCGGTCGCACGCGAGCGGACGGGGGCGCAGCGCGGCGACATCAAGGGCTGGCAGGCCCGGGCTGGCGATGCCGCCCGGCGGCTGGCCGAAATGGGGAGAAGGTTCGAGGAGATCGAAGAAGAGCGCAATGTCGTCGCCGCCAAACCCGCCTCGTTGATCCGCGAGATTGAATCGGGCGATGCCGTCCGCACCCGGCTTGGCGCGGAACTGACTGAGGCCGAAGCCCGGGTGGCCGAGACGGGTGAGATCGCACGGGCCGTGGACAGCGCCTTTGCCGCCGCCAATGAAGCCCTCGCCACCGCGCGTGAGCTGCGCGCCGGGGCCGCCGCACGGGCCGAAAACGAAGAAGACCGCCGCGCGGAAATGGCCCGCATCTCGGGCGAACGGTTCCAGTGCCCGCCACCGCTGCTGGCCTCAAAATTCGAATTCGATGCCGCTAGTGTCGCCCATGCCGGCGAAGAATCCGCCGCGATGGACCGGCTGGTGGCCGACCGTGAACGGCTTGGCCCGGTCAATCTAGTCGCCGCAGATGAACTGGCCGAGGCCGAAGCGCGGGCCAGCACTTCGACCGCCGAACAGGCTGAACTGACCGAGGCGGTCCACCGTCTGCGCGGTTCGATCGGTAATCTCAACCGTGAGGGCCGCGAGCGGCTGCGCACCGCCTTCGAAGCGGTCGACACCCATTTCCGACGCCTGTTCACCC
>JANLQQ010000017.1:0-2240 GCA_031367905.1 Novosphingobium sp.
TCGAAGAGCGCCTGCCGCCATGGCTGCGCGGCAAAGGCGAAGGCTGGGTCACGGCGGAATATTCGATGCTGCCGCGCGCAGGCTGCGCCCGATCAACCGCTGGATTTCCTGCGTCCGGCCGCTCTGCTTGCCCTTGGCCGCTTCGCGTGTCCCGCGGGTGTGGGTTGCGCGCGGCAGCATCGAATACTCCGCCGTCACCCAGCCTTCACCCTTGCCGCGCAGCCATGGCGGCAGCCGCTCTTCAACCGAAGCGGTGACCAGAACTTTGGTATTGCCGAAGGAAACCAGCACCGAACCTTCGGCATGAATGGTAAAATTGGTCTCGAACGAGAGAGCGCGCATCTCATCGGGTGCACGGCCGGAAGGTCGCATGAAGTATCCTTTTGTTGAATTTCCCACTGCGTTAGGCGCATTGGGCTTGAGGCTGCAAGCCCAGCGCTTACATTGCAGCCGATGCCGACACCACCAATCACCGAATTGACGAGCCGCGCCCGCGATATTTTTCGGCAGGTCGTGGAAGGCTATCTCAACACCGGCCAACCGGTCGGATCGAAGACGCTGGCGATGGGCGGGGCAGGGGCTGGGACTGGAGGGTTGAATCTGTCACCTGCCTCAATCCGCTCGGTCTTGCACGAGCTTGAATTGCTGGGCCTGCTGGCCGCGCCCCATACCAGCGCGGGCCGGCTGCCGACCGAGGTCGGCTTGCGCCTGTTCGTCGATGGCATGATGCAAGTAGCCGAACCGAGCGCGGACGAGCGCGCGGCGATTGAGCGGCAGGTGTCCCAACCCGGACCGATCGAGGCCGCGCTTGCCGCAACCAGCTCTATTCTCTCGGATCTCTCCGCCTGCGCCGGTCTGGTGCTGGTTCCGCGCCGTGAGCCGCGCTTGCAACATCTCCAGCTGGTTTCGCTCTCACCCGGCCGGGCGCTGGCGGTATTGGTGGATGTGGATGGCGGGGTGGAAAACCGCGTGGTCGAACTGCCGATCGGCTTGCCGCCCGGCGTGCTGGAACAGGCGTCGAACTACATTTCATCCCATCTTGGCGGACGAACATTGGCCGAGGCGGTTAGTGCGATGCGCGCCGAGATCACCAGCGGGCGCAGCGCGCTCGATGCGGCAAGCCGCGATATGGTTGAACGCGGCCTGGCGGTGTGGAGCCAGGATGCAGCGCGGCGCCCGGTGCTGATCGTGCGCGGACAGGCGAATCTCCTCGATGAAAGTACTCTCGGTGATATTGATCGGGTCCGCTCGCTGCTTGATGATCTGGAAAACAAGCAGTCGGTCGCTGAATTGCTCGATTTGGCCCGTGAGGCAGAGGCAACGCGGATTTTTATCGGCGCAGAGAACCGGCTTTTCGCGCTTTCCGGCTCCTCCGTCATCGCCTCACCCTACCGCGACCGCGAGGGACGGGTGGTCGGCGTAGTAGGAGTTATCGGCCCTACTCGGTTGAATTATGCGCGCGTCGTGCCCATGGTAGATTTCACTGCCCAAAGTCTGGGCAAACTCATCGCTTAGCTGGAATTTTGAACGACATGACTGATGATACCAAGCCGCAGGACGATCCTGCGGTTGCCGCAGAGCTGAACGGCGTGCCCAACGAGCTGCTTGATCAGGGCGGAGACGATCTCGCACTGCTGCACGAGCAACTGGAAGCGGCGAAGCAGGATGTGCTTTACGCCAAGGCCGAAACCCAGAATGTGCGGCGGCGGCTGGAAAAGGACATCACCGATACACGCACTTACGCCGCAACTGGCTTTGCCCGTGATATCCTGTCAGTTTCAGACAATCTTACCCGGGCGTTGAGTGAAATTCCTCAGGACTTGCGTGAGGATGAGAAGATGAAAAACCTCGTCGCCGGGCTCGATGCCACCGGGCGCGAGATCGACAAGATCTTCGCCGCCCACGGCATCACCAGGATCGCCGCAATGGGCCTGCCGCTCGATCCCAACCAGCATCAGGCGATGATCGAGGTGCCGTCTGCGGAGGTTGAGCCAGGCACGATCGTGCAGGAACTCCAGGCCGGATATATGATCAAGGACCGCCTGCTGCGCCCGGCGATGGTGGTAGTGGCCAAGAAGCCCGATTGATTTTTCCTTCGTCACCCCGGGCCTGACCCGGGGTTCGGTTTTTTTGTCGAAAGAAGCCAAGCCCCGGATCAAGTCCGGGGCGACGAGATTGGAGAGCTGGCGCCATGAACGACAACCTGTTCGCTGAACGCCCCTCGTTCGTCACCCACCTCG
>JANLQQ010000019.1:0-6380 GCA_031367905.1 Novosphingobium sp.
ATTTCCACAGCCTTGGTCCGGCCAATTCCGTGAATATAGGTCAAGGCGATAATTACGCGCTTGTTGGTGGGGAGGTTTACCCCGGCAATTCGAGCCACTTAATTCTCCATGCTCCACAGATAACTCTGATATCCCGCAGGAGCCAGGCCATCCATCTCAACGCTGTCATCACGACTATCACAAAATCAGAAACGGCAAAAAATCCGGTTAGCGCGCGTAATGCTGCCACCTGCCGGACTATCCCGCAATTGTCGCGTGAAGCGGGCGCTTAGGGCGATTCGCAATTTGTGTCAACGCCCTGATCGCATCGCGGCCAAACCCGCACTAAACGCGCTGAAATAAGGAGGCGCTTCAGGACCGTGATGCGAAAAAGTGGAAACCTGTTTTTCGCGATAAATCACGCGACAACAAAGAACTATAGAGCATCATGCCCTAGCCGCCACTGCCACACACAGTGACATTCGCATAACCTGCCCTCCTCTTCGCATTGGGCAGAGATTGCACCAGCGCGCAGCGCTTGTCAGCCAGCGATCGTCTTTTCGATCGCCGCGCTTACCCCGTCCATTTCGGCCATGCCATTGACCCGAGTCACAATCCCGCGGGCATCATAGATCGGCAGGATCGGGGCGGTCTTGGCTCGGTATTCGGCCATGCGGGTGCGAACGGTGGCTTCATTGTCGTCCGGACGGCGTTTGAATTCGGTGCTGCCGCATTTGTCGCAAACCCCCAGCTGGCGGGGCTGCGCGAACTTATCATGATAGCCTTTTCCGCAATTGGCGCAGGTGTATCGCCCAGTAATCCGTTCGACCAATGCATCTTCGTCAACATCAAGCTCGATCACGTGATCCAGCGTACGTCCGCGCGAAACCAGAATTGCGTCGAGCGAGGTAACCTGCGCTGCCGTGCGGGGATAGCCATCAAAGATTACACCAACGCCGGGCCCCATCGCGTCAAGCTCGTCACCGATCAGCGCCGAGACGATCTCGTCCGACACCAGTTCGCCTGCTTCCATGACTGCTTTGGCCTGAAGCCCGACCGGGGTTCCTGCCCTGACCGCAGCGCGGAGCATGTCGCCGGTCGAGAGCTGGCGCATGCCGTGCTTGTCAACCAGACGTTGAGCCTGAGTTCCCTTGCCCGCGCCTGGCGGTCCCAACAGGATAATGTTCACGATGCGCTCCCCCGGAATGCCGCTGCGTCGTCTGCCCGCTTAGCGCAGACGCCCCTTCAGTTTCGCCTTCTTGATCAGATCACCATATTGGTGCGCCAGCAAATGCGACTGGATCTGGGTGATGGTATCAACCGTCACATTGACGACAATCAGCAGCGATGTTCCGCCAGCGAAAAACAGTCGCTGGCCGGTCTGCGCGATCACCCATTCAGGAATGACGCAAACGACCGTGATATAGATCGCACCGATCACAGTGATCCGGGTCAGCACATAATCCAGATAGGTCGCGGTGCTTTTGCCGGGTCGGATACCAGGAATGAAGCCGCCGTTTTTCTTGAGGTTCTCAGACGTTTCTTCCGGATTGAACACCACCGCCGTGTAAAAGAAGCAGAAAAAGATGATCCCGGCAGCATAAAGCAGCATGTAAAGCGGCTTGCCGTGCGCGAGATACTGGTTGAGGCTGACGATAAACCCGCCCATCGCGGTATCCGGTGAGATAGAATTGCCTGCGAACTGAGTGATCGTCAGCGGCAGCAGCAGCAGTGAACTGGCGAAGATCGGCGGGATCACGCCTGCGGTATTGATCTTGAGCGGAAGATGGCTGCGATCGGCCTGCATCATGCCGTGCTGGCTGGCCCGCTTAGGATACTGAATCAACAACCGGCGGCTCGCCCGCTCCATGAAGCAGATGAACAGGATCACTGCGATTAGCAGAACTATCAAACCAATAATAGTGAAGGCGCTGATCGAGCCCGACCGGCCGCCTTCGAACAGATTGACCACAAAAGTTGGCATCTGCGCGACAATTCCGGCCATGATGATCAGCGAGGTACCGTTGCCGATCCCGCGCGAAGTAATCTGCTCACCCAGCCACAGCAAAAACATCGTGCCGCCGATCAGACTGATGACCGCGCCAACCCGGAACATCATGCCCGGATTGACCACCGCCTGCAGCCCGCTCGAGGCAGCGAAAGCTTCAAGGCCCGAGGCAATGAACCAACCCTGGATCGCAGTCAGAAAAACCGCGCCATACCGGGTGTACTGGTTGAGCTTTTTCCGCCCGCTTTCGCCTTCCTTCTTCAAGGCAGCGAGCGAGGGATGGAGCGAGGCTGCCAGCTGCACGACGATCGAGGCAGTGATATAGGGCATCACGCCCAGCGCGATCAGGCTCATCCGCTCAAGGCTGCCGCCCGAGAAGGTGTTGAAAATGTCGAGGATGCCGCCCTGGGTTTGCTTGTAGAGTTCACCCAGGATCAACGGGTTGACCCCCGGCAGCGGTACGAAACTGAGGAAACGGAACACCACCAGCGCGCCGATCGTGAACCAGATCCGGTTCTTGAGCTCGGTCGCCTTGGAGAAATTGGCGAGACTTAGATTGCTCGCAATATTATCGGCGCGTGATGCCATCGGGACTTTTAGCCTTGCTGTGGATCCGCTGCGGATCGCGTCTCAGCGCCATATAGGGACGATGGCGCGATGTCGAACCCCCCGAAACCAACGATCCCCGCAAGCCTGCTTGCGGGGATCGGATTGTCCTATTTCTTCGCTTTGCCAGCCTTGCTGATCAACTCGGCCTTGCTGGCTTTGTTGACTTCGCGGCGAGCGGTCTTCTTTTCGTGCTCGCTCGGCTGAGCAGCGGGAAGTTCAACCGAACCGCCAGCTTTTTCAACAGCTTCAAGCGCACCCTTAGAGACGCCCGCGACCGAAAACTTGACCTTGGAAGTGATCGCGCCCTTGCCAAGCAGACGAACGCCGTCCTTGCCGCCGCGGGCCAGGCCTGCCGCTTGCAGTGCCGCGTGATCGATCACGGCCTTGGCATCGAGCTTACCGTTGTCGATTGCCTTCTGGATCAGACCCAGGTTGACCTCGGAAAAATCCTTGGCGAAGATATTGTTGAAACCGCGCTTCGGGATCCGCATGTGAAGCGGCATCTGTCCGCCTTCAAACCCGTTTACGGAAACGCCCGAACGCGCCTTGGCGCCCTTCTGGCCGCGCCCGGCAGTCTTGCCCTTACCCGAACCGATGCCACGGCCAACCCGCATCCGGCCCTTGCGGGCACCGGCGTTATCACGGAGATCATTGAGTTTCATAATGTGCACTCGCTTTCGCTTTAGTCGCGCTCGGAGACACCGTATTCGGTGTCCTCTTTGGTTGTGAGAGGGGACACCGAATACGGTGTCCCCGGATTTCATTATTCGACCACAGCCACCATATGTGGCAGCTTGGCGATTGCACCGCGCACTTCGGCGGTGTCTTCGCGTTCGACAATCCGGTTCATCTTACCAAGACCAAGACCGATGAGGATCTTCTTCTGGCTCTCCGGACGACGGATCGGAGAACCGATCTGCTTGATCTTGATGGTTTTCTTTGGAGTCTTCGCCATATCTCTTACTCCGTGATCGCTTCGGCGGCAGCTTCAGCTTCCGCAACATTTCCACCGGCGCGGCCCAGCAGGTCGGCGACCTTCTTGCCCCGGCGCTGCGCAACCGACTTCGGCGAAGTCTGGTCAGTCAGCGCGTCAAAAGTGGCGCGGATCATGTTGTAGGGGTTCGAGGAACCAACCGACTTGGTCACCACATCGGCAACCCCCAGGCTTTCGAACACAGCCCGCATCGGGCCACCGGCAATGATCCCGGTCCCGGCCGGAGCCGAACGGAGGTTAACCTTGCCCGCACCAAACCGGCCCTTGCCATCATGGTGAAGCGTACGGCCTTCCTTGAGCGGAACCCGAACCATCTTCTTTTTGGCCGAGGCGGTTGCTTTGGTTATCGCTTCAGGCACTTCGCGCGCCTTACCGTGACCAAAGCCGACGCGGCCCTTGCCATCGCCCACTACAACCAGCGCAGCGAAACCAAAGCGCTTACCGCCCTTGACGGTCTTGGACACGCGATTGATGTGAACGAGCTTTTCAATCAGCTCTTCGCCGCCATCGTCGTTGCCGCCACGCCCACGATCATCCCGGCGGCCGCCACGGCCACCACGATCGCCGCCGCCGCGGTCATTGCCGCCGCGACCGCGGCCGGGACCGCGCGGAGCGCGGGCTTCGCGCTGTTCACCAGCAGGGGCATCAGCCACAGGGCCAGATGCCGGTGCGTCGGTTACGACTTCGGGTGCGGTGTTGGTTTCGGTGTTTGTTGATTCTGGCATCATCAGAACTCCAGCCCGCCTTCACGCGCGGCGTCGGCCAGCGCTTTGACGCGGCCATGAAACAGGAAACCGCCGCGATCGAACACAACGGCGGTCACGCCAGCCTGCTTGGCCGCCGCTGCAAGCAGCTTGCCGACATTGGCAGCCGCTTCAACAGTGGCACCAGGGCCTTTGCTACCTTTGGTCAGCGTCGAAGCTTGCGCCAAAGTGCGGCCGCCGGCATCATCAATGATCTGAGCATAGATATGCCGACCGGAACGATGCACCGACAGCCGCGGACGACCGAAGGCGCGGGCCTTGAGCGTGGTGCGAACCCGCCGACGGCGGCGGGCAAAAAGGGACAGCTTGGCCATTACTTCTTCTTCCCTTCCTTGCGGAAGATGTACTCACCGCGGTATTTGATGCCCTTGCCCTTGTAGGGTTCGGGCTTACGCCAGCGGCGGATCTCGGCGGCAACCTGGCCGACCTTCTGCTTGTCGATACCAGAGATTTCGATAGTGGTGTTATCCGGGGTCTTGACCTCGATATCGGTCGGCACGGCGAAGTCGACATCATGGCTGTAGCCAAGCTGCAGCTTCAGGTTCTTGCCTTGAATATTGGCACGATAACCAACGCCGGTGATTTCCAGAACCTTGGTATAGCCCTGAGTCACACCCGTCATCAGGTTCTCCACCAGCGTGCGCTGCATGCCCCAAAAGGCCCGCGCCTGCTTGCTGTCGTTAGCCGGCTTGACCAAAATACTGTCGCCATCAACAATATAGCTGATTTCGTCGCGCATGTTCAGTGTGAGCGTGCCCTTGGGGCCCTTCACGGTGAGAGTACCACCTGCGATATCGGCGGTAACCCCACTCGGGATAGCCACCGGACGTTTACCGATGCGGCTCATCAGAACACCTCCGCAAGCACTTCGCCGCCAACGTTCTGAGCGCGCGCTTCGGCATCCGAAAGCACACCCCGAGGCGTCGAGACGATGGTGATACCCAGCCCGTTGCGGGTCACGGGAAGCTCTTTACTACCCGAATAAACCCGCCGACCAGGCTTGGAGACGCGGGCGACATGCTTGATCGCAGGTTCGCCCTCGAAATATTTCAGTTCGATCCGCAGCTGCGGGTGAGCGCCGCTGGCGTCCTCGCTGAAGCCACGGATATAGCCCTCACGCTGCAGCACGTCGAGAACGCGGGCACGCAGTGTGGACGCGGGAGAAAGGACGGAATCCTTCTTCGCACGCTGGCCGTTACGGATGCGGGTGAGCATGTCACCCAGGGGATCGGTCATCGCCATCGCAGATTCCTTACCAGCTCGACTTGGTCACACCGGGGATGAGGCCCTTGTTGGCCTTGTCCCGCAGTTCGATGCGGCACAGGCCGAACTTGCGATAGTAGCCGCGTGGGCGGCCGGTGGTTGCACAACGGTTGCGGACCCGGGTGGGGTTCGCATTGCGCGGAATTTCGGCCATTTTCAGGCGGGCGATAAGGCGCTCTGTCTCATCGAGCGACTTGTCGGCAGCCGTAGCCTTCAACGCAGCATACTTGCCTGCGTACTTCTGAACGAGCTTCTTACGCCGCTCGTTCTTGTTAACGGAACTCAGTTTCGCCATGGACTTAAGCTCTCTTTTTCAAACCTGTGATCACGCGGCCTGCTGCTCAGCAGCAGCATCCAGCGGGAACGGGAACCCGAACAAACGGAGCAGTTCGCGTGCTTCGTCGTCAGTCTTTGCGGTAGTGGTTACGATGACATCCATGCCCCGCACCTTTTCAATCTGATCGTAGCTGATCTCAGGAAAGATGATCTGCTCTTTCAGACCCATCGCATAGTTGCCACGCCCGTCGAAGCTCTTCGGGTTAAGGCCACGAAAGTCGCGAATACGCGGCATTGCGACGGTAATCAGACGGTCGAGGAATTCGTACATACGTTCGCGGCGCAAGGTAACCTTGCAACCGATCGGCATACCTTCACGCAGCTTGAACTGAGCGATCGACTTCTTCGCAATGGTGATTACCGGCTTCTGGCCAGCAATCAGCGCCATCTCAGCTGCAGCAGTCTGGACCTTTTTCTTGTCCTGACT
>JANLQQ010000054.1:0-1821 GCA_031367905.1 Novosphingobium sp.
CGTGCAGCTCGCCTCGCACGGGGCTGGGCAGATTCGGCCGGTGAACTCGGGGAAATTGTTGGTTGAATGCAGCACTTCCAGCGCGTTTTTCCAGTCACCCTCATAGACCAGATTGTTCCAGTCCGGGATGATGTTGTTCACCGGGCAACCATTGTGACAATAGGGTATCCCGCAATCCATGCAGCGCGAGGCCTGTGCGCGCAGCGCAGGCTCAGCCAGCGGGATGGTGAATTCCTTGTAGTTCCTCAGCCGTGCTTTCGGATCGGCATAGCTGCGATCAATTCGGTCAAGCTCGAGAAAGCCGGTGTCTTTGCCCATCTGTCTTGACCTTCGTTATTCTGCTGCGACCGAGGCGGCATCATGCCGTTCGGCTTCAAGTTGCTTCAGCGCCTGCGCATAGTCGCGCGGCATCACCTTGATGAACTTGCCCAGTGCATTGCCCCAGTCATCGAGCAGGGCGCGGGCGCGTTTGCTGCCGGTGTGGAGGTGGTGCCGCTCCAGCAGGATCCGCAGCCGTTCTGCATCGTGGCGCAGCATGTCGCCCATCCCGGTATCATAGACGCTGACGGTCCGCTGCTGTGGACGGCCTGCACCTTCATCATCGTCACGCTCGGGCGAAATGCTCACCAGATCGACCATCGCTCCGTTACACAACTGGCTGAAATTGCCGCCCTCGTCATAGACATAGGCGATCCCGCCCGACATTCCCGCGGCGAAATTACGCCCGGTTTTGCCGAGCACTGCAACCACTCCGCCGGTCATATATTCGCAGCCGTGATCGCCGGTGCCCTCGACTACCGCAACCGCGCCGGAATTGCGCACGGCAAAGCGCTCGCCAGCCACGCCATTGAAATAGGCCTCCCCAGCAATAGCGCCGTAAAGTACGGTATTTCCGACGATGATGTTCTGGCTTGCCTCGCGTTCGACGTGGACCGGCTGGCGCACGATCACGCGCCCGCCCGAAAGCCCCTTGCCGACATAGTCGTTGGCATCGCCGGTCAGATCGAGCGTGATGCCGTGGGCGAGGAATGCGCCAAAACTTTGCCCGGCAACCCCGGTCAGGCGGATCAGGATCGTGTTGTCGGGCAATCCGGCGTGGCCATAGCGCTTGGCTACTTCGCCCGAAAGCATCGCGCCAACTGTGCGGTTGACGTTGATCACCCGCCGTTCGATCCGCACCGCCTCGCGCTTGTCCAGGGCATCGCCTGATGCGGCGATCAGGTCTTGGTCCAGCGCGGCTTCCAGCCCGTGATCCTGGGTCCCGGTCCAGCCCAGCGAAGGGCCATCGCCCAGCGGAACTTGGTGGAGCAGCCGCGACAGGTCAACGCCTTCGGCCTTCCAGTGGGTGATCGCCTGGCTCATTTCCAGCCGGTCAACCCGCCCGGTCATTTCGGCCAGAGTGCGGAAGCCCATATCCGCCATGATCGCGCGCAGTTCCTCAGCAACGAAGAAGAAGTAGTTGATCACATGTTCCGGCTGGCCGGTGAAGCGCGCGCGCAGCACAGGATCCTGCGTCGCCACACCGACCGGGCAGGTATTGAGGTGGCACTTGCGCATCATGATGCAGCCCGCCGCAATCAACGGTGCAGTCGCAAAGCCAAACTCGTCCGCGCCCAGCAGTGCGCCGATCGCAACGTCGCGCCCGGTGCGCAACCCGCCATCGACCTGCACCGCGATCCGGCTGCGCAGATTGTTGAGCAGCAGCGTCTGCTGGGTCTCGGCCAAGCCGATTTCCCACGGACTGCCCGCATGGGTCAGCGAAGTCAGCGGGGATGCGCCAGTGCCGCCTTCATAGCCCGAAATCGTGACATGATCGGCCCG
>JANLQQ010000074.1:0-5888 GCA_031367905.1 Novosphingobium sp.
CCGTCCCGCTCCCCCGCCCGGCCACCCACAAGAGTACCCTGCATGGGTGGCCGGGCGGGGGAGCGGGACGGCACAGCAAGCCATTCGCGGAGGCGAATGGCGCACCCTACAAGGACCACCCTATCCTTCCAGGACGCGCGTAGCCGGGTGATGCTGGTCGAGATGGCGCTTGATAATCTTCAGGTTGCGCGTGTTTGAGCGATAGAGAACATCAAACAGGTCACCCACCAGCGGCACTGCGCCAAGCAGCGTATCAACCCCGACATGGCCGGCCATGCGCCACAGCTTCCATTTTGGCATCCCCAGGTTGCGCGCCTCCCACACCAGATAAAGCCCCATGGCGGCAGTTATCGCATCACCCACCACCGGGAGCAGGCCGACTATTGCATCCAGTCCGATCCGCCGATTGATGCCGGGAATGAAGAACAGACCTTCAAGCAGCTGTTCAAGCGTTTCAACCCGCTGCCGCACCGAACGGGCATCGGTCCCTAGCGGGATCTGGAGCGCCATCCGCTGCAACCTTTCCGGTCGGTCCCCATACTGTCTGGCCATAAGCTGTTCCAACAAGCACCGGGTACAAGCCACCCAGCTGGGACTTATTTGGGGCGCATGGCCAGCGGCATCAAGGGGTGGCTGCCCCACCGGTTGGGAGCAAAGCCAGTGACATCGCCGCTAACTAACGACCAGCGGATTGGCGGACCGAACGGAATAAAGGTGTTTGCTGCCATCAGTTGGGCCTCGGCTTCGGCCTGCAAGCTAGCGCGGGCGGATGCCGAGACTTGCGCAATTGCCTGAGCCGCCCGGGTATCGGCCCCAGAGTTGCACAGGCCCCGGAAGTTGGCGCAGCTTAGCTGGTTAAGAAACCAGCTAGCCCGCGGATAGCGAGCGACCATATCAACCAACCGCAGATCCGCTGCTGCTGCCTCACCCACGCGGCGGCTCTCTATCCCGATCGATTGGAGATCGTCGTTCAACCGGGCAAACAAGACATCGGCGCCCGGGCCCGTTGGCATGGCAATTCTCAAAACCACGGTGCGCTTGCCCGAACCGCGCCAGCTCGACACGCGCGATGTTGCCATGGAGCGCCGCTCAGCCAGCGACATATCGCTCCAGCGTTCGCCCACCAGCCCAGGATCACCCTCTGCTCCGAATGAGACGATCCGATTGGAGGCAGTCCAGCCACCCACTGAAAAAGCGGCAATCAGCGCGTCGCGATCAATCGCCATCGCCACTGCCTCACGATTGGCGGGCGTGACCAGAAAGCCATCGCCGCGCAGCACTGCCAGGCCGAACAATCCGCTGACCGGATCGAGCCGGATTGCCCCGCGTGAGAGGCCGGCGATATCGAGCCGGGGGAAATCCTCGATCCGCCCGCCCAGGACGATATCGGATTCGCCGTTATCAAAGCGCTCGATCGCTGTGGCGGCGGAGAGCGCATGAAGGTGGAGCAAACGCGAACGCAGGCTCCAATCTTCCTCGCTGGGCAGTCCGCGATCCTCCGGCGGGATCGGTTTCAGAACCGCCGTTCGGCCATCGCGAGACAGTTTCATCGGCCCTGCGCCGCGGCCCTTGCGGCCAAGGCCGAGTTCGGGCTGAGCCAGCAAATGGAGTAGATCGGGAACTGGTCCGTTCAATCGGATTTCAAGCACCCGTCCGGCCATCGCTCTGATCTCTTGTATGCCGGCCAGGTCTGCTCCCAACGGCGTGCCGCGCAACCCGGTGATCGCCTGAAGCAGAGCACTACGCGCCGTATCGCCGGTGATATTGCTGCCATCGGGCCAGGTTCCGTCGCGTAGGCGAAAAATATAGCTCTGCCCATCATCGGTTACGATCCAGCGATCGGCAAGAGCAGGAATCACCCGGCCCTGCTCATCAAATCCGACCAGCCCCTCAACAGTGGCGGAGCGGATCAGCTGTGCCGCCAGTGGCAAGCGCGGGCCGGTCTGGAACGGGGCCGATGGATCGCCGATCACCGCCACTTCAACCGGACGATCAGCGCCACTAGCGCAGCCAGCCAACATCAATGGAGCAAGAATCAGGACGGCACCCAGCGCGCCAAATTGAACGGAAAACCGGGCGTCTGGGCGCGAGGAAGGAAAGCGGCGGCTCATCTGCCACCTGACCCTATCGGATTTTCACGATCACGCAAAACCACATCGCGCCGACAAGAGGCATTCGAGCCAAAAATTAGATCTTGCGAAGTTTTCCAGCATGTCCTGCCACTGCGATCGGCGGGCGGACAAAGCGCGGCGTTCCATCACCGACAATGACTTGAGCACGGGCAACCTTAGGATCAATCTCTTCAAGGAAGGCAATCCCGAACCGGTCTTCATGGACCCACGCGACCGAACCTTCGATCCATCCGATATTGCGGATATTGACCAAGACCACCTGACCGCGCTGCACTTTGAGTGATGATTCGGCCATCATTCCGCCTGCCGACAAATTGCGAACGCGGACCTTGTGCTCGCCTTGCAGCCCGTCAAGACGGACTTCGGCCAGCACGAAAAGGCTATCGCGCGCGATTTGCCGGTTTTCGTCTTCACCCATAGTCCGCCGCCACACTCCCAAACGGCCGCCGTCCGGCCGATAAATTCTCTCGGACCGGTTTTACACCCGGGACCTTGCATTAATCCTAACCAGAACTAGCAAAAAAGCAGTTAACGCCGCGATAGGTGCTCAATCGTCACGCGAGATCTTTTCGCGCCGCTCATGGGCTTCCTGCGCTTCGACCGTCATAGTCGCTATCGGCCGAGCGCTCAGACGGCCCAGCCCGATCGGCTCGCCAGTCACTTCACAATAGCCATATTCGCCTTCTTCGATCCGCCGCAGCGCCGATTCGATCTTGGCGATCAGTTTGCGTTGACGATCACGGGTGCGCAGCTCGATCCCCCAGTCAGTCTCGCTTGAGGCCCGGTCATTAAGATCAGGCTCGCGTATCGGCCCGTCCTGGAGGTTCTGCAGTGTATCTGCTGCGGCTGACATGATCGACTTCTTCCATTCAAGCAGCAGCCGGCGGAAATAATCTGCCTGCGCTTCGCACATGTAGGGTTCACCGTCGTTTGGAACATAATCGCTGGAAATCGCCCGTTTTGCCTTGGCCAAAACGTCAATCTCATCGCCAGGAACCGTTACCATTGCATTCTCCGCACCAAAAACCGCCGGGTCTGCAGGTCCTGCAGCTTCGGGTTTTCCCGATCGCTCCCCCATGCCGGTTCGAGCGCGCCTATAATTCTGCGTAGTAACCCACACAAGCGCCAATCGGCATGGCCTGACAATCGGCAACATTAAGCATGGCCGAACGCAACGAAACGCAAGTTTCACCATGGTGTAACGACAACTTATCAAGAGAAGGTCTGATAAATCGTCACGATCTGGAACAATTATCGGCGGCGTTAACCATTTGTTGACCACGATAGGGAAGATTCGGTTGTGACGGCGGGCAACAGGGGTCTCGCCAAAACGGGGTAACCGAGATGAGCACCAGCTGGATTCACTACGCAAGAGTTACCGAACCGTTTGCCCGGCCACACGTCGCGGCAGACGAAACTGCCGAAGATCTGCTGGTCGCAGTCTGCCTGGCTGCAGCAGCCCAAGGTGACATCAACGCTTACTACGATCTTGGGGTTGCCTATTCGACCGGCAGCCACGGCGCCGACTGCGATCTGGTCGAGGCGCACAAGTGGTTCAATCTTGCGGCTGTTTCGGGCCACCCGGAAGCACAAATGTGCCGCGCCGATATTTCGGATGAAATGAGCGCCCGCGAGATTGCCGAAGCCCAGCGCCGCGCCCGTGAGTGGATCGCCGCCAGCAGCCGCCGCGCCGCCTGAGCCAAAATCCGTTATTCTTTCCTGAAGGGTGTTCGTTCGCCCAGTATCAGCTGGTCTGCCACCACACCCGCCCGTTCCCTTGCGAGGAAATCGGCGATTGCCGCGCGAAACCCTGGATGGGCAATGTAATGCGCTGACCAGGTCTGTGCCGGCTCATACCCCCGGGCCAGCTTGTGCCCGCCTTGGGCCCCCGCCTCGACCCGGCTCAGGCCACGTGCGATCGCAGCATCGATTGCCTGATAATAGCACAGCTCGAAATGCAGGAACGGCTTGTCAAGGGTCGCCCCCCAATAGCGGCCATAGAGCGCATCCGGTCCGATAAAGTTGAGCGCACCCGCCACTGGCACCCCATCGATATAGGCCAGCACCAGCAGTATCTGATCGGCCAGCCGCTGTCCGATCAGACTGAATGCCTCCCGGGTCAGATAGGGCCGCCCCCATTTGCGCGCGCCGGTATCCTGGTAAAAATTCCAGAAGGCATCCCAATGTTCCTCACCAATATCTGCCCCGCTCAGCCGCCGGATCTCCACGCCTTCCTGGGCTGCCGCACGCTCCTTGCGGATCGCCTTGCGCTTGCGCGAGGAGAGCGCCGCGAGGAAATCCTCGAAACTCGAATAACCCCGGTTTTCCCAGTGGAACTGGATGTCGCTGCGCAACAGCCAGCCCGCCGCCTCGAATTGTGGCAGTTGCTCTGGCGCAATGAAGGTGGCGTGGGCGGATGACAGGCTGTTCGCCTCGCACAATTGCTCCGCCGCCCGCAGCAGGGGCAGGGCGAGGGCGGGATCGGCCAGCAACAAGCGCTTGCCGCTCGCCGGGGTGAACGGCACCGCGATCTGCAACTTGGGGTAATAGCTGCCCCCGGCGTTATGCCAGGCATCGGCCCAGCTGTGATCGAACACATATTCGCCCTGGCTGTGGCTTTTGAGGTAAGCAGGCAGCGCCGCCGCCAGCCGTCCATCAGCGCCTTCGATCACGATTGGCGCGGCGCTCCAACCGGTTCCGGGGCCGACACTGCCTGATACTTCCAATGCTGAGAGGAAGGCATGCGACAGGAACGGATCGCCCCCTGCCAGCGCATCCCACTGATCAGCCGGCAATTCGCCGACCGAGCGAGCGATACGCGCAATTATGCCATCACTGCTCACGCGATACCGGCGCCTTCGGCGATCGGCGCATCGGCGAGGGCGCCGGCCCGCTCACGCAGTTCAGCCGAACGGACGGTCCAGGTCAGCAGCGGCAGGCCGCGCGCGCGCTGGGCGGCAGCAAAGCGGCTGGGCAGATCGCGGATATCATAGGCAAGAAACTGGGGCTTGCTGTGCCATAGCGAAAAGCGGCGGCGCAAGCGGCCAACCAGCGCCTTGTCATCCTCCTCGGTGACAACCAGCCCGCGGATAATGAGCGGCGCGTGGATCGCAAACCAGCGGATCATGCGCGGATCGAAGCTCATCACCGCATGGGAGCCTTGATAGCCTTCGAGAACACGCCGTACCGCCAGGCACAGCGGGGCATAACGGCGCGAGTGAGTTGACTTGATCTCGATCAACAGCGGAACCCGCCCCCCAATCTGATCGAGCAGTTGGCGTAGCGAGGGGATGGTGTCCTGGCTGCTCGACAGGGTGATGCGGCCAAGCTGCTCGGAACTTCGAGCCGAAACGGGTCCGGTCTCGCCAGTCAGCCGACCCAGCTCAAGATCATGGAAGACCATCGCCTGCCCGTCGCTACTGCGCTGGACATCGCATTCGATCCCCATCCCGCGCTCGATCGCCAGCGCAAATCCAGTGGGCGAATTCTCCGGCACGCCGGCGCCATGCAGCCCGCGGTGGGCATAGTCGCAGCTGGCCATCCAGCAGACCTTACCAGGTGTTGGCGCCGGCGCGAGCCAGCGATCAAAGAGGCCGAACGGCAACAATCGCATCCACCTCCACCGCAGCGCCCAGCGGCAAGACCGGCACACCCACTGCGCTGCGGGCATGCTTGCCGGCCTCACCAAACAGCGCAACCATCAATTCCGAAGCCCCGTTGACCACCTTGGGCTGATCGGTGAAATCAGCCGCAGAG
>JANLQQ010000104.1:0-5023 GCA_031367905.1 Novosphingobium sp.
TCGCCGATGGCAAGCCGCTTTCGGTCAAACAGGAAGACATCGAGTTCAAGGGCCACGCGATCGAGTGCCGGATCAACGCCGAAGACCCGTTCAACTTCACCCCCTCACCCGGCCTAGTCACAAATTACCACGCGGCGGGCGGGATGCATGTGCGGGTCGATAGCGGGCTTTATGCGGGCTACCGCATTCCCCCCTACTATGATTCAATGATCGCCAAGCTGATCGTCTATGGCCGCACCCGCGAAGGTTGCATCATGCGATTGCGGCGCGCGCTGGAGGAAATGGTGATCGCCGGGGTCAAAACCTCGATCCCGCTCCATCAGGCCCTGCTGACCGAACCGGATATCATCAACGGCGATTATTCGATCAAATGGCTGGAGGACTGGCTGGCGAAGCGGGTTGGGTGACAGGGCTTGCGGCGCGGCCCAATGCGGACATTGACCACTGCCTCCAAAGTTGAGATGATCAGGCATGTTCAAATCACGCGTAATGCTAGCGACGATGGCGGTCGCGATGGCGGCTCCAGCGCTTGGAGAGAGAACTGATCACCCAATCGCCACCGGTCTTTATTGCCTTAAGGAACCGATGAAAGGCTACACCGGCACGGGTCATAACATTCCACTCGGTATCTTCATCATGTCAGTCGAGATAAGGAGGAAAGCCGGACACTACACCGTATCAATAGCCAATTGAATGCCAGATAATCCCCAAATCCTCGACGTCGGGACAGATGATGCGAACGTACTCAGTGACGGTAGCTTGGCGTTCTCATTTACTGACGCATGGGAAAACGAAGGACGAGCGCGGGTCTATCCGAATGGCAAGGTTGTCCTCGTGATGACCAAGGAAGCGGAAACGCTCATGAACCAAATCGGCAGAAACTACGGAACCTTTACCGTCTCCAAATCGGACTGCTCGGCGGTCGAATTTTAGCCGGAAGGCTGCTGTCCGCTTTCCCCAAAATCGCCCCCTACTCCAGCGGCACCCCCGGCAACTGCTTCGCCGTCCGGATCGTCAAACTCGTCTTCACGCTCGCCACATTGGGCGCAGGCGTCAGCTTCGACGTCAAAAACTCCTGGAAGCTTTGCAAATCCTTGCTCACCACCTTCAGGATGAAATCGATCTCACCATTCAGCATGTGGCATTCACGGACTTCGGGCAGATCCTTCATGTGATCTTCGAACTGGCGGAGCGAATCTTCGGCCTGGCTCTTGAGGCTGACCAGCGCGAACACGGTGATCGCAAAGCCCAGCTTCGAGGCATCAAGTTCGGCATGGTAGCCTTTGATAACGCCCAATTCTTCGAGTGCGCGAACCCGGCGCAGGCAGGGCGGCGCGGTGAGGCCAACGCGGTTGGCCAGTTCCACGTTGGTAACGCGCCCTTCGTCCTGCAATTCAGCAAGCAGCCGACGATCAATCTGGTCAAGATTCGCCATATATCCTAATTTTCCCAGTCTGTCAGCGCAGCACAATGCCCGGTTGTGGCAATATTCACAACTATTGGTGCCTGCCAGCGATAATTTTATTGTTTCAGCCAGCAATTGTCCCGCTTTGTAACGCAGCAATCAGCTGCGCTTCCGTTGCCCTGCCGACCTGCTAAGCCCCACGCTGATTCATTCGGCCTCCAGCCGGACCCTGCCTGCGCGGAGCGATAATGCACTTTGACGACCGTCTTGCCACCGTGCTGCGTTTTCGCGCTGATGGTGCAGTGACGTCGCGCATCCAGCTGCGCCAACTGCTTGATCTGCTTGGGACTTCCCCCAGTGAAGCGCGCGGAAACCAGATCGACGCCGCCTATGACTTGCTTGCAAAGCTGGCTGCGGGCATCCCTGCTGCCGAGCAGGCGGCCATGTTGGGTGAACCGGGGATGCGGCTGCGCTCACCCCGGCTGGTGGCCGCGCTGGCCGCCAGCGAGCCACGGGTGGCCAGCGCTGCGATTGCCAAGGCCAGTCTGTCCGAAGAACAATGGCTTGATTTAATCCCGGCGCTGCCGGTGCCTGCGCGTAGCTTTGTCCGCCAGCGCCGTGATCTTGGTCCGCTGGCCGAGCGTCAGTTGGACCGGCTCGGGATCCATGATCGCGGTCTGCCGCCAAGTGAGCCGGCAATTAGCGCGGAAGTTTTCACCCCGATCGCGCCACCGGGAGCTGGAGCAGAGCCGGAAGGGATCGGCGCAATTGTGCGGCGGATCGAAGCCTATCGCCGAGCCCGCGAGGTGGTTGACGTACCGCGCCCGGGCGATGCCCCGCGCCTGCCGCTGGGTGAGGACCATGTCTTGCATGTCCCCGCCGAGGTTCGCGCGTTTGATTTTGCCACCGATGCCGCCGGGCGGATCTGCTGGGCCGATCCGGGCGTTGCGCCAATGGCGATCGGACTGACCCTGGCGGGGCGCGATCTCGCCAATCCAGCCCAGGTTGAGCCAGTCTTGGCTGATGCCGTGCGCCGCCGCCAGCCGATCCGCGCAGGCCAGCTTTCGATCATCGGCGCACCTTCCATTGCCGGTGACTGGCTGGCCGAAGCAACCCCGTGGTTTGAACCGGTCGGCGGACGCTTTGCCGGCTATCGTGGCCGGATGCGGCGTCCTGCCGCGCCGTTGGTTGAAACATCGCGGGCGCTACCAGACTCGGCTTCTGACCGGGTTCGCCAGCTGCTGCATGAGCTGCGCACGCCAGTTAACGCGATCCAGGGTTTTGCCGAGATCATCCAGCAGCAGCTGTTCGGCCAGGTACCGCATGAATATCGGGCCTTGGCGGCGACAATTGCGGGCGATGCAGCGCGGATGCTGGCGGCCTTCGAGGAGCTTGAACGGCTGGCCCGGCTGGACAGCGGCGTGCTTGAGCTGGAATCCGGAGAGTGCGATTTCGCCAGCGTTGTGGCCAGCACTATAGCGCAGCTCGCCCCGCACACTGGCCCGCGCAGTAGCGGCTTTTCAGCCCGGATTGACCAGTCGCCATTACTCGCTCCGATGGCACAGGTTGAAGCCGAACGAATTGTCTGGCGGCTGCTGGCGACATTAGCCGGGGCGGCGGCGCCGGGCGAGATACTGCGGCTGCGGCTGCGGCCACGCGGCGAACATCTGCGCCTGACCATCGCGCTCCCCGCATCGCTTGCCATGCGTGACAACCAGGCGCTGTTCCACGCTGCGGTAGGCGCAGTCCCGCAAGCCATTTCAGCCGGGGTATTCGGAGTTGGCTTTGCCTTGCGACTGGCGATGGCCGAGGCCAAAGCGGGCGGCGGTATGCTGATCCGCAAATCTGATCGGCTGCAATTGATCCTGCCGGGCTTGACCGGCGCTGCTGCGGGCCATAGCCAGACAGGTAGCGACGGGGCGGCTCCAACTGCAGCTTCGGATCGGAACTGAAACAAGTAACAGGGGCCTATCGCCGGTGGCGGCTAACCGCATTACGGACATGCCGAACGGACGCGATCTGGTTCGCTTCAAGCCAGGCTTGGGGCAGCGCTTTGTGCTGACAGTCGATACCGAAGAGGAATTCGACTGGCAAAAGCCGCTCAACCGGACGGACCATAGCATCTACACCATTCCGCGCTTGGCCAAATTCCAGCAATTTTGCGAGGGGCTTGGCATACTCCCGATTTATCTGCTTGATTTTCCAATCGCAACGTCACCCATGGCTGCGGACATCTTGCGTGAACCACTTGCGGCCGGGCGGGCCGAGATTGGCATCCAGCTGCACCCTTGGGTCAGCCCCCCGCATAGTGAAGAGGTGACCGAGTTCAACAGTTTTGCGGGCAACCTTCCAGCCGAACTTGAGCGAGACAAGATTCTGCGACTGCGCGTCGCCATCCAGCAGAATTTCGATTGCGCTCCGCTGATCTACCGCGCCGGTCGCTATGGAGCTGGCCCCAATACCGCCCAGATACTGAGCGACAGCGGCATCGCTATCGATACTTCGGTGCGGGCGCGGTTTGACTATAGCTCGACCGGTGGGCCCAATTTCCGCGACCATCCGTTGGTGCCTTATTGGCTGGACCGTGACGCCGGACTGCTGGAGCTGCCGCTGACCACGGTCTATTGGGGAATGCTGCGCCGCCAAGGGCCCTGGCTTTATCCCGCAATGTGGCGCGCGCCGCGCCTGCGCGGGGCATTGGCCCGGATCAACCTGCTCGAACGCATTCCACTGACCCCCGAAGGGGTGACCCTGGAAGAGGCGATCCGCGCCATCGATATGGCGCTGGATGACGGGCTGCCACTGCTGGTGTTTTCGTTCCACAGCCCATCGCTTGCCCCCGGCAACACACCCTATGTGCGCAGCGAGGAAGATCTTGATGATTTCTATGCCTGGTGGCGCAGCGTTTTCGCCTATTTGGCCCAGCGCGGAGTGATGCCCAGCTCGGTAAAAGACATATTGGACTCAGTGGAGCTTGCCACAAGCCAACCGGCGGGCTAACGCGCGCCCCGGCGGGCTTGATTGCACCGGTGTTGGGGCCTGTAGCTCAGTTGGTTAGAGCTGGCCGCTCATAACGGCTAGGTCGCAGGTTCGAGTCCTGCCGGGCCCACCACCGTCGTTCTCGGCGCAGTTCGGGGCCGGATAAATGTCGGGGAGTAGCGCAGCCTGGTAGCGCATCTGCTTTGGGAGCAGAGGGTCGTAGGTTCGAATCCTATCTCCCCGACCATTATATCGGTGACTTATAAGTCACTGATATAATTGCTAAAAATAGACCATTTTTGACCTGTCCAGAAACTGTGCAGAACTTTTCCCGCTTGCCTCGAAAGTCGGCAACGTGAGACCGCCACTTTCTCACTATTTTTTGGTCAATGGCGGAAAGAGATTCGGCCACTGATAGGCGTATCGAGTCATTCCGATTTCCGAGCATTTTTGGGTATCGCGTCCAAGTCCAACCTCATTCCTCGATCCCATCTGCGGCATAGACATTGGCAGCGAAGTTCTCGACCGCATGGGCGCAAGCCCCAAGCTGATACTGCGCTGTAGTGAGGGCATCACCAGCAAAGAAATCGCGAGCGGCAATTTTGCTCAGCCAGACGTCGAGTTTTTTCAGGTCGTCTT
>JANLQQ010000183.1:0-15391 GCA_031367905.1 Novosphingobium sp.
GGCCCGCAATCAGCAGCAACAGCAGCCCACCGAGCGGGGCGAGGAACAGCGAACCCATATTGACCAGCGGCGAGACGAACCGGTGGTAGAGCAGGACGAGCACCGCAAACACCAGCAACACCCCAGAGACCAGTGCGATCCCGAAGTTGACCAGCAGCTCCTGAAGGAATTTGGCCGAGCCAACCGCTTCGTTGGAGACGCCAGCGGGGAGGTTTTGCATCATCGGCAACAGCTTGATCTTGGCGTTGGCATCACCCTCTACCGCGCCGGGTGCCAGATCGGCGCCGATCAGGATACGGCGCTGCTGATTATAGCGCTGGATGCTGACCGGACCCGAGCCAAAACTGATTTCTGCCACGCGCGACAGCGGGACCGAACCGCCGGAAGCGGTTGCCACCGGCAGATTTTGCAGCGTCGCCAGATCGCGCCGCGAATCAACCGACAGCCGCACCCGGATCGGCACCTGACGATCACTCAGTGAAAATTTGGCCGCGTTCTGATCAATATCGCCCAGCGTCGCAATGCGGATCGTCTGGCTGAGCGATGCCGTCGTGACGCCAAGGCTGGCAGCCAGGTCCATCCGCGGTTTGATGATGATTTCGGGCCTGCGCATATCGGCGTTGATCCGCGGCGCGACGATTTCTTTCAGCGCGCTCATCTGTTCGATCACAGTGGCCGCGGTCGCCTCGAGCAATCTCGGATCCGAGCCCGACAGCATGACCGTGATTGGCCGGCCGCTGCCGCCCGGAGGGCCGGCCTGGTTCATTTCCTGGAAAGTCACCCGGGCATCAGGGATCTTCTGAAGCAACGGAGTCAATTCACGCTCAAACTCCTGACTGGTTTTTTCGCGGTCGGTTTTGAGCGTGATGAAGATACGCGCGTTGCCTTCACCGATCCGCTCAAGCGCAGCCTCTACCTCGGGCCGCTGGTTGACGATGGCGGCCACCGCATCGGCAATTTGTTCGGTTTGTTGCAAGGTTGTGCCGGGAACCATTTCGACCCGGATCTGGCTGAAATCGCTGTTAATCGTGGGCAAGAACTGCATCGGGATTACGGCAAACAGGGTGACCGTCAGCCCCAATGCGCCCAACCCCACACCCATCATCCACAGCCGGTGATCGCGCAGCCGCGCCGCCATCCGTCGGCCGATCGAAAGCCGGGTGCCATCTGCCGCCAGACGGGCTTTATAGGCTGTTACCTTGGCCGTATCGAGCGACCAGTGGAGTACCTTTATATAACGGTCCATCCACACCCCGCCGCCATGCTCGGCATGACCGAAGGACTTTAGGAAATAGGCCGCGATCATCGGCGTGATCATCCGCGCGACCGCCAGGCTGAGCAGCACTGCAACCACCACGGTCAGTCCAAAATTCCGGAAGAACTGCCCGGCAACGCCCGGCATCAAGCCGACCGGCAGGAACACCGCGACGATCGAAAAAGTTGTGGCGACCACCGCTAGGCCGATCTCGTCAGCCGCATCGATCGAGGCCTGATAAGCGCTTTTGCCCATTCGCATATGCCGGACGATATTCTCGATCTCGACGATCGCATCATCGACCAGCACACCCGCCACCAGCCCAAGCGCGAGCAGCGACATGCCGTTGAGCGTGAACCCCAGCCAGGTGTGCATGAACCAGAAGGCCGGGATTGCCGACAGCGGGATAGCAATCGCCGATATGACCGTAGCCCGCCAATCGCGCAGGAAGAAGAACACCACGATAACCGCCAGGATCGCCCCTTCGACCATCGAGGCAATCGAGCTTTCATATTGCTGCTTGGTATAATCGACCGAAGTGAATAGCCGGGTGAAATGGGTTCCCGGATGGGCCTGTTCGAGTTTGCCAATCTCGCTCACCGCATCATCATAGACGCTGACATCCGAAGCACCGCGCGCGCGCGACATGCTGAAAGTGACGACCGGCTTGCCATTGATCTTGCCGGCCGAGGTCACTTCGCCGACGCTATCCGAAACCCGGGCGAAATCGGCCAGCTTGATCGATCGGCCGCCGCCCAGCGGAATGTCGGTCTGCGACAGCTGATAAGCATCCTTGGCATTGCCCAGCACCCGCACCGACTGGCGCGATCCGGCGATTTCAGCCTTGCCGCCTGCCGCATTGACATTGATCTGGCGCAGCGCCGCATTGACCTGGCTGGCGGTTACCCCAAGCGACTGCATCCGCAGCGGATCGAGCGTGACCAGAATCTCGCGATTAACCCCGCCGCCGCGCTCGACCGTGGCCATGCCCGAAACCGATAGCAGCCGCTTGGCCACGGTATCATCGATGAACCAGGAGAGCTGCTCCAGCGTCATATCGTCGGCCGCAACCGCGAAATAGGCGATCGGTTCGGATGAGGTTTCCGCCTTGAAGACCTGCGGCTCGAGGATCCCGTCGGGCAGTTCGCTGCGGGCCTGATCAACCGCGTTTTTAACCTCGTTGACCGACTGGTTGATGTCCTCGCCGATCTGGAACTGGATTATGGTCTGGCTGCTGCCTTCCTGCGCAGTCGAACTGATCGTCTCAATCCCGTTTAGCGAGCGCACCGCAGATTCGATCCGCTGAGTGATCTGCGTTTCGATCTCGGTCGGCGCAGCGCCCGGCTGGGCGATCACCACGATCACTACCGGGAATTCGATGTCCGGATCGTTCTGAACCTCCATCCGCATGAAGCTGAGGATGCCGGCCAGCATCAATCCGAAGAACAGCACGATCGGCACCACCGGGTTGCGGATCGACCATGCTGAAATGTTGCGAAAATTCATCGGATGATCCCAAGCCTTTTCATTGTTTTACTGCTTGACCAGCTTGGGATTGAGCTTCTCGCCCGGCGAGAGGAACCCGCCGGCGCGCATCACCACGTGCTCACTGCCGGATAGGCCGGCGACGACAGCGATGCCCTTGTCAGTCACAATTCCGGTCGTGATATCGCGGCGCTGCGCCTTGTTATCCTTGCCGACGATATAGACATAGCTGCCCTTGGCGTCGGACAGGATGGCCGATTCGGGCAGCAGCGGGGCGACCACCGAGCCGCCGCGGATGGTGGCGCTGGCAAACCCGCCAGGGCGCAGTTCAGTCGCATAGGGCAGCGCAATCCGGGCAATCCCCTGACGGGTCAACGGATCGATCACCGGAGCGATTTGCCAGATCTGGCCAGTGAATGTCTTGGCCGAACCGGCCGGGGTAACTTGAGCGGTAACGCCAGGACTAAGTGCCGCTAGGTCGGTTTCGCCAAGCTGGGCCTTCAGTTCCATTTCCCCGCCCTTGGCAATCCGGAACAAAATGCCGCTGCCTGCGCCAACCACTTGTCCGGGTTCAACCTTGCGCTCGAGCACCAGGCCCGCTGCCGGTGCCACGATATCGAGTCTGGCGGTGCGCGCCTGAAGCTCGCCCAGTTGTGCGCCGGCCACCCGGACCCGGGCATTTGCGGCATCACGGGTTGCGGTCAGCCGATCGACATCGGCTTTGGAAATGAACCCGCGATCAATCAGCTTGAGCGCGCGCTCAAGATTGGCCTGGGCAAGGCGCGCATCGGCCTGTGCGACCTGGATCTGCGCCGACGAGCTGGCCTGCTGCTGAATCTGGACCCGGCGATCAACCACCGCCAGAACCTGGCCCTGGCCAACCCACTGGCCTGGCTCGACCAGCACCGACACCACCTGTCCGCCCTCGCCCACCGAACCAACCGGCATTTCGCGGCGCGCCGCCAGCGTGCCGGTGGCGTTGATCGAGCCTTCGATCAATGCGCTGCCCGGCGCGATCACCGAAACCACCGGCGCCTGGCCCTGTTCACCGTCAGCTGTGGCAGTAACGTCGCCGCGATGCATAAAAAACCATAGCCCGACCAGCAGCCCAGCAACGACCAGCCCGATGACGATCAACCGCCGCGATGAGCGCCGATCTTCATCGCCCGAGACGAGCATCGGATTGAAAATGGCGGCCTCTCCGGAAATCGCTAGCTTTTCGCGAGCATCAATCCTCGAATCATAATTCATCGCGATAACTGCCTTCGTTCAAGCCTGTGGAGTTGCCCGCCTGATAATGCCCAGAAATGGCACTCGATAATGCAGTGTGTTACACTGCTAAACCACCGGCGGCAAGCACTGGGCCAAAGCGCCGATTAAACCGTGGTCTCATAGGCGTATAGACGGATAGTGGCAATCCTCAGTCGGTCAACGACATGGCAGGGTCTGCCAACTGCACGGCTGACCCAGCGGCGCGATCGCGATGGCGCAAGTCCCTGTCAAAACGGGGACACCGCAGCGCGGCATCCCCGGCGCGAAATAACTCGGTGACCGGCCTAACGGACGCGGCCGCGCTGAACCAGATTGACTATGCCGAGCAGGACAACCGCCCCGAAAAAGGCGACGATCAGGCCAGTGAGCGAGAATTCCTGCACCGATCCGGCAATCCCGAACCGCTGTGAAACAAGATTGCCAATGACCGATCCGATGGCGCCCACCAGGACATTCATCAAGATCCCCATCGAAGCATCGCGGTTCATTACCTTGCTGGCGAGCCAACCGGCGATACCGCCAACGATTATTGCGATAATCCAACCCATATCAAACATCCTCCTGCTTGCGAACGGCCCCGACCTGCCTGGGCAAGTGCCGCAAACAGGCTTCCGCCCGCCACGACCGACTTGGTCTTGCCGGGCGGGGAAAAGCCTACAGGAGCGCGAACTGACTGTCGCGCATCAATTTTTAGGACGGTTTAACGGCGCTCAGTATTTATGCTGGCGCTCATACAGATCCCGGTAATGCTGGATCCGTGTGACCCTGAGGCCCTGCATGCCAGATCGATCAACCGCGCGCTGCCAGGACGCAAACTCTTCAAGCGTCAATGAGTAACGCGCGCAAACTTCTTCAATCGATAGCAGCCCGCCGTTAACTGCGGCTACGACTTCAGCTTTGCGCCGGACCACCCAACGAGTGGTTTCGGGTGCAGGAAGCGAATCAATCGTAAGCGGCTCGCCGAGCGGGCCAATTACCATTGCCGGACGTATCTTTTGGTTCTCGATCATCATTTTCCTTGATCGCCGATATTGGGTTCGGCGATATCCGCCGCAATGCACGATCGGACTTTTCCATCTGCTAAATCAGTAGGGTTAACGAGGTATGAGGCATATGAAGCCGCAGAAAGCCTGACCGCAGCGCTGCGGTCAAAACTGCCAAACGCGGTGGACCTGTCGCTTCCTGGGCCAATCCCCTGGCCAAGGAGTGCGCGCCTTGCATCGTAAGCTGCTGCCAACCGGGCATGCAGGCCAGGCCAATCAAGCAGCGGCGCGGCGTGGCTATCTTCGCTTTTACCGCGAAAGTTGCCAATAAGGTCGAGTCCGAATTCCATATCGAGGGTTATAGGCACGATAACGTCAAGATGAGGTAAAGCCCGACTTTACCTTGTGTTGACGGAGGTTAACCGAAATCGGCGGGCTTGTTTTGCGCGAATCCCCCCAGCGGTGTAAGGCCCGCGCGCCATGTCCATGCTTTCCCCATCCCCCCTTGATGAATCCGCGCTGTTCCAGCTGGCTAAGCCGATGGCCGGCAAGCGGATCGTGGTGGCTATGTCAGGCGGGGTCGACAGTTCGGTGGTGGCCGCACTGGCCGCGCGCAGCGGAGCCGAGGTGATCGGGATCACGCTCCAGCTGTATGATCACGGCGCGGCCAGCGGCCGCAAGGGCGCGTGCTGTGCGGGCGATGATATCCGCGATGCCCGCGCGGTGGCCGACCGGCTGGGGATTGCGCATTATGTGTTCGATCACGCCAATTCATTCCGCGAAGAGGTGATCGAGCGGTTTGCCGATGAGTATCTGGCCGGGCGCACTCCGATCCCGTGCATCCGCTGCAATATGGGACCAAAGTTCACCGATTTGTTCGCGATGGCCCGCGAACTGGGGGCTGATTGCCTGGCGACCGGGCACTATGTTCGCCGCGAAACCGGACCTGCCGGCGCCGAATTGCACCGCGCCGTCGATCCGGCCCGTGACCAGAGTTATTTCCTGTTCGCCACCACCCAGGCCCAGCTGGAATATTTGCGCTTTCCGCTGGGCGGAATGCCCAAGGCCGAAGTCCGCCGCATTGCCGAGGCGGAAGGCTTGCGCGTTGCCGCCAAGCCCGACAGCCAGGATATCTGCTTCGTCCCCGATGGCGATTACGCGCAGGTGGTGCGCAGCGTTCGCCCCGCAGGTGCCGCGCCGGGCGAGATCGTCCATGTGGTCACTGGTGAAGTGCTAGGCGGGCATCAAGGCGTGATCGGCTTCACGGTTGGCCAGCGCCGCGGGCTGGAGATTGGCGGCCAGCCCGAACCGCTCTACGTCATCGGTATCGATGCTCTGGCGCGGCGCGTAATGGTCGGGCCGCGGCATTTGCTGGCGGTCGGCGCGGCGCAGCTGGTCGAAACCAACCGGATTGGGCCGCTCCCCGATGATGCGTTGCCGGATGTACCGCTGACCGCCAAGGTCCGCTCATTGGCCAAGCCCGTGCCGGTGACGCTGGACGGTACGCTGGGAGATGGCAGCACCGCGACGATCCGCTTTGCCGCACCCGAATACGGCGTCGCCCCAGGACAGGCCGCAGTGATTTATGCGGGTGAGCGAATTATTGGTGGCGGTTGGATCGAGACGACCGACGCCGCTTAGATCGTGATGCGATTCTGATTAATCGCTTCACGATCTAGCCGCAGTTCTGCGCAATCAGGGCTAACGCAGAAGAGCCCAGCGCCACCGCCTCAAGCGATACAGCCAGCGCGCATTGCCCAGGCCGGACCGGCTCATTGCCAACCCGCACCTCACCCTGCAGCGGCAGCACCAGCACCGGTGCCCCGGCATAGCGCGCTGCTGTTGCCGGATCGGGAGCGCCCGCCAGCCGATCGAGCCGGAACAGCGGACCATCAACCAGCGTGACGCTCCCGCCCGGCCCAATATGCCGGCGCAACGCCGGATCGGAGGGCGCGCCGCTGGCCACCGCGATCCCGGCATCCAGATGCAGCGCGCGCGGGCGGCCATAATCATACAGCCGGTAAGTGATGTCGCTGTTCTGCTGGACCTCGATCAGGCTGATTCCCGCGCCGATCGCATGGACGGTATTGGCCGGAATATAAAAGAAGTCGCCGCTGCGCACCGGAATCCATTCAAGCAATTGCTCGATCGAGCCATCCAGCGCAGCGGCGCGCAGCTGATCTGCATCAAGCGTTTTGCCAAAACCGATCCCCAGCGCCGCGCCCGGATCGGCACCGATCACCAGCCAGCATTCCGTCTTGCCCTGGTGCCCCAGCCCTTGCGCGATGGTTTGCGCGTCCGAAGGGTGCACCTGAACCGAGAGTTTTTCCGAAGTGAAAAGGTATTTGACCAGCAGGCCGGGCAAAGCCGCGGGCGGTTCGAACCACACCTCGCCGATCCGCTGGCCGACAGGCGCAACAAACGGCGCTGGCAGGACGTCTTTGCCCCAGGGTTTTTCAACCATCCTGATCGGCAGCAACCCGCTCACTGGTTCGCCGCACCCTGCAGCTTGCCAACCGCTTGTGCGCCGGCCGCGCTCATCACCAGAATATCATCGCCATCGACCACGATGATCACATCCTCCAACCCGATCACCGAGACACGCGGCCCATCGCTATCGACCAGCACATTGCGGCAATCGACCAGCTCGGCCCGAGTGGCCCCGGCGCCGCGCGCCACGTTGCCAGCCGCATCTCGCTCCAGCGCGGTGTGGAGTGCTTGCCAATTGCCGATGTCCGACCAGCCCATATCAGCCGGGACCATCGCTGCGCGGACAGTGTTTTCCATCACTGCATAGTCAACCGATTCGCCTGCGATGCCGGCAAACGCCTCGGCGCCGGGATGGTAGCGCTGGCCATCGGCATACCCGGTCGCGATCGCCGTGCGAGCAGCGGCGAGAATGGTGGGGCGATGCGCACCCAGTTCACGCAGGAAATCGCTGACCCGGAATGCAAAAATGCCGCCGTTCCAGGCATAGCCTCCTGCGGCGAGGAAGGCTCTGGCCTGGCCGAGATCAGGCTTCTCGACAAACCGCGCGACACGGTAGCCCATGTCGCCAAGCGCCTCGCCCTGCTGGAGATAACCGAACCCGGGTTCAGGCCATCTTGCCGCGATCCCGAAGGACACCAGCCAGCCCTCGCGCGCCAGCGACGCTGCCGCTGCCGCAGCAACGCGGAAGGCGGCAACATCGCCAATATGATGATCGCTCGGGCAAACCAGCATCACCGCGTCTTCGGGCAAGCGCAATGCAGCCAGCGCGATCGCAGCGGCAGTGTTGCGCGCCACAGGCTCGACAATTATTTGCGCTCCAGCGCGGCCGCCAAGCTGCGCCTCGACATGTTCCAGATGCGCTGCGCCGGTAACGATTACCGGCGGCCCAAAGCCCGCATCCTCGCCCGCACGCGCAAGCGTTGCCTCGAACAGGGTCTGCGCACCGATCAGTGGCAGGAACGGCTTGGGCTTCGCCGCCCGGCTACGCGGCCACAACCGGGTGCCGCTGCCGCCGCACAAGATTACCGGAGTGATGGCGTTGGTCATGACAAGATACTCATTCGGCAGGCGCTATAATTCTTTGTTGTCGCGTGATTTATCGCGAAAAACCGGTTCCCGCTTTTCGCATCACGCTCTACCATAACTCGGCTAATCCTCCCAAGGTTCCAACCGGCAACCTTCGCCCTCGCGGAAAGTTGCAGTCTGGCTGGCGAGCAGCGGGAACCGCGCGGTGACGCTTTTGGCGTCTTCGTCGGCACTCAGCATCACCAGCTCCATCCCGGATTCGAAGTCCTTGCGGCAATCGGCCAGGCTGCGGCCACCGACATAATGGCACGAACAGGCGACCCGCGCGCCATAGGATGTGCCGGTGCTGGCATAGCCGCCGAGCGGCGTCCAAAAAAAGGCGAGCAAGCCGATCAGGATTACTCCCGCAATTACAACAGCACGGCGAAATCTGCGGGGCGTTCGAGGCGGGTTTACAGTTGCCATATCTATCCGGTTGCGCGAGGGAAACGCGCCATGTCGACGCGCCACCTTGCCCTTATCCTGCCGCTGCTTGCCCTGCCAGCCCTGATCGGCTGCAGCAGCCATGCGCCGCCGCCGCCGTTGACCAAGGCGGCACTTGGCGCGGTCAGCAAACAACCCGGCGTCGCGCGCGAAAGACTGGCCCGGGCAGTCGATGCGCTGTTTTCCGGCGATGAAACCCAAGAAACCCGCGCCCTGCTGGTGCTGCATGAGGGGCGGATCGTGGCCGAGCGCTATGGCCCCGGCTACCATGAGAACACCCGCTTCGTCAGCTGGTCGATGGCCAAGACGATCACCGGGGTGATGATCGGGCTGCTGGTGGCCGATGGCCGCCTGCGTCTGGATGAGAGCGCGCCAATCCCAGCCTGGCAGCGCCCCGGCGATCCGCGCGGCGAAATTACCCTGCGCCAGCTGCTCCAGATGCGTTCGGGGCTGCGCCATACCGAGGCGGGCGATCCGGTCTACCGGTCGGACGAAGTGCGGATGTTGTTCCTCGACGGGCGCGACAATATGGCCGCCTATGCCGAGGCTCAGCCGTTGGAAGCGGTGCCAGGCCGCAAGTGGGAGTATTCCAGCGCGACCACGGTGATCCTGGCTGATCTGGCCGCGCGTGCGCTGACCACAAGTACCGAACCGGCGGCCCGCCGCCGCGCGGTAGGTGAATACCTCAAGACCCGGCTGTTCGAACCGCTCGGGATGCGCTCGATGGTGCCTGAATACGATGCTTCGGGCACGTTGATCGGCGGCAGCCTGATTCACGGCACTGCTCGCGACTGGGCCAAATTCGGCGAATTTCTGCGTGGCGGCGGTGCAGTCAAGGGGGCCCAGCTGGTACCTCGGGGCTGGATCGAGTTCATGGTCAGCCGCTCTCCCCGCAATTCCGGCTATGGCGCGCAGCTCTGGCTCAACCACCCTCAGGCAGAGGACGGCACGATCCAGTTTCCCGGTGCGCCATCCAGCATTTTTTCGATGAACGGCCACCTTGGCCAGTATGTGGTGGTCTCGCCGGGCCAGAGCCTGACCGTGGTCCGGCTCGGCCGAACCGATGATGGGGCGCATCAACCGGTGCGGGACGCAATCTCCCGGATCATCCAGCTTTTCCCGAAGGACTAAACAGAGTGACCGAAAAGACTGCATTGATCACCGGTATTACCGGCCAGGACGGGGCTTATCTCGCCCGGCTGCTGCTGGGCAAGGGCTACCGCGTTCACGGGATCAAGCGGCGCGCTTCAAGCTTCAACACCCAGCGGATCGACGAAATCTATGAGGATCCGCATGTCCCCGACCCACAGCTGACCCTGCATTATGGCGATCTGACCGATGCGACCAATCTGATCCGGATCGTCCAGGAAACCCAGCCGGACGAGATCTATAATCTGGCCGCGCAAAGCCACGTCCAGGTCAGTTTCGAAACCCCCGAATATACCGCCAATTCCGATGCCATGGGCACCCTGCGGCTGCTCGAGGCGATCCGGATCCTCGGACTGGAGCACAAGACCCGGTTCTATCAAGCCTCAACCTCCGAACTTTACGGGCTGGTCCAGGAAGTTCCGCAGCGCGAAACGACACCGTTCTATCCGCGCAGCCCCTATGCGGTGGCCAAGCTCTATGCCTATTGGATCACGGTCAACTACCGCGAGGCTTACGGCATCCATGCCTCCAACGGGATCCTGTTCAACCATGAAAGCCCCCTGCGCGGGGAGACTTTTGTGACCCGCAAGATCACCCGCGCAGTAGCGGCGATCACGCTGGGGCGGCAGGAGGTGCTGTATCTTGGCAACCTTGCCGCGCAGCGCGACTGGGGCCATGCCCGTGAATATGTTCGGGGCATGTGGCTGATGGTTCAGGCCGACGAGCCGGACGATTTCGTGCTGGCCACCGGCGAGACCACCACGGTGCGCCAATTCACCGAATGGGCCTTTGCCGATGCCGGAATCACGCTGGAATGGCGCGGTGAGGGGCTCGAGGAACAGGGGTTTTGCAAGGCGACCGGCACGCTTCGGGTGGCGGTTGATCCGCGCTATTTCCGCCCGACCGAGGTCGATCTGCTGATCGGCGATCCGGGCAAGGCCCACCAGAAGCTGGGCTGGAAGCATGAGACCAGCGTACGCGAGCTGGTTCGCGAGATGGTGCTGGCCGATCTGGAAACGATGCGCCACGCACCACTGGGCCGGGGCGGATAAGCGCGGTGTATTCGCTGGCAGGCAAGCGCGTCTGGGTAGCAGGCCACCGCGGGATGGTCGGCGCGGCGATTGTCCGGCGCTTGGCGCAAGAAGGCTGCGAAGTGCTGACCGTTGCCCGCGAGGCACTCGATCTGACCGATCAGCTGGCAGTGCGTGCGTGGATGGCGCAGGCCCGGCCGCAAGCGGTGTTCCTGGCTGCGGCGCGGGTCGGCGGGATCCTTGCCAATGATACCCATCCGGTCGAGTTTCTGCGCGACAATCTGTTGATCGAAACCGCCATCCTGGACGGCGCGTATCGCTGCGGAACCGAAAAGCTGCTGTTCCTGGGCTCAAGCTGCATCTACCCGAAACTTGCCCCCCAGCCGATCACCGAAGAAGCTTTACTGACGGGCGCGCTGGAGCCGACCAACGAGTGGTACGCGATCGCCAAGATCGCCGGGATCAAGCTGGCCCAGGCCTATCGCAAGCAATATGGCTGTGATTTCATCAGCGCCTTGCCGACCAATCTTTACGGTCCGGGTGATAATTTCGACCTTAGTTCAAGCCACGTCATGCCCGCGCTGATCCGCAAGGTTCATACCGCCAAGCAAGCGGGCGACGCGGTGGTGATCTGGGGTAGCGGTAGCCCGTTGCGCGAGTTCCTGTTCGTTGATGACTGTGCCGATGCCTGCCTTCATCTGATGAAGCACTATTCGGGCGATGGGCACATCAACGTTGGCTCGGGCGAAGAGCTGTCGATCATGGATCTGACCCGGCTGGTGATGGAAGTGATCGGCTACGATGGCTCGGTCGCGACCGATCCGGCCAAGCCCGATGGCACCCCGCGCAAGCTGATGGACAACAGCAAGCTCAAAGCGCTCGGCTGGAGCCCGTCCACAGCGCTGCGCGACGGGATCGCGCGCAGTTATCAGGCGTTTCTTGAAGGCGCAGGACGCGGGTTTTAGAGCCGGAAGGTCCCTTCGACCACCGTCACACAGCCGCCGCCCAGCCAGGCCCTGGCCCCGTCGCGGCGGCAGGTGAGGTGCCCGCCGCGCGCTGAAGCCTGAACAGCGGTGAAGCTCTCGCGCCCCAGCCGATCAGCCCAGAACGGGGTCAACACCGCATGGGCAGAACCGGTCACGCTGTCTTCGTCGATACCGCAGCCGGGCACGAATACCCGGCTGACCACATCGGCCGTCTCGCCCAGCGCAGTGACGATCAGCTGCACATCGCCGAACGCAGCAAGCGCCCTGAAATCGGGTGCCAGCGCAAGGACTTCGCGTTCCAAGGCGTAGAGGAAAACATTGTAATGACCATCCGCTGAGCGCCACACTTCGCTGGCCCCGCCAAGCAAAGCCGCCGCCTCGTCCCAGCTACCGCGCGCGGTGGGGATCGCAGGCAGCGCCAGCTCATAGCCGGTGCCATGCCGCCGCACTTCGAGCACGCCGGCCTGCCGGGTGCGGAACCGGACCTGCTCCAAAGCAGCATCGCGCGCCAGCAGGACATGGCCCGAGGCGAGCGTAGCATGACCGCACAGCCGCACCTCAAGCTCCGGGGTAAACCAGCGCAATTCCCAATCCGCCACACCAGTCGGATCGGGTGCCAGAAAAGCAGTTTCGGCAAACATGTTTTCCGCCGCGATGGCCTGCAACACGGCGTCGTCCAGCCACTCATCCAGCAGCATCACCGCCGCCTGATTGCCCGCAAAAGCGCGGCTCGCAAAGGCATCGACATGCCAATAGGGGATGGCCAGGCTCACTTTGCAGTCTCCTTGGTAGCGGGCAGTCCGGCCAGCAAATCTGCAGCTGCGGGGCCAGATCCATCAACATGCCCTTCAGGATCGGGGTGAATCAGAATTTCGATTCCGGGGAATTCAGCAAGCAGCTTGCTCTCTATATCATCCATCACTTCATGCGCCTGAGCGACGGTCATGGCAGGATCAACCCAGACATGGAACTGAACGAAATCGTGGTTTCCCGAGGTCCGCGTGCGCAGATCGTGCAAGCCTTTAAGCTCTGGATGGCGCGCCACGACTTCAAGGAAGCGGGCTTTTTTGTGGTCGGGCCATTCTTGGTCCATCAACTGTTCGATCGCAGCTTGCGAGGCGCGCCACGCCCCCCAGGCCAGCCAGGCCGCGATGGCCAGGCCAAACAACGGATCCGCCCCGGCAAGGCCCCCGTATTGATCAAGGACAAGCGCCGCGATCACTGCCAGATTGAGCAACAGGTCGGACTGGTAATGGACATGATCGGTCGCAATCGCGAGACTGCCGGTCTGGCTGATCACCCGGCGCTGCCACCACAGCAGCAGCACCGTTGCGCCCATCGCGATGGCTGAAACCAGAATGCCATCGCCCGCCGCCGCGGTCCGCGCGCCGCCCAGCAGCTGCTGCACCGCGCGCGCGGCCAAAGTCAGCGCCGAGATCGAGATCAGCACCACCTGGAACAGCGCCGCCAGTGCCTCGGCCTTGCCGTGACCGAAGCGGTGATTGTCATCGGCTGGCTGGGCCGCCACCCAGACCCCGGCGAGAGTTGCAAGCGATGCGACCAGATCGAGCACCGTATCCGCCAGACTGCCCAGCATCGCGGTCGATCCGGTCGACCATGCCGCCCAGGCTTTCAGACCGACCAGCAGCAGCGCCACTGCAATGCTGGCCAGCGCCGCGCTGCGATTGAGGAGGGCGTGCCGCGGGCTCATGGGTACAGCAACGAGCTGGACCAATCGCCCGACGCGCTGCGGGTAAAGTGGCGGCGTTCGTGGAGGCGGTGCGAGCGGTCGCACCAGAATTCGATGGCATCCGGGACCACGCAAAAGCCGGTCCAGTGCGGCGGGCGGATCACATCGCGTCCGGCGAATTCCTGCGCCAGCGCATCATAGCGCGCGAGGAAGGTTTCGCGGCTATCAAGCGGCGCGGATTGATCAGAGGCCAGCGCGCCCAGCTGCGAATCGCGGCTCCGACTGGCAAAATAGGCATCGGCAACAGCGTCATCGACCGGGGTGAGTGCACCCTCGATCCGGATCTGGCGGCGCAGAGACTTCCAGTGAAACAGCAGCGCGGCATGGGGATTGGCGAGGATTTCCCCTCCCTTGCGGCTGTGGCTGTTGGTGTAGAAAGTGAATCCTCTGGGGCCATGACCCTTCAGCAGCACCATCCGCACCGAAGGATGCCCATCGGGCGTCGAGGTTGCCAGCGCCATGGCGTTTGAATCATTCAGCTCGCTTACCCGAGCTTCGGCAAACCAGCTGTCAAACAGGGCAAAGGGATCGCCGGAGGATATCACTTCAGAAGATTGTTCAGTTTCCACGCGGTTTTCCTGACAGGATTGGCACAGATTACGCCGTCCATGGGACGGATTTACGCAGGCTCTACGCAGCACAACCCGCCGCCAGCGCATAGCCCGGTGCAGCGCACTAGGAAAGTACCGACAAGCCCAAGCTTGCCGTTCTTGTCCGGGCCACCTAGCTAGGCCTGATGGCTGATCCCTACACGACCCTGGGCGTAGCCCGCACTGCGAGCGAGAAGGACATCAAGTCTGCCTATCGCAAGCTGGCGAAAGAGCTTCACCCAGATCGCAACACCGATAATCCCAACGCGACCGAGCGGTTCAGCGTCGTGACCCGGGCCTATGACCTGCTCACCGACAAGGACAAGCGCGCCCGGTTTGACCGGGGCGAGATCGACGGCGATGGCAATCCTGCTGCGCCATCCGGTTTTGGTGGCGGCGCCAGAGGCGGCGGCCCGGGCGGCGGTTTTGGGAATGGCGGCCCACGTGGCGGCTTCGAAGGCTTCGGCGGCGGTGAAGGCATCGATATAAGCGACATTTTCGACGGACTATTCGGCGGGCGCGGCGGCGGAACGGACGGTAGCCCCGGACGGGGACGGGCTGCTCCCAAGGGGAGCAATGTCCAATACCGGCTGGCGGTCGCCCTGCCGGATGCCGCGACCCTGGCAACCCAGCGGATCACATTGGCCGATGGCAAGACGATTGATCTGAAACTCCCCCCCGGGGTTGAAGATGGCACCCAGATGCGGCTTGGTGGCAAAGGCGAGGGCGGGCCGGGCGGCGCCGGCGACGCGATCGTCTCGATCCAGGTCCAGCCGCACAGCTATTTCCGCCGCGATGGCGATAATATCCGGCTCGATCTGCCGATCACGCTGGATGAGGCGGTGACCGGGGCAAAGATCAAGGTTCCGACGGTTGAAGGCGCGGTCATGC
>JANLQQ010000039.1:0-6469 GCA_031367905.1 Novosphingobium sp.
GCGGCCGACCGGGCGGATCATGCTGACCGACGTGATGGTGGTCCGCCAGATCGACGGCGTCCCGACATTGACCCTGCGTGCGGCAAACCTGCGTCATAACCTGATCTATTCGGCTCAGGTTCGGATGGCCTTGCTGGAAGATCGGGATGTGTCCGGCACGCGGATGCGGCGCTTTTTTGACCTCAAGCTGGTGCGTGAGAGTAATCCGGTGTTCATGCTGACCTGGACGATCATGCATGCCATTGATGCCGACAGCCCGCTGTACGGTTGGCTGGCCGATCCCGCGTTGATTGGCGATTCCGAGATCGTGGTGATCCTCTCCGGTACTGACGAGAGCAGTGGCCACACAATCCATGGCCGCGGGGCCTATGGCGCGGAAGATATCCGGTGGGATGCGCGTTTTGTCGATATCGTCGGGATTGACCAAAGCGGCACTCGCACTGTCGATTACGGCAACTTCCATAAGGTCTTGCAAGATTGAGCATTAGCGATCCACCGCGCTAGGGGCAGGCAAAACCTGGAGGAGCTGCCGACGGATCGCCTTGCCGCAATTGCCCTGCTTGATCGCTATTATGCTGCCTTCAACGCGGGTGGTAATGAGGCCATACTGGCCTGTCTGTCCGATGATGTCGTGCAGGATATCAACCAGAGCGCACGCCAGTCTGGCAAGCCGGCTTTCCGTGATTTTCTGGCGCATATGGATCGCTGCTATCGGGAGCGGCTGAGCGATATCGGGATCATGGCCAATGATGCGGGTGCGCTACCGCCGATCGAGGTTATCGACCTGCGGTGAAACTGCCGCTAGCATCTGCGGCATGAGCTTCCCTCGCCTGCTCTTCACTGCTGCCTTGCTGGTTGCCGCGCCGGCGCTTGCCAAACCGCCACCGCTCGACCAGCGTGTCGCCGAAGTGTTGGCCAGTGCGCCCGCCGGAACCCGGTTTGGCGTGCTGGTGGTCACCGCCGATGGCCGTGAAGTGCTGGCGATCCATCCCGATCAGCGCTTCGTGCCGGCCTCCAACACCAAGCTTTTCACGACCGCCGCAGCTTATGCGTTGCTTGGGCCATTGGACCAGCCCGATCGCGCGTCCGGAACCGGGGTGGCGCTGGAGCGCGGGCGCTCTGGCCGGTTTGACGTGGTACTAACCGGCTTTGGCGATGCGCGGCTTTCGAGCACGGCGGATTGCGTCAGCGATTGCTTGGCCGTGCTGGCTGACGCAGTGGCGGCGAAAACCCGCCAGGTTGGCGATGTTATCGGCGATGACCGCTGGTTCCCGGATGAACGCTGGAGCCCGGGGATGAGCTGGAACAATATCGGGACCGAGAGCGGCACCGGAATTTCCGCGCTCTCGCTCGACGATAACGCGTTGCCGATCACGGTCACGCCAACCCGGCCCGGACAGCCGCCGCTGGTCGAATTCCCGGCCTATCTGATGCTCATCAACGCGGCCGTGACCAGCGCGGAGGGCAAGAATACCTTGGCAATCCAGCGCGAGGTGAATGGCGGCGCGGTCCGGCTGGTGGGAACGATCCCGCGTGGCGGCGGGGTTTGGCAGGATCGGCTGGGGATTGATGATCCGGCCCATTATGCCGCTGCCACTTTGCGCCGGATGCTGGCCGCGCGCGGAGTGAAATTGCGCGGGACGGTCAAGGTCCGGCACCGCCCACTTGCCCCCGGTGATGACCCGCTGCTGCGGGCCAGCCTTCCGGTAACCGCGGCTGCGCATGGTCCGTTCCTTGCCCGATTGACGCCAGATCCGCTGTCCGCCGACATCACGATCATCAACAAGCTCAGCCAGAACCTGCATGCTGAACTGCTCTTGCGGCGGATCGGGCGGCTGGCTGGCACGGGGTCGCTCGCCGATGGCACCGCTGCGCTGCGCGGGGTGGCAGAGCGTGCCGGGGCGATCCGCGCCGGAAATGATTTCGCCGATGGCTCGGGCATGTCAAATTACAACCGGATCAGCCCGCGGGCGGCTGTCAGCCTGCTGCGCTGGGCTCAAACCGAGCCGTGGGGTGCCGTATGGCGCGCTTCGCTGCCGGTCGGCGGCACCGACGGCACCTTGCGGCGCCGCTTTGCCGGGACTGCTTTGGAGGGTAAGATCTTTGCCAAGACCGGCACGCTCAATGCGACCGCTGCGCTGTCAGGCTATCTCATTGGGGCAAGCGGTCATGAGCTGACCTTTTCGCTGCTGGCCAACGATGTGCCCGATGGCGGCACCACGACCGAGGCTATGGATGCCGCCTTGCTGCTGATTGCCGGCGCAAACTGACTGTCCTGATTAGCAGATCCTGACCCTAGATCCGCTCGATAATCACGGCCGGGGCCATGCCGCCAGCAGCGCACATCGTGACGAGGCCATAGCGCCCGCCAGAGCGTTCCAGTTCGTCCAGCGCGGTGCCGATCAGGATCGATCCGGTCGCGCCGATCGGATGGCCCAGCGCGCAGGCGCCGCCATTGATGTTGACCTTGTCGCGATCAAGCTTGAGGTCGCGGATGAACTTTTCAGCGACCACCGCGAACGCCTCGTTGATTTCCCACACATCGATATCGTCTGTCGTCAGTCCAGCCTTTTCAAGCACCTTTTGTGCCGCCGGGACCGGGGCATTGAGCATCAGCGTGGGATCATCGCCCTGGTTGGCATAGGCGACGATCCGCGCGCGCGGCGTGAGGCCGTGCTTGTCGGCATATTCCTTGGAAGTGATCAACAGCGCGGCCGCGCCATCGACCACGCCCGAGCTGTTGCCGGCGTGGTGGACGCCCTTCCATTCCAGTTCCGGGTAGCGGCGCTGGATCTGCTTGCGGAATGTCACCCCGCCGCCAAGATCGAAGTCGGCGATCCCATCGAAACTGGCCTTGAGCGCGGCGAGGCCCTCAGCGGTAGTTTCGGGGCGGGGGAATTCCTCGTGGTCCAACGCCACGGAGCCGTCATCGTTGTAGACGGTGATCAGCGACTTGTCGAAGCGGCCTTCGCGGATCGCGCGGTTGGCGCGTTCCTGGCTGACGAGCGCCAGCGCATCAAGTTCATGACGGCCAATTCCCTCACGCGCAGCGATTGCATCACCGCAGACGCCCTGGTGCGACTGGGGGTGGATTTCGTTAAGCGCCGCATTGCCCGAACCCATGCCCAGCGGCTTGATCCCGGCGTTGGCTTCTTCGGCGCCCATTGCCGAAGTGTAGCTCATCATTTCGGTTCCGCCGGCGATAACGCAATCTTCCATCCCTGACATGACCGTCGCCGCAGCGAAGTTGACCGAGCTGATCCCGCCGCCGCAAAACCGGTCAAGCGTGGTCCCGCTGGCCCTGGTGTCATACCCTGCTGCCAAGGCGGCCATCCGGCCAAGATCGCCGCCCTGCTTGCCTTTTTGAGTCGAGGTTGACCAGATGATGTCATCGACACTGGCGGTATCCAGGTTGTTGCGCTCCTTGATCGCCTTGAGGACAGTGGCGGCAAGATGCTGCGGGTGGAGGTGTGAAAGTGCGCCCTTGCCGGGCTTGCCAACCCCGCGCGGGGTGCGGACAGCGTCGATGATATAGGCGTCGGCCATGAAAAGCTCCTCTGTAATAGTTTAACCGGACGATTAAACCCCGCAAGGCTCCGCCGCAAGCGGAAACCGTTGCGCCGCGCGCCCGATCCTGCCAATCGCCCGGGTTATGATTAATGCCAAAACCGATCGCCGGGTTCTGCCGCTGGAAGGCGTCCATAATTTCCGTGATTATGGCGGCTATGCCGTCTCTGGTGGCGGCCAGGTAAAGCGCGGTCTGCTGTGGCGGTCTGGCGAGCATGGCGGGGCCAGCGACGCGGATCTGGTGGCGATTGGCGCGCTGGACCTTGCTACGGTATTCGATCTCCGCGGCAATGGCGAACGTGCCAACAACCCGTGCCGCCGACCGGCCGGGTTCACCGCTGAAGTGGTCTACCATGACGGCGAAACCGCCGGGCTCGCCTTGCATGTCGAGGCAGCCACCGGCGTGATCGACGAAGCGGGCGCGCGCGCAGCGATGCAGCGGCTGTACCAGGACATCGCCTTTCGGCCCAATCTGGTCCCGATCCTGCGCCGCTATTTCACCGGGCTCGTGCAGCGTGACGGGGCAAGCGTGGTCCATTGCCTGGCCGGCAAGGATCGTACCGGTTTCGCAGTGGCGATGCTCCACCACGCGCTTGGCGTCCACCGTGATGACATTATGGCCGACTATATGCTGACCAACATTGCCGGGAATATCGATCGCCGGATTGCCGCTGGCGGCGCTTCAATTGGCGACAAGCACGGCGCGATCAGCGATGCCACTATCCGAACGCTTATGGGGGTCGAAGCGGAATACCTCGACGCAAGCTTTGCTGCCATTGAGCAGCGGCACGGCACTACAGACGCTTATTTGGCCGAAGTGCTGGGTGTGGACGATGCAGTTCGCGCTGCCCTGGCGGAACGCTTTGCGGGATGACGATTACAGAAAGCCGCGCAGTTCGGCCATGAACCGGTCATACTGATCGTGGTGGAGCCAGTGGCCGGCGTTTTCAAACTCGACTACCCGCGCGGTAGTGAAAATATCGGCCCGGCCATCCTTTTCGGGGTTCGAGGCCCAGCTATCAGCACCGTAAAGCAGCAGCATCGGGCAGGATATCCGGGCCCAGAGGTCGTTGGTGCGATCTTCCGGGACATCCTCGAACGGCCAGACGTTCAAATAGGGATCGAACTTCCAGCTCCAAGTGCTGTCCTCGTTCCGGCTGGCCCCATGGATCGTGAGATGGCGGGCTTGCTCGTCGGTCAAAAAGGTGTTTTCCTCCTTCATCCGGGCATAGGCAGCCTCGATCGTCAGGTATCGACGCGGGATCCGGCCAGCGGCCTTGCGGCGATCCTCGATCCACTTGCGGAAGAGCGCGGCATAGCCCGCCGCGTCCCGTTCCGCCCGGCGCTCGGGAGACGGGCCAAGCCCCTCGATATTTACGAATTTGCGAACCATTTCAGGGTAAAGTCCGGTGAAGCGGGTCGCGATATTGCCACCGAGTGAGTGGGCGACAATCGTTACCTGATCCTGCCCGAGCGTATGGATCAGCTGCGCAAAATCATAGACCAGTGCGTTCATCTCGTAATTGCCATCCGGCGCCCAGGCACTGTCGCCGTGGCCGCGCAGATCGGGTGCGATGACATGCCAGTCCTTGGCCAGCTCTTGGGCCACCCAATCCCAGCTGCGACAATGATCGCGACCGCCATGCTGGAGGATCAGCTTGGGCGCTTTCGGGTTGCCCCAATCGACATAATGGAGCTTCAGCCGCTGCGAGATGAAGCTGTTCGAGGTTGGGCCGTGCGGTGTCATTACCCGGGGCTTTGCGCGCTGGCAGCGGCGGCGTCAATCCGCCTAGAATTCAAGTCCCAAAGTCAGGCGAAACTGCCCATTAGTGCCGTCCCTGGCCTTGCCGAGTGCGAACAGATAGCCGGCTTGCAGCTCAAGCTCAGGCCCCAGACCCTCAATCTCAAGTTTGGCAACCGGTCCTGCAAAGTGTTCGGCATCGGGCAGAAAATGCCTGAATGTGCCAAGTTCGCCAAAGGCTGCCACGCCTAACCGCAACTCCCCGAAGGTCTCGATATCGGCGGAGAAGGCATATTCGAGTGCAACCTGAGCGGCGCTGTCGAGGGGCTTTTCAGCAATCAGGTTGAACCGGATGTCCAAAGGTCCTGTGCGGCGCTGGAGCAGAAGTTTGGTTTCAACCTTGTCGGTGCCATCGAGAGCAATCTCATATTCGGCGTAAGCGGCAATATCAATGCTGCCGACCCGGCCCAGCGCATATATGGCTTCGATGGCGAGGGCTCCTGCCTTGCGCGGCAGGCCGGGCTCTTTCTCGAACTCGGCCACTACGCCAATTCGGAAGCGGTCGTTGACCCCATATGCTGCTTCCAGCTTCAGCCTGTCTTCACCGTCATCCGGGCCGCCGACGAGCGCGCCATAGCGGGCCTCGGCCTCAAACTCGCCGCTTTCGACCGTCGCGCCATATATTTCATCGCCAAGGCCAGGGGCCGCCAGCGCGGCAGTTGAAACGGAACATGCCAGTGCGGCCCCGATAAGATAGTTTCTCAAGTTAATCCCCTTCACTATTAACCGCTAATGCGAACTACTCGCAATTGCAACAGTGAATCGTCCACGCCGTTGATCGGAAGTAATTTAAGGGAAAATCCTTTGGGGGAGGCTGGCATTCCGCACACGCGCGCCCTATTTCGCCTCCCATGCGGAGGAATTCATGACGACTCACACCACACGGATGCTGATTATCGGTTCGGGACCTGCTGGTCTGTCAGCGGCGATTTATGGCGCGCGGGCCGGGATGCTGCCGATCGTGGTTCAGGGGCTTCAGCCGGGCGGCCAGCTGACCATCACCACCGATGTTGAAAATTACCCCGGCTTTCGTGATGTGATCCAGGGCCCGTGGCTGATGGAAGAAATGCAGGCGCAGGCCGAGCATGTCGGCACGCGGAT
>JANLQQ010000126.1:0-20136 GCA_031367905.1 Novosphingobium sp.
CAATGCCCGAGGGATCGACGTTTGAATCGAGGATGCCAACAACCGGAATGCCAAGCACATTGGCTTCCTTGATCGCCAGCTCTTCCTTATTGGCGTCAATCACGAACATCACGTCCGGAATGCCGCCCATATCGCGAATCCCGCCCAGCGAAAGTTCCAACTTGTCGCGCTCGCGGGTTAGCTGCAGGACTTCCTTCTTGGTGAGGCCGGCAGTGTCGCCCGAGAGCTGCTCTTCCAGCGTCTTGAGGCGCTTGATCGAACCGGAAATGGTCTTCCAGTTGGTGAGCATGCCGCCCAGCCAGCGGTGGTTGACGAAGTGCTGGCCGCACGCCCGCGCCGTTTGCGCGATCGGCTCTTGCGCCTGGCGCTTGGTGCCAACGAACAAAACCTTGCCGCCGGCCTGAACCGTGGCAGCGATGAAATCGAGCGCACGGGCCATCAGCGGCACGGTCTGCGACAGATCGAGAATGTGAACCCCGTTGCGCGCGCCGAAGATATAGGGCTTCATCCGCGGGTTCCAGCGATGGGTCTGGTGGCCGAAGTGTGCGCCGGCCTCAATCAATTGATGCATGGTAACGACAGGAGCCGCCATAGATATTTCCTTATCCGGTTATGCCTCTGGAAAGCTGGAACCGTGCGGAAAAGCCCGCTGCGGCACCGGTATGGGCGCTTCCCATGTGGATTTGTGGCGGACGAAGATGTGAGGTCAAATGACTCAATCCAGTCCGTACGCGGCGGCCCCTAGCGTGGTTTGAAATGGAAATCCAGCCTCGATTGCGTTCAGGGCGGCACATTGGCGTGAACCGACCGGGCATAGCCCAGCAAAATAGCTGTTGACGAGATAGAACAAATAAAGAACATAGGAGACACGGTGTTCGTCCGGGTGGAACAATTAGCTCGGAACGGACTTATCCACAAGCTGTCCACAGACTCATCCACGGGTCGGGACAGCGGGATTGAAAAGGATTGCTGCGATGATCGCTTTTGCCCTGACCACTCTGTTTGCAGCTGCAACTATGCTCGCGCTGACAGCAATGGCGCAAAGCTGGCGTCAGTATGGAACGGCCGCGCTGGCTGTTCGCAGCGCGCTGAAGCAGTGCGAAGCAACCCGCAGTTGTGATTACCGGATAATTTCTCACGATACGGCCGGACCAATCCTGGTTCCAATTCCGGCCCGGGTTGTTGCACTGCCGATCAAGCCCTCAGTGCGTCGTCCGCTGCTGCAGCCCGCGCTGCGCGCTGCCGCTTGACCCGTGAATAGCTAAGTATCCCGACGGGCAGCATCATTAGATAGAGCAAGCAAATCCCGATCAAAGTGAACCATGGCTCGGTCAAGGCCGCAGCGCCGACCAGCCCGACCAAAGCCAGCAGTTCGAGCCGCATGCTCCGCCGCGGGCGGATCGAGCCCCATGAGAGTGTCGCGACGCTGGAAATCATCAGGAAGGCAATCACTGCCAGCCATATGCCGACCAGCACCGGTTCGCGAAACTCGGCCCGCCCCGTGACGATCCACAAATAAAGCGGCAGGAACGCAAGACCCGCAGCCGCCGGTGCAGGCACCCCGGTTAAAAAGCCAGCTGACTTATGCGGCTGCTCCACCACATCAATCTGCGCATTGAACCGGGCAAGCCGCAAGGCGCACGAAATCGCAAAAGCCAGTGAAGCGAACCAACCGAGCCGTGGCAGATCTTCGAGCGACCACAGAAACAGGATGAGCGCTGGAGCAACTCCAAACGAGATAGAATCGGCCAGACTGTCGAGCTCTGCGCCAAAGCGCGATTCCGCCTTGAGTAACCGCGCGATCCGCCCATCGATTCCATCGAGCATGCCAGCCAGAACAACCGCAAGAACCGCCTTTTCCCACTCCCCCATTATGGCGAACCGAATGCCGGTAAGCCCGGCGCACAATGCAGCCGCGGTGATTGCATTGGGAACCAGCGCGCGAAGAGTCAGCCCGCCGGGCAATCCCCGGCGGCGCGGCAACTCGCCAGTTTCCTCGCTCACTGGCTCACGCCCTCGATCAGCAGCTGCTGGCCGAGTTCGGCGAGGATGGTTTCGCCGGCAACAGTTTTTTGTCCCATCAGCACCCGCGGCTCGGTCCCGGCGGGAAGATAGACGTCAACCCGACTGCCAAAGCGGATCAAACCAACCCGCTGGCCGCCTGCAAGCGTATCGCCCGGTTTGACGAACGGCACGATGCGCCGCGCCACCAACCCGGCGATCTGGGTAAAGCCGATCATCAGCCCATCGCCGCGCTCGATCAGAATGTGCTGACGCTCATTCTCATCGCTCGCCTTGTCGAGATCGGCGTTGAGAAATTTGCCCGGGATATAGATCACCCGGCGCACCGTGCCGCTGATCGGTGCGCGGTTGATATGAACATCGAACACCGACATGAAGATCGAGATGCGGGTAACCGGCTCGGTCCCCAAGGCCGCAGTGCCGCTGCCGTCATCGATCGAAAGTTCACGCGGGGGCGGGACTTTCTGGATCAGCGTGATCAAGCCGTCCGCAGGCGCGACAAGATATTGATCGCCTTGCGGGGTAATCCGCTGTGGATCGCGAAAAAAGGCCAGGATCCCCCCAACCAGCGCGGCGAGCGGCCAGGCAACGGTTTCCCAGGCAAAAAAGGCAGCCACCAGACAGGCAGCGCCTGCGATCAGGGCGAACTTGCGACCTTCAGGATGGACACTCGGCCAGCTCCAGCTGACTTCACCGCGTCCGCGATTATCTACGATTTCTCCGGGCATGTTGCGCGCTTAGGCGTTCGCTGCCAAAGCGACAAGGGTGATTGGCAACAAGCAACCAAGCTTTGGATCGTGCTTAACCAATTCTATAGAACACATGCGGTAAGCGATCTGAGATGGAGAGCAATTCCAAAAACGGCAAATATCACGGCCTTGCGGCCGCAGTGGGCAGTCGTATCCTCGCTGACCTGCCGATCTATGCGCTCACCTTGCCGATCTTCGCGCTGTTTGTGTATCTACTCCATTCAAAAGGCATCGTGTTTCGACTGTCGACCATTTCAACCAATGCTCAAATCTACCTGGCAACTTGTCAGGGAATGCTGGCGGCAGACTGCTTGTACACTCTCGTTCGCCACCGCCCCAAACGTCCCTTTGCCCACTTGCGCCAGCGATATCTTGCCCGGCAGCGGCTTGAAACGGGGCTACAGCAGGTGCCGATCATCGCTGTACTGATTGTCTTTCTGCCATTTTTCTCCGCGATGAAATCGGCGATCCCGCTGTTCAATATCTATTCTTGGGATCGTACCTTCATCGAGATCGATCGCGCGCTGTTTCTTGGGCATGATCCCTGGCAATTGCTTCAGCCGGTCTTGGGATACCCGATCATCACCGCCGCGCTGGCGCTCTTCTACCACCTATGGTTCCTGCTGATTTATTTCGGCAGCCTGTGCTTTTTGTTCCTGCCGATCGACAATGCAATCCGCCGCCGCTTCGTGCTCACCTTCCTGCTAACCTGGGCAATAGTTGGCGGCGCAATGGCAACGGCGCTGGCCTCTTACGGGCCTTGCTTCGTCAAACCACTGCTGGGCTACACTGATTTCGACGCCCAGATGAGCTATCTGTACGCCGCCAACCAGGTCTACACCGTGATGACCTTACCGGTGCAGCAGATGCTGCTCGAACGGCTCCAAACCAGCAGCAACGGCCTGGGAAGCGGGATAACGGCCATGCCATCGATGCATATCGCTATCGCATTCATCTTCTATCTCGCCTCACGCAAACTCTCGGCACGGTGGGGCAATGCCTCTCTGGCGTTTTTCATCCTGATATGGATCGCTTCGGTTCACCTGGCCTATCATTATGCGATCGATGGCCTCGTATCAGTGCTTGCGGTTGGCGCGATCTGGAAGGCATCTGGCTGGCTGTTTACCTGGTGGGATGCGTTGCTTGATGCCAGCCGTCATGGCCATAAAACGCTGCGGGTGCCCTACCCGACCTTTCGGACGAAAACCGTTCCGGCCGAATAGCCGGCGCCAAACGAACAGATCAGCCCGGTATCACCCGGAGCCAGATCCGTACTGTTAAGATGAAACGCAATGATCGAGCCTGCGCTCGATGTATTGCCATAGGTATCGAGCACCGTCGGGCTTTCATCCTCACTCGCTTCATGTCCCAGCACGCGCTGGGCGATCAGGCGATTCATCCCCGCATTGGCCTGATGGAGCCACATTCGTCTAAGGCTTGCCGGATCAATCCCCAGCCGCCCGGCCTCTTCGACGATCATATTGGCGACCATCGGAACCACTTCCTTGAACACCTTGCGCCCTTCCTGAACGAACAGCTTGTCGGCGGCGTCGCGGGTTTCGGGATGGGCCCGATTGAGGAAGCCGAAATTGTTGCGGATGTTGTTGGAAAATACCGTCTTCAGCTTGGTTCCAAGAATGCTCCAATGCGGGCGCGGGGCCATGTCCTCAGCCTCAACCAGCACTGCCGTTGCCACATCGCCGAAGATGAAGTGGCTATCGCGGTCTCGCCAGTTGAGATGGCCCGAGCAGATCTCCGGGCTGACTACCAGCACCGAGCGAGCATTGCCTGATCGAATATAATCCGCCGCCGTCTGGATCCCGAAAGTGGCCGAAGAGCAGGCGACATTCATGTCAAAGCCAAAGCCCTCAATTCCCAAAGCCTGCTGGATCTCAATCGCCATCGCCGGATAGGGCCGCTGCAGGTTGGAAGCCGCACATAGCACCGCATCAACATCCTTGGCCGCGCGCCCAGCCCGCGCAAGTGCATCCTTGGCTGCCGCAACGCCGATCTCGGCCAACACCGAAATTTCGTCATCAGGCCGTTCCGCCCAGCGCGGGGCCATGATCGCGGGGTCGAGCAGTGGTGCTTTGCTGATCACATGGCGGGCTTTGATCCCGCTCGCCTTTTCGATGAACTCAACCGAACTTGGCAACAATTCGGTCACCTCACCGGCTGCAATTGCCGTTGCATTGGCCGTGTTGAATTGCGCGGCGTAACAGTTGAAGCTCTCGACCAGCTCAGCGTTCGTAATCGTTTCGGGCGGGGTGAACAGCCCGGTGGCGGAAATGACGGGGGTAATTACGGTCATACCAGACGGATTACCGGGGCGTGCGCAGATCGGCAAGGCTTTGAGCAGTGGGTGCGCCGGGAAATTTGGCCAGCAGCCAAGCCAGCTGGCCTCCAACGCCAGCGGCGCTATTGCGGGGAGCCGGGTGGTGGACAGGGCTGGATTCGAACCAGCGTACGCTCTCGCGGGCAGATTTACAGTCTGCTGCCATTAACCACTCGGCCACCTGTCCACACCAGCGTGCCCCACACCTGCTTGCAAGTGTGGGGAAAACCCGAAATTGCGGCCCGCGAACGGGCCTTCCGGCCGAGAAGGCGCGCTCATGGCGAAGCGCTGCCCCCGTGTCAATAACTTGCCTGTTATCGGAGCGACTGGCAGGAGCGCCGCTGACATTCAGACTGGAAGGATCAAGCATGACCAAGCACGGCGAAACCCGCCCCACGCGAGCATTACGCGGCCGGGCCGGACGCATGCAGGGTGGTCGGGGCAGCGGGCGCGCCAGCACTGGTGCAGTGCGGCTGTGGGGACGCCATGCGGTAGAAGCCGCGCTGGGCAACCCGGACCGCACCCACCGCAAATTGTGGGCAACGCGCGAGGGTGTCGAATCGCTTGATGGTGAGCTGCCGGAAAACTTCCCGGTGGAATATGCGCAAGGCGCTGATCTAGCACGGTTTGTTGCCCGCGATGCGCCGCATCAGGGGCTGGTGCTGGAATGCGATCCGCTCGACGATATCTTTATCGAAGATGTGATGGACGGCGATCCAGCACGGCCGCTGGTGATCCTCGATCAAGTTACCGATCCGCACAATCTCGGCGCGATCCTGCGCTCGGCAGCGGCTTTCAACGCGCGCGCGATCATCACCCAGGATCGCCATGCCCCGCCCGAATCGGGGGTCGTCGGTAAATCAGCGTCGGGCGCGCTCGAAATCGTGCCGTGGGTCCGGGTCGTGAACCTTGCCCGCACGCTCGAAGAAATCGCCGAGGCGGGCTATTGGCGGATTGGCCTTGATGGCAGCGCGACCAGTACGCTGGCCCAAGCGCTCCCCACCGGCCCGGTCGCGCTGGTGCTTGGCGCGGAAGGCGAAGGAATGCGCCACAACATCAAACAGCACTGCGATGCGCTAGCGAAATTGCCAATCAGCGATGCAATCGAAAGCCTCAATGTTTCCAATGCTGCGGCAATTGCACTTTATGCGATTGCACGCGCAAGTGAGCCGCCGTTTGCCCGAGTGATTGCGAAATAGCGCGCGGGGGACTAGTCGCCGGGGTATGTCCTCCGCAGTCTCCCCCCTCGCCCGGCCTTTTCCCGCCATGCCAGCAATCGCCGGGGTAACGGTGCGCATTGCCCGCGCGGGCTACAAGGACTGGGGTCGCTGCGATCTGACTTATGTTGAATTGGCCGAGGGGACAGCGGTGGCTGGGGTGTTCACCCGCAATGTCTGCTGCTCCAGCGAAGTCGAACTGGGCCGCGAACAGGTCGGGCAAGGCCGCGCCCGCGCGCTGGTGGTCAATGCCGGTAATTCCAACGCCTTCACCGGCTATCGCGGGCGCGAGGCGGTGGAGGCGATCATGGCGCAGGTGGCGGAACATCTGGGCTGCACAACCGGCGAAGTATTCGTCTCCTCGACCGGGGTAATCGGGGTACCGCTGCCCAAGGACAAGGCCCGCGCCGGGATCGAAGCCGCGCTACTCGCCGCCCCATCTTCGTGGGAAGCGGCCGCCCGTACCATCGGCACTACTGACACTTTTCCCAAGGGTGCGATTGCTCGGGCAGTGGTCGATGGGCGGACGATAACGCTGGCTGCGATCATCAAAGGCAGCGGGATGATCGCCCCCGACATGGCGACGATGCTGGGGTATATTTTCACAGACGCTGCGGTTGAACCCGCCTTCCTGCAAGTGCTGCTCTCTGCTGCCAACCAGCGCAGCTTCAGCTGCATCACGGTGGATAGCGACACTTCGACCAGCGATACCGTGCTGGCCTTCGCCACCGGCAAGGCGGGTAACGCCCCGCTCGCCTCATTCGGCAGCACCGGGGCCGATGCCTTTGCCGCTGCGCTGGAAGATGTCTGCCGCCAGCTGGCCCATCTGGTCGTCCGCGATGGTGAAGGCGCGCAAAAGTTCATCGCAGTTCGGGTCAGCGGGGCAGTCAGCGATGACAGCGCGCGCCGCGTTGGTCTGGCAATCGCCAATTCACCGCTGGTCAAAACCGCTATTGCTGGGGAAGACGCCAATTGGGGCCGCGTGGTCATGGCGGTTGGCAAGGCAGGTGAGCCGGCGGACCGCGACAAGCTCTCGATCGGCTTTGGCGGGACCTGGGCGGCCAGGGATGGCCAGCCGCTAGCTGATTATCAGGAAGCACCCGTAGTCGCCCACCTTAAGGGGCAGGATGTCACCATCGAGGTTGATCTGGGCCTGGGCGATGGCCGCACCACGGTGTGGACTTGCGATCTGACTCACGGCTACATTTCGATCAACGCGGACTATCGCTCATGAGCGAAGCGCTGACTGCTGCGGTACGGGGCATAATCGAAGAAGCCGCCAATCGCGCCATCCTGCCCCGCTACCAGCAGCTGACCGCCAGCGAAATCGTCGAGAAGGCCACCGATGATCTCGTCACCATCGCCGATGGCGAGGCTGAGGCGATCATCGCCGGGGGACTGGCGGTTCTACTGCCCGAAGCGGCGATTGTTGGCGAGGAAGCGGCCCATGCAGATCCCGCCCTGCTGGACCGGCTGGGCGATGCGCTATGCTGGATCATCGACCCGCTCGATGGGACCAACAACTTTGCCGCCGGACGTCCGCCGTTCGGAATTATGGTCGCGCTGGCCGAACGGGGCGAGACGGTTGCGGGCTGGATCCTCGATCCGCTGACCGGGCGGTTCTGCCATGCCGCGCGCGGGCTTGGGGCCTTCATTGATGGCGAGCGGATTATCGCCCGCTCCAGCGGCCAGACACCGCCGATCGCCGGGATATCGCTGATGTTCATGGATTTGGCCAAGCGCGAGGCAATGAAAACCCACATCGCCCCGCATTATGCGCTGGTCGATATTCCGCGCTGCGCCGCCGAACAATACCCAAGGCTGGTGCTGGGCCAAAACGACGTCTCGATCTTCGAACGCACGCTGGCCTGGGATCATGCCGCCGGAGCGCTGTTCCTCAATGAAGCCGGCGGCAAGGCGGCACGGCCCGATGGCACGCCCTATCGGGTTGACGATCACCGTTCAGGCTTGATTGGCGCAGCAGCACCCGCACTATGGGATGCGCTGGCCGAGCGGTTGACGGCTATTTAGAGGACGCTTTCGATCCAGCTCTTGAGCTGGCTTTTCGGGGCAGCTCCTAGCTTTTGGGCAACCGCCTTGCCATCCTTGAACAGTACCATCAGCGGGATCGACTGGACGCCAATATCGGCTGGGACGCTGGTGTTTTCCATAATATCCATCTTGGCGATGGTCAGCTGACCGGCCAGTTCTTCGCTGATTTCCTCGAGCGAGGGCCCGATCATCTTGCATGGTCCGCACCATTCGGCCCAGAAATCGACCAGTACAGGCTTGTCGGACTTGAGCACGTCAGCCTCAAAGCTGGCGTCAGTAACGGCGATCGTCGACATAGTAAGAACTCCTGTTTGCTTTGCGCTAATTTAGGGGGCGCGGGCGCAATGGCAACGGCCAAGTCTGAAAAGCTTTACTCCGCCGCCAGCAATGCCTGCTTGTGATGATCGATTATGCTGGGCGGAATCGCGATCAAATGCGGCGCTTGCGTGTAAAGCAATGCCGCCTCCACCGTCCGTCCGGGGAAGCTCGCTTCAAGCGCGGCGACATAGGCCGCCATCTGGCGCAGGATCGCGTCCGGCACGTCATCAAGCGACGCCGGCGGGCGGCGGGCGGTCTTGAAATCGACCAGCCAGATCCGCTCCGGGGTTATCAACAGCCGGTCAATCGTACCCGCCACCACCCGGGTTCCCACCAGCGCAGCAATCGGCACTTCGGCAAGGGCGGCGGGCGAGAACAGCTCCTGCCAATCGGGATGCGCCAGCACTGTCAGCGCTGCCTGTGCCATATCTTTGCGCTCCGCATCCGCGAATTCCGCCCCGACCCGCGCCAGCCATGCCAGCGCCGCCGCCATGCGCTGATCGGGCACGAGTTCGGGCAGCCGTTCGAGCAGCTTGTGCATCAACACCCCGCGCCGCGCTGCGGACTGATCTGCTCCAGGCGGGAATGGCGGGTCGGCCGCCACATCCTCGCCCAAGGCCGAAGGAGCAAGCGGGCGGGTCGGTCGTGGCTCAGGGCCGAGCGGTTCGGACAGCCAGGCTGGTAGTGACGGGGCTGGCGGCAATTCTGCCATACCGGCATCAACCGGGATCGGCTGCGGTGCCTCGCCATGCTCAAGCCGCGCCCCCCAGATGGGATCATCTAGCCATTCATCGGCAGTGAACAGCCCTTCCAGCCGCGCATACCAGCTATCGGGCGCGGGCACTTTTTCGCGCGGGCCAAGCGATCCGCCGACAAACAGTGCCTCTTCCGCGCGGGTCATCGCCACATAGAGCAGCCGCCAATGCTCCTCGCGCTCGGCCTGTTTGGACTTGTCGGCTTTCGCCGCGATCCGCCCCAGCCGCTCTTCCTTGTGCAGCGGCGGGAGCGGGATGCGCCGGGCCTCCTGATCGCCGGACAATTCGCTTGCCGGGTCGATCAGATCGAGCGTCTGCCCGCGCGAGCTGTCGGGATTATCGGCAGCGTCGGCCAGAATGACAATCGGCGCCTGCAAACCCTTGGAGCCATGCACGGTCATCACCCGGACCAGCGCGCCGGCCTTGCCCGCCTCGCGTTTCAGCTCGCCCTCGCCTGCGTCGAACCAGCGCAAGAAGCCTTGCAGGCTGGGCGTATCGCTTAGCGCATAGGCGTTAGCAGCGTTGAGCAACTCGTCGATCGGATCATTGGCCTCGCGCCCCAACCGCGCAATCAGCTTGCGGCGGCCCTGCCATAACCCGACCAGCAGCCAGTGGAGCAGGGCTTGGGGCGGCTCGAAGTCGGCCCGACCGAGCAGATCGAGCAGCAGCGTCATTGCTGCCGCCACATCGGAATGGCTGATGCAGCGCAGATGCTCCCACAACCGGACATTTTTTGGACGATAGCCATGCTGCAACAGCTGTTCCTGGCTCCACCCGATCAGCGGCGAGACCAGCAGGTTCGCCAGGGTCAGATCATCAAGCGGCTGCGCGGCAAACCGCAGAGCAGCGACCAGATCGCGCACCGCCAACGGTGCAGCCAGCCGCAGCCGGTCGACCCCGGCCACCGGCACCCCGGCAGCATGGAGCCGCGCGACGATCAGCCCGGCCAGTTCCTTGCGCTTGCGGACCAGCACCATGACGTCGCCGGGCCCGGCGCGGCGTGGCCCCTCTGCTGGCTCGCGCCCTTTGAGCAGCGGGAAGCCCTGCTCCATCCAAGCGCGGATTTGCCGCGCAATCCGGTCGGCCAGCTGGCGATCGGCTTTGGCAAGCCAGCCCTCATCGCCTTCCTCGCTTTCGCTGGCATCGTCCGGATCAGCTACATCCTGCCGGACCACGCGCCATAATGCGACATAGCCAGGGCGGTCTTCGCCAACATGAAGTTCAGGTGGGTCGGTAAGGCCGAAACCGGAATAGCCGATCTTGCCGATCGCCATGTCAACGAAATCGAGTACTGCCTGCGCCGTGCGGAACGATTTATCGAGGCCCAATTCCTGCAAGCTTCGCGCGGTCAGGTTGCTGCGCAGCAATTGTGCATTTTCCGCCGCGCCATGCATTAATGCGTAAACGCGGTCCCGGGCATCCTTGAAGTTTTCCGGGCTGGTCCCCTGAAAGCGAAAGATCGCCTGCTTGTAATCGCCAACCACGAACAAGGTCCGCAATTTGTCGCCATGCGCACCTTCGCCGGCAAAGAAATCGCCGGTCAGCGCGTTGATGATCTGCCACTGCGCCGCATTGGTATCCTGCGCCTCGTCGATCAATATGTGATCGAAGCGCCGGTCCAGCTTGTAGCGGATCCACTCTGACAGGTCGGACTGGCCGAGCAATTTGGCCGCCCGGCGGATCTGGTCGTCGAAATCGATGAACCCTGCGCGCTCCTTGGCCTTGTCCCATGCTAGTGCAAATTGCCAGCCAAGTTCCAGCGCCGGAGTCAGCCATTCGGCCAGCCGCAGCATGGTGCGAAGTTCGCGCACAACCTCAAGGCTTTCGGACACGCGCAGGATATAATCCGCGTAGCCCGGATCGCGCTTGAGGATATTGGTCAGCTGCTTGGGCGCGCCGTCGCCCTTGTTGAACAAAGCAAGCAGAAGCTCATCGAGCTGCTCGACCCGGCCATCGGGAGACGCAAGCAGGAAGTTCCCGATGGCCGCCGTTGCCTCGCGCCCGGTGCCGGTGTCCCAGGCCGCCAGCGTTTCAAGGCACCGATGCAGCGGAGCCATATCGAAAGCCCCGTCCGAACAGAGCTCAACCAGCTGCGCCTCGCTCGCATCCGCTGCCAGCCCGAGCAGCTGGTTGACCCGCTGCCGCATCGGCGGCTGCCATGCGCCGGTCCCGAACCACGCCCCGCGCGCCTCGGCGCAGCGCAGCAAATAGCGCTGGACGTCATCCGGGCCAAGCCGAAGGCTCAGCGCGGCCAGCGCATCCAGCGTGGCGTTGTCCCCCCGGTGCTCAGCATCGATCAACAAATCGGCCAGCACCTGTCGGAGCAGCAACGCGCGGTCGCGGTCTTCCATTGCGCGCGTTCCCGGCGTCAGGCCGGCCTCATGCGGAAAAGCCGCCAGCAGCCATTGCGCAAAGGCGTGGATCGTATCGATCCTGAGGCCCCCGCCCGGACAATCGAGCACTTCGGCAAACAGCGTGCGGGCGCGGTCCTGCACATGCGGGGTGAAATCCGCGCCGATCGCCTTCAGATCGCGGGCCAGAGCTTCGGGCCTCGCCCGCACCCAGCTGGCCAGCACCTCGTTGATCCTTGCCGCCATCTCGGTCGCCCCGGCCTTGGTAAAAGTCAGGCAGAGGATCTGCGAAGGCGCAACATCACCTTGCAGCAACAGCCGCAAAACCCGGGCGGACAGCACCTGCGTTTTACCCGTACCCGCTGAGGCAGATAGCCACACCGTTTCACGCGGATCGACCGCCGGGCGCTGGTTGCCCGCAAGCGGCCAGACTTTTGCGGAGCCGCTCATGCCGGGTCCTCGTCACGAATGGCGCGCGCCTGCCATTCGTCGAGCCGCATCAGCTGATCAAAATCATTGTAGCCGCCGATATCCGGGTTGAGCCGGGCAGTGAAAGCTTCGTCACCCTTGATCCAGCGATTGATCGCATCGGCCAGAAATTCCTCGGTCTTGGCGAGGAATCCCTCGCGCAGCAGGCCAGTCTTCTTGCGGCCTTCCATCACCGGCTCGTTGGAATAGCCAAACCCGGTTTCGCTCTTCTCGCTTTTGCCCAGCGACCAATATTCGAACTTCTCGGCCGCTCCGGCCACATCACGGAAACCCCCGGCGCGGGCGATCAGCCCGATCAGGCCCAGCTGAAGTGCGAAGCCCGCCTCGACCATGCCGCTGGTCGGCGGCTGGCCAGTCTTGTAATCGACGATTGCCAGCGCGCCGCTTTCAAGCCGGTCGATCCGGTCAGCCCGTCCGTGGATCCGCACGCCATCGAATAGCATCTCACCCTTGGCCTCGCTTGCCAGAACCGCGCGGGCGTCGGTATCCCGCAGCCGGGTAATCTCGGCATCGATCCATTCAAGCCCGGCCAGCAAGCGAGGCCGCCACAGGCCGCGCATCAGCGGATGGGCGCTCATCGTATCCAGTTCAGCCTCGGCCAGCACGAGCAGCTCGCCCGGCTTGCCTCCGGCCTCATGCCAGCGTTCAAGGATCCGGTGGACTGCAGTACCCTTCCAAGCGGGAGTCGCATCTGCATCGATTGGATCGAGCGAACGCAAGCCGAGGATCGCGCTGGCATAAAATTGATAGGGATCGCCGCGCAGCCGATCAACTGCGGTTACCGCAATGCCCACATCGCGCTGTGCTGCTGAGGGCCGGGGTTCGGGGCGCCGATAGGCAGGTGCCGGAAGTGCATCATCGATCACGCGGGCCAAGCGCACTGCCTCAAGTTCCTCGTGATTGTCCGCAAGCTCGCCTAGCAAGGCCCTGACCCGCAAGACAAAGCGCGAAGGGATCACTGGCCCAGCTTCATCGCGCCGGGCATGGCTCAGCACAACCTCTGGCGCCCCGAGCGCCGAGGCAAGGTCATGCGCGGCAAGGCCGATGCGGAAATCCTGACCCGGCACACCCAGCGCGCGCAGCACGGCGGGTGGCAGCAGCGCATCGGAGGCCGGGCGAGCAGGCCAGCTACCCTCAGTCAGTCCGCCGCAAATCACCAGATCCGCCCGGCTCATCCGTGCCTCTAGCAACCCGTAAAGCGCGACGCGGGGATGTCCGCCCCACGGCGGGCGGACCGCAATCCGGTCCATCGCATCGCGCAGCACAACCGGCAAATCACGCGGCGTTAGAACCGTGCCAACCTCGCCCGCTGCAGCGCGCAGTTCTTCGACAAAGCCAGCCAGTGCGCGGCCATCCGCCCCGCTCCATAATGCTGTCCCGCAAAGCGCTTCAGCTGCCGCGCACAGCCGATCGAATGCTGCCGCAAGTGGCAGATTGTCGGCGGGCTCAAGCAGCGGCAGCAGCACCGCCTCAACCTCCGCCCACCAAAGTGACATGGCCTCGCCGCCCGGGCGTCCGGCAAGCCGCGCCACGGCTGCCTGCAATGGCGCCAACCCTGGCGCGGGGCGCGGTCCGCGCAGGGCCAGATCAAGCGCCCGGGCATACTCCAACCAAGCAGCCCGCGCTTCCCCGGGCCGAACCAGTGGATGCTCCAGCAGCGCCAGCAGCGGCACCGGCGCGGCAACCTGCGCCAGCACCTCAGCCAGCAGCAGCAGCACCCGGCCCGCTGCGGTTTGCGGCAGCGGCCGGCCAGCGGTATCGTCCGCCTCGATTCCCCAGCGCCGCAGATGAGCGACCACCCGAATGGCAAGCCCGCGATCGGGCGTAATCAGCGCAATCCGCTTTTCGGGTTCAGCCAAAGCCTGGCGAATGAGGATGGCAATTGCTTGCGCCTCTTCGCCAGGGTGCGCTGTCTCCATCAGCCGCACGCCCGCAAGGCGGCGGCGCTCGGCAGGCAGGTTGACCCAACCGGCACTGGCCGCAGGGGTCAGGAACAGGCTGGAAATAGCGCGGCTGCGCTCGGGCGGCGCGGCGCTCATGCCGGCTCTGTGCCAGGGCTGCACTTCATCCCGCGCTACGCCCATTCGATTAAGCAGCAGCTTCAGATGATATTGCGGGTGGGTCACCGCATCGCTGCTGCCGAATGGCGGATCGTGCAGCTCTTGCGGCGCGCCTGCCACGCCGAGCCCAGCCCAAACTTCGTGATCAAGGCCAAGATCCAAATCAGGCAGGATCACCGCGCTGCGTGGCAATTCAGCCACCACTCGCAGCAGCCGTGCGAGGGCTGGCGAAGCACTGGTTACGCCGGCCGCAACCACTGGATGTGCCGGCGGGCTCTCTCGCCAACGCCGGGCGACGTGATCGAACAACAAGTTACGCCGGGTTGCCGCATCAACTTCGCCGCGTCCAGCCAGCTCGGTCTGCCAGATCAACTGCGCCTTGGCGAAAGTGCCGACGGAGCCCTGCCAGTGATCGGACTGATCGCCAACAATGCCGATCACCCGTTCGGACAGCAGTTCTTCCGGGCCAATTTCCTCAACCAGCAGACGATCCATCGTCCGTCCGGTTTCAAAGGCCTGACGCAACAGGGCCGGACCATGGGGGGCGTTGTCGCCCATGACTTCGCGCAAGATGTCGGCCAGCCGGAGCCAGCGTTTGACCGGATCGGCGGCGGGCGGAATCTGCGCCCCCGTCCCCAATGAATCGAGCAGCGGCCCGAGCGTTTCATCAATATCCAGATCGCCGACGACCGCCATCCGCGGCAGCAGCAGTCCGCCGCCCGACAAACGAATAAAAGCCTCGGTCACGATCCGCAGCGCGCGGCTGCTGGGCAACAGCAAAGTCAGCCGGGCGAGGCCAACGTCGCCTTGCGAATAACGCGGGATCAATCCAGCGACGAGCGCATCGGCAAAGCCGCGATGCGCGGCAATCGAGTAGAGTTGAGGACCAGCCCGCTCAACCACCGGCAAGCCGCGCCTCGGTCGGCGCAATGGAACCCGGCTCGCCTACTTCAAACCAGTCACCGGTGTGGACCAGCCCGAACAGTCGTTCCTCAGCGATTGCTCGTTCCCACAATACCATCGTTGAAAACGGACCATCAGGCGGATCACGCAGCAGGCGGTGGGCAACTAGCTGGATGCCGGTATAGATAAACGGCGCGATCCGTCCGGCACGTCGCCGGCTGATCTTGCCATGCGAATCGAGCTGAAAATCGCCCTTGCCGACATAGTTGCGTGCTCGGGAGTGCGGGCTCACCAGCAGCAGCGCGTCCATTGTATCGGGGTTCCAGACATCGGTCAGCTCACGAAAAGTATTGCGCGGACCATCGAGCCAGATGTTGTCGCTGTTGATGCAGAAAAACGGGTCGGGCAGCAACGGCGATGCCTTGACCATCCCGCCGCCGGTTTCCAGCAGAGCGAAGCGCTCGTCCGACACCACGATCCGGGGCGCGCTACGCCCGGCAAGGTGGGCTTCGAGTGCATCGGCCAGATAATGTACATTGACCACCGCTCGCCCGATCCCGGCATCGACTATCCGATCAAGGCTATGGTCGATCAGCGGTTTTCCGGCGACCTGCACCAGCGGCTTGGGCAGCGTTTCGGTCAGCGGGCGCATCCGCTTTCCAAGGCCTGCCGCCATGATCATCGCCGTATCGCTGGCGAGCGGGCGCATCCTCATCGCGCAAAAATCCCGCCGCCAGTGCTGCGCAGTTCGGCCGGGATATTGGCATCGAACCATTGTGCCACCGGGGCGAGTGCGGGCTGCGCCAGATCGCGTTCGAGCAAGCCCCAGACCCGCGGGATCAGATCGAGATAGCGCGGCTTGCCGTCACGCTTCCACAAGCGGACGAAAATCCCCACAATCTTGGCGTTTCGCTGGGCGCCAAGCCGGGCGTAGTCACCCCTAAAATCCGCCCCCGCCCCGCTTGCGTTGAGATAGTGCTCCAGCATTTCGGCCTCAAGTTCAGGCGAAACGTCACGCCGCGCATCTTGCAGCAACGAGACTAGATCGTAAGCCGCGTGGCCGATCAGCGCGTCCTGGAAATCGAGCAAGCCTTGGCTCTGCAACGAGCCAAGCAGCATGATATTCTCGGCGTGATAATCCCGCAGTACCGTCACACCTTGGCGCTGGCGGGGCAGCAATTGGCCGAGCGTCTGCTCCCAAGCCACACCAAAGCCGGGGCCATCGACCGTAAGGTTTTGCGCAGGGCAATACCATTCAATGAACAACCTGGCCTCGCGCTGATACTCGCTGAGGCTGTAGTCGAGGAATGGGCCGGCGCGGAGCCGGTGCAATCTGACCAGCGCGTCCACTGCGGCGGTATAGACCTCGCGCTCATCCTCGGGCCATTGATCGAGGTAGTCACGCATCCGGGTTTCGCCGAAATCTTCAAGCAGGACCAGGCCCCTCACGGCATCTTCAGCCAGGATATGCGGCGCACGCATCCCATTGGAATCAAGCCATTTTGCTGCCCGCAGAAACGGAACTGGGTCTTCATTCGGCGGTGGCGCATCCATCAGCATGGCGGTGCGCTGGCCGTTGCGGATCCGGAAATAGCGACGGAACGAGGCGTCTGCGACCAGCGGTTCGATCACCGCATCGGCCCAGCCAGCATTGGCAAGGAACAGTTCCACGCCATCGGGCAAATTCACATCCATGGTTCCCGCCCTAGCCACTCCGACCCCGCCCGGGCAATGGCGATCCGGCCCTTCTCCGCAACTTCGAGTGTCAGCGACAGACAAGCTGGCTCATGGGCAAAACCGCCGCCGTTTTCGGGCCATTCGGCGATCAGTGCGCCGCCTTGACGATAATCATCGAGGCCCAGTTCCTGCACCTCGTCCGGGCGGTTCAGCCGGTAAAAATCGGCGTGAACCAGCGGCATTCGCAGCACTGGCGGATCGTAAACCTCGATGATCGCGAAGCTGGGTGACGGCACCTCTCTGGCATAGCCAAGGCCCGCGATGATCGCCCGGGCGAGCGTTGTTTTGCCCGCCCCCAGCCCGCCCGACAGCGCAATCACATCGCCAATTTGCAACGCCCCTGCAATGCGGTTGCCAAGCGCTTGCATCGCTTCCAGATCGGGCAGCTCCAGCCTCATGGCAGTTCGATGATCGCGGCGGTTCCCTGCCCCGGTTCGGACAGCAGTTCGAGCGTTCCGGCATGGGCTTCGATCAGTTGCCGGGCGAGTGGCAGACCCAAGCCCCGGCGCCGCTCAATCGCCTTGCCATCGACACTGATCCTGAGCCCATCGAGCGCCCGGGCGAGCGTGGCGGCGTCCATTCCCGCGCCATTGTCTGAAACGACGATCCGGGCGTTATCATGCCCCTTGGCTTTATGCCGCGACAGCTCGACCAGGATGCGCCCGTCTCTGGGCGTGGCGGCGATCGCATTGTCGAGAACGTGGCCGATCGCGCGGGCGAGCCGGCGCTTGTCGCCCATGATTTTTCCCGCGAGCTTGTCGCCGCGCAAATCGAGAACCAGACCCGCCTCACTGATGCGGGCGGAGCGATCTTCGACAATCCGGGTCACGAACGGCAACAGTTCGATTTCATCAACCGCCAGCGGCAGCATTCCGGCTTCGCTTTGCGACAGGTCGAGGACATTCTCGATCTGCTCACCCAGCCGCGCGACCGAGGTGAGGATTGCGGCGACATATTCTTTGCCCGCTTCTGACAATTCGCCGCCGATCCCGGCTTCGAGCAATTCGGCAAAGCCGCCGATCGAGGTCAAGGGCGTGCGGAATTCATAGCTCATATTGGCCAGGAACCGCGTCTTGACCGCATCAGCTTCAAGCAAGGCGGCGTTGCGTTCGCGCAGCGCGGTTTCGGCTTTTTGCGAATCGGTGATGTCGAGCACGGTAAGCAAACCATTGCCATCGGGTAGCGGGACCCCGGCAAACTCCAGCGTCCGCCCATCAGCCAGAACCACCCGGCCGCCAGTCTGCCGCCGATCAAGCGTGGCGGCACGCACCACATCGCCGACCGCTTTTGACCGCGCCGGCTTTTTGAGCCGCGCGCCAATCCGGGTCAGCAACGCATCGATCCTGGGGTGGGTGTCAAGGAAGGCGTCGTCGAGGCCCCAGTCGGCAGCAAAGCGGCGGTTCCACAGCTGCATCCGCCCATCGGGAGCAAACACCGCGACCGATTCGAACAGGCTGTCGAAAGTTGCGGTGCGGGTCCGCAGCAGCGTATCGCGGGTGGCCGAAAGGCGCAGCTGCTCGGTCCGATCTTCAGCGATCAACAGCAGTCCGCCATCGGGCAGCGGCTGGGCAACGATCCGCAAATGGGTGCCATCGGCCAGCAGCCAGGCTTCTTCCTGGGCCTCACCCGACATGAACCATCCGGCCCGTTCGCGCCGCCAAGCGGGAAAATCGCGCGCCTCGGGAACGCGTCCGGCATCGCGGGCAAGATCGAGCAGACGTTCAAACGGTGGTGGATCGAGCATCACAGCAGGCCCCAGCGCGAAGATCCGCTGAAACGGCTGGTTGGCAAAGGTCAACTGGCGTTTGGCATTGAATTGCGCGACGCCGGCCGAAAGCTGATCGAGCATCGAGCGCTGGGCATCGCGAAAGGCCCGGAAGCTGCGGGCCAGCTCCTCCATATCTTCGACATCGACTGCGTAACCGGCCACGCCGTCGTCGCCCAGCGGCAGATCGCTAACCCTCAGCGCCCGGCGCTGGCCGTCGATAGTCGCCGAAACCATCCGTTCGATCGGCATCTGCCGGGCGGCGGCTTGCCCGGCAACTTGTGCTGCAGTCAGCCCATCCACCGATTCGATCAGCTCGGTCCCGGCGGCAACTACTTCGTCTGCGCTTTCCGCGCCGACGGCGCGCACATAGGCGGTGTTAGCCAGCTGCAAGGTGCCATCGGAACCGCGAAACCACATCGGCATCGGCGCGGCCTCGATCAAGCCGACCAGCGCTGAAAAATCGCGCCGGGCACGGTCTGCTTCGGCGCGCAGTTTCACTAGCTCGCTCTCGCTGTCGCTGAAATCGAACACCCAGACCAGCGCCGCACCGCCCGGCGATACCTGCGGATCGGCCAGATGTCCGCGCAAAGCCAAGCTACGCTTTGAGCCGCGCGGGGTGGCAACCATGCGAAACGGCGCGGCGGTCTTCTGGGTCCGGCGCACCGCCTCGGTCAGCTCGGCCAGCTGCTCGGCGGTCAGGCCTTTATCCGTGTTGTCGAGCTCGGTGAGGTATTGCGGCACCGCATCCAGCCCCAGCCAGGCGGCCAGCCGCGCCGGTGCTTCGATCTTGCCATCGGCGCGGACCAGCAGCGGCAGTGCGGGCGATTCATCGACCATCCGGGCAAGCCGGCGGGCATGGCGTTGTCCCGCCTGGAGTCGCCGCGTTTTACCTTGCGCAGACACAATCGCCCAAGCTGCAGCCAGCGTCCACGCTGCCAGCAGCAGCCCGATCAGGACAAGCGCGGTCTGTGAAAGGATCATGCTGTCCAGCTATGCGGGGGCGCGGATATTGGCAAGTCGCCAGATCGTCATCCCCGCGAAAGCGGGGATCGCTGGCCTCATCGATGCGAGGCTGGATCGATGAGGCCAGCGGTCCCCGGTCGAGCCGGGGACGACGCAAAAATCAATAGCGGTAATGGTCCGGCTTGAACGGTCCGGCCTGCGGCACGCCGATGTAGTCAGCCTGCTTCTTCGACAGGGTCGAGAGCTTCACGCCCAGCTTTTCAAGGTGCAACGCCGCGACCTTCTCATCGAGGTGTTTGGGCAGGACATAGACTTCGTTCTTGTATTCGGCGTTTTTGGTGAACAACTCAATCTGCGCCAGTTCCTGATTGGTGAAGCTCGATGACATCACGAAACTGGGGTGGCCGGTGCCACAGC
>JANLQQ010000129.1:0-13111 GCA_031367905.1 Novosphingobium sp.
TGCGCGATTATCGCGGTGGCGGGCGCAGCTCGGCACGCGAGACAGCGGCGCGAGTGGCGGCAGGCGGTGTGGCGCGGCTGGTCATCCCGGAGGTCACGATCCTCGCCTATGTTGCCGAAATTGGCGGCGACGCAATTGATCGGCGCGCGTTCGATCCTGCAGAAATTGCGCGCAATCCGTTCTTCTGCCCCGATCCCAAGGCGGCAACGCGGTGGGAAAAGCTGGTCAATGACGCGCGGCTGGCCGGCTCTTCGCTCGGTGCAGTCGTCGAATGCGTTGCAACTGGCGTGCCTGCAGGCTGGGGCGCACCGATCTATGCCAAGCTCGATACCGATCTGGCCGCAGCGATGATGGGGATCAACGCAGTAAAGGGCGTCGAGATCGGCGACGGATTCGGCGCGGCACGGCTGACTGGCGAGCAGAATGCCGACCGGATGCGGCCTGGGTCCCAAGGGCCGGAGTTTCTCGCCAATCATGCTGGCGGGATCGCGGGCGGGATTTCCACCGGGCAGCCAGTGCTGGTGCGCGTCGCCTTCAAGCCGACCAGTTCGATCCTGACGCCGGTCGAGACGATTACCCGCGAAGGCGAGGCGACCGATATCGCTACCCGAGGCCGCCATGACCCTTGCGTCGGCATTCGCGGTGCGCCCGTGGTTGCAGCGATGATGGCGCTGGTGCTGGCGGACCACAAGCTGCTCCACCGGGGGCAGTGCGGTTAATTTGGGCGGCTAGCGCGGTTTGCGCAGCACCACATAAACCGCGCCCGCGCCGCCATGACGCGGATGAGCGGGGCGCACTGCGGCAATCCGTGAGGCATGCGGGCCTGCCGCCAGCCAATCGAGCAGCTTGGCCCGGATCGCCCCGCGCCGCGATCCGCGATCCGCCGCATCGACCGGGCGCGCACGGCCGGTAATCACCAGCACCATCCGCGCACCCTGCGCCAGCGCCAGTGCCAGCCCAGAATCGAGCCGGCCGTGCGCCGCATCCAGGCCAAACCCGTGCAGATCGAGCGTAAAATCGGGCGCAATCGCCGCCTTGGCTAGCTTGCGTTCCCATGAGCTGTCGAGGCCGTGGTGGTCGAGGGTTTGAGGTTTTCGATCCTGCCCCTTGGGGGAGGCGGACCACCGCAGGTGGTGGAGGGGCACAGGCGAGTGATCCTGCTCTATCGACGTCACGACCATCGCGCGTGCCCCGCTACCATGCTTCGCATGGCTCCCCTCCGCGGGGCGGGGAGGATTGAGCGGCTTTACAGTGCCCGCCAGCCGCGCCCACAGCGCCGCTTCACCCACAAACAGCCCGCGCGGGGTGCGCATCACTTCGCACCCGCGGCTGACCCAAGCCGGGCCAGCGTGCCCTTGGGCAGGAACAGCAGCGCCTGACCCCGCCCGCTCATCCCGCCCGCAGTCAACTTTGCCGCATCGCCCGCGCCCCAGAAGCTGTCGAACCGGTTGGCACCTTTGATCGCCCCGCCGGTATCCTGCGCCACCCACAGGCCATTGGCCTCGGCCCGATCGAGCGCGAGCCAGACTGGCGCGCCAAGCGGCACAAAATTGGGATCACTCGCCACACTGCTTTGGGCCCGGACCGGCACACCCAGCGCGCCGAGCGGGCCATCTCCGGTTAATTCCTTGAAGAAGATCCAGCTTTTGTTCTCGCGCATCAAGGCGCGGCCTTCCAATGGAAAATCCCGCAGATACTGGATCAGTCCCTGCATCGAGCCAGGATATTGCCCAGGTCCAGTACCAATCAGGCCTCTTGCCCGCATCAGCGAGCCAATCCCGGCATATTCGCGGCCATTTTGTGCCGTATAACCGATCCGCATCACGCTGCCGTCGGGCGCTCGCAAGCGGCCGGAGCCTTGAATCTGGAGGAAGAAAAACTCGATCGGATCGGCGGCCCAGGCGATTTCCAGCCCCTTGTTCGCCAGCGCGCCGTCGTCGATCTCGCTGCGCTCAAAATAAGGCAAGAACTGCCCGGCCGCGTCATACCGGCCCAGCGGCTGCGCTCCACTCGGCGCAGGCGGTGCTTCGCCCACTTTAGCCCGGACCAGATCAGGCGGAACCGCATAAACCGGAACGTCAAACCCTGGCTGGCGCACCCGCACGCCGGCGATATCCGGTTCAAAATAGCCGGTGACGAAGGCATTGCCGTCGCCCACTTTTGCGGTTTCGAAAAATTGATCGAAGAAACGCGCAGCATCGCCCGCGGGCCAAGTAGGGGCGGCAGAACAGGCGGCCTGCCAATCGCTCCCTTGGGTTAAACCACTGGCATCGGTGCGCACCAGCAAACGCGGGCAACTTTCGCGGAACGAGGCAAGTGCGTCGCTGGCATCGGCAGAAGTCAGGCCCAAGTTGGCGATGGTTGGCCCGGCGATCACACCGGCCATCAACGCGCTGGTGATGGCTGGCAATGGGGTGACGACCGGCAATGGCGGAGGCGCGGGCGGGATATGCGCTTCAGGGATCAGCCGTGCGCAGGCAGCAAGCGCGGCAGCAAGCAGGATCGCTGCGAGGACGCGCAGTCGCCGCCCGGTCATGCAGGATCAGCCTTCGTCGGTTTCGTCGAGCAGCCAGTCAGGTTCGGCCGAAGTAACATTGCGGCTGAACGTCCACATATCGCGCGCTTCGATTGCATCATCCAATGATCCGGCGATCACCTGGCCTTGCGCATCGCGGGTCAATGCCGCGATATCGGCAGTGAAACGCACCGTAATCCGCGCCATCGGTGCCTGGTATGAGGCGGCAACGATGGTTGCCTCCTCGATCCGAATCAACCGATTCTCTAGCGTTTCCTTCGCCGCCAGCCGCGCATCAATGGCGCCCGCGAAGCCTTCATAAACATCGCTGTCACACAGCTGGCCCAGCTCGTCCTTGTCGCCGCGCCAAAACGCCTCAAGGATCATCCGGTAAGCGCCTTTCGATCCCTCGGCAAAACCGGTCAGGTCGAACCGCCGGTCGGCACCGGCTATTTCGCGCAGCCCGCGTTCGATCGCCGGAGTGACGCCCGGGACCATCAGTCGCGGCTGCGCGGGGCTGACGGCCTGAACCGGTGCGCCGACCCGTGGCGCGGCCGTAGCATCGCTTTTGCCCTCGAACCGGCCTTGAATCGGTTCTTCCTCATGCTCGGCACGGCGGCCCAGCACGGAATAGAGCCGAAGCCCCAGAAAGGCCGCGATCATGGCCAAAATAACGATTTCGACTGCGTTCACACTCACGTTCCAGTCCTTGCCGATAAGGCGGCGTTATAGCATCCTAGCCTCAGATAGGTAGCCAATACAAATGAACAACGCGTGGACGCCATCTTGGGTGTATTTTTTACGACGGACCGGGCCTGAATTCGGGGTGGGCGCTAGCAGCATTGCCGCCCGAGCGTGACGGTGCTAGGCGCGCGGCAATTCAATTTGGCCGATTGCCCTTGCCAAGCAGCTTGGGTGTGGCCGCAGTCAAGAAAGCCAGGCAGACGATGTCCGATGAAGGCAGTGTACTCACCAATCTGAACCTTGATGGCCCAGAACCAAATAGCCCCGTGCCAAATGGCGAGGATACCAATCCCGCCGCGGGGATCATTTCGCAGTATGTCAAGGATCTCTCGGTCGAGAACCCCAATGCGCCCGACAGTTTTCAGTGGACCGAAGCGCCGCAGATCGACGTCCAGTTCAATATCGCCGCGCGCGAGATGAACGAGGAAGTGAGTGAGATCGAACTCAAGATCGCGATCAGTTCCAAGGGCCCGCAGGGCACCGCCTTTATTATAGATCTGGCTTATTGCGGCCTGGTCGGAATGCGCAATCTGGATGAGGCCCAGCGCCACGCGTTCACCTATGCCGAAGCGCCGCGGATCCTGTTCCCGTTCGCCCGCTGCATCATCGCCGATGCAGTGCGCGATGCCGGCTTCCCGCCGCTGATGCTGGAACCAATCGATTTCAACGGTCTGTACCTGTCGCAGCTGGCCGCCTCACAGGAAACTGGCGAGGGCGAGCAGCCGGTCGGCAACGCCTGATCCGCTCGGATCTCAGGGCTGCGCCGATGGGGGAGCGCCGATGAGCCTGCTTAGAAACGTCGGGACAATCGGCGGCCTGACCGCGATCAGCCGGGTGTTCGGGTTTGCCCGCGACATGCTGCTGGCCCGCGTGCTAGGCGCGAGCCTTGCGGCAGATGCGTTCCAGCTGGCTTTCACCCTGCCCAACACTTTCCGCCGCCTGTTTGCGGAAGGGGCCTTTTCGGTGGCCTTTGTGCCAATGTACTCGCGCGAGCTGCATGGTTCGGGTGGAGAGGAAGCGGCCCAGAAATTTGCCGGCGACGTGTTGTCGGTGTTCGTCTGGGTGTTGCTGGGCTTCAGCGCACTGGCCATGCTGGCGATGCCGGCGATCGTCTGGGTGCTGGCCAGCGAATTCGAAAAAGTGCCCGGCAAGTTCGAGCTTACTGTCACGCTCAGCCGGATCACCTTTCCCTATCTGGGCCTGATCAGCCTGGTAGCGATGCTTTCGGGGCTACTCAATGCCCGCTCGCGGTTCGGGCCGGGTGCGCTGGCTCCGATCTTCCTCAATATCCTGCTGATCTCCGGCATTTCTGCGGGTTGGTACCTGCGCGGGACCAGCGGCGATGATACGATCGTGTCAGGCGCGCTGGCCGTGTCGGTCGCTCTGGCCGGGGTCGTGCAGCTGCTCTACCTGGCCTGGGAGACGCGCCGGGCCGGGGTAAGGCTGAAGATTTCGACCCCGAAGCTGACCCCGCAAGTACGGCGGCTGGGGTTGCTGATTCTGCCGGCCACATTCGGGGCGGGCATCTACCAGATCAGCCAGTTCGTCGATACGTTCTTCGCGACCAGCCTCGAGCAAGGCTCGCTCACCTTGCTCAAGCTGGCCGACCGGCTCAACCAGATGCCACTGGGGATTGTCGGGATTGCACTGGGCACCGCAATCTTGCCGATGCTGTCACGCCACATCCATATCGGCGAAAAGGCCGAGGCGCAGCGGCTGCAAGCCAATGCATTCGAGATCGCCACGCTGTTAACCCTGCCCGCTGCGGCCGCTTTGGCGGTTTGCGCCCCGGCTTTTGTCACCGCGTTTTTCGTTGGCGGTAAATTCAGTGTCGCCAATGGTGCGATCATGGCCGATATCGTGGTTGCGCTGGTCTGTGGCCTTCCGGCTTATGTGATCGTCAAAATTCTCAATCCCGGGTTCTTCGCCCGCGAGGATACCCGCACCCCGGTATGGACCGCGCTGATCTCGCTCACTTTCAACATCATCCTCAATGTCTGGGTGGTGCGGCGTTTCGGGATTGTCGGCCTCGCGGCTGCCACAGCAGCTTCCGCCAGCCTCAATTGCCTGCTGCTTTATATCATCCTGCATAGGCGTGGCTGGTTCCATTTCACTGCGCGGCTGGCCGGCAAGATTGCGCGCCAGCTGGTCGCGACTGCCGTGATGGCGGCTACGCTGGCGTGGCTGATGCCGCGCCTGTCAGGCTATTTCGGCGGCAGCGTGTTCGACCGGGTGTGGTCGCTGGCGGTGCTGGTCGGTTCGGGCATGACGGTATTCTTCGCGGTCGCCTTTCTGATCGGGGCCATCGACAAAAGCTTACTCAGCCAGCTAAGCCGCCGCCGTCCGCGCCCAAGCAAGTCGGACGATGACATTCTGAAAGTCGATTGAGCCCATGCGTATCGTTTCCGGCATCCAACCGACCGGCAATCTCCATCTCGGCAATTACCTGGGTGCAATCCGCAACTGGGTCCGGATGCAGCACGAGGTCAGCGCCAGCGGCGGCGAGAGCCTGTATTTCCTCGCCGATCTTCACGCTATTTCGATGCCGCATGTTCCGGCCGAGCTTTCATCGGGCACCCGCGAAATGGTCGCCGCACTGGTCGCCTGCGGGATCGATCCACAGCGCTCGATTCTGTTCAACCAGGCCCAGGTTCCCGCCCATGCCGAGCTGCAATGGCTACTGAGCGGAACCGCGCGGATGGGCTGGCTGGCCCGGATGACCCAGTTCAAGGACAAATCCGGCAAGAACCGCGAAGGGGCGAGCATCGCGCTGTTCACCTATCCGGTGCTGCAGGCGGCCGATGTGCTGCTGTATCAGGCGACCCATGTTCCCGTGGGCGATGACCAGAAGCAGCACCTCGAGCTGGCCCGCGACATTGCCCAAAAGTTCAACAATGATTTCGGCGGCGGGCGCGATATCTTCACGCTTCCCGCGCCGATCATCCCACCCGAAGCGGCCCGGATCATGAGCCTGCGCGATGGAACGGCGAAGATGAGCAAGTCCGATCCATCGGACATGAGCCGGATCAATCTGACCGACGATGCCGACACGATCCTGCAAAAGATCAAGAAGGCCAAGACCGATGCCGAACCGCTGCCTGGCGAAATAGCAGGCCTTGAAGGCCGGGCGGAGGCCGCCAATCTGGTCGGGATTTATGCCGCGATGGCCGGGATGAAGGTGGAAATCGTGCTGGCCGAATTTGCCGGAATGGGCTTTGGCGCATTCAAGCCGGCCTTGGCCGAGCTGGTGATCGAACAGCTTGCCCCGATCAATGCCCGCTTCATTGAACTGCGGGCAGATCGCACCGCGCTCGACGCAATCCTGCGCAAAGGCGCCGAACAGGCCCGCGCGCTGGCCGCACCAACGCTTGAAGCTGCCTATGCCGCGCTGGGGCTGCTGCGCGGCTGATCATTCAACCTTGATTAAGCCGCGATGGCACAATCATCGGGCTATGCTATGGTTGGCGCGCGTTCGGCGCTCCGAATACAGCGCCTGACTAATGATTAGGGGACTGAAATGATGTTTGCCAAGAGCCTGTCTCGCCTCGCCACACTGGCCCTCACCCCGCTGCTGCTTGCCAGCCTTGGTGCCTGCACCCAGAACTTCAATGCCAAAGTGTCGCGCTTTGCGGCACAGCTGCCCGCTCCGCAGGGGCAGAGCTTTGCAGTCGTCGCGGATGATCCGGCGCTGGCTGGCGGCCTGGAGTTTTCGCAATATTCGCGGCTGGTTGAAGCGCAGATGGCACGGATCGGCTACACTCCGGCCAGCCCGGAAACGGCCAGCCTGCTGGTCCGGTTCGATTATGGCGTGGACAAGGGGCGCGAAAAGGTCCGTTCGACCGGGTTCCAGCACGATCCGTTCTATTCACCGTGGTACGGCTATGGCCGCAACTACTTTGGCTATAACCGGATCGGTTATTATCCGCGCGGGGCCTGGGGCTATGGCCTCTACGATCCGTTCTTTGACAATGGCTATGAAAGCTACACCGTCTACACCAGCGGGATTGAGCTGAAGATTGATCGCCGCGCCGATGGCCAGCGCCTGTTTGAAGGCAAGGCCGAAGCGCTCTCAACTTCCAATCGCCTGCAATATGTCGTCCCCAATCTGGTTGAGGCGATGTTCACCGGCTTCCCTGGCAATTCGGGCGAGACGGTGCGGATCTCGGTCGCGCCCGAAAAGAAACGCGGCAACTAGAGCATGATGCGATACAGCTTTATCGCATCATGATCTCTAGACAACGGCTGGATTGCACCCACCAAGTGGGCGGGTTCGGAAACGGACCCGCCCTTTTTGCTGGTTAATTTCCCAGCGCTACCACCCCGCCAGTGCTGCCGAACCCACCCTCGCCGCGCGCGGTTTCATCGAGTTCTGTTACCTCCAGCCAGCTCGCCCGCGTCACCGGCGCCAGCACCAGCTGGGCGATCCGGTCGCCCCGGCGGACCTCGAACGCATCGCTGCCGTGGTTGATCAGGATCACTTTCAACTCACCCCGATAATCGCTGTCGATCGTGCCAGGCGAATTGGGCACGCTGATCCCGTGTTTAAGCGCAAGACCCGAGCGCGGCCGCACCTGAATCTCAAAGCCCGGCGGGATGGCTAGTGCCAGCCCGGTTGCCACCGCATGGCGCGCGCCTGCGGCCAGCGTCACATCCTCGGCCGACAGCACATCCATCCCCGCCGCACCAGCGGTGGCATAGCCTGGCAGTTCCAGTCCCTCCCCGTGCGGCAAGCGCATGAACCGCACCGGAACGTCACTTGCTAAGCTCATCGGCGATCCTTTCAACCAGTGCGCGGGCCACATCTTCCTTGGCCATCTCAGGCAGGCTTTCGACGCCTTTTGCAGTGATGATGTGGACGGCGTTGACCGCCCCGCCCATCACGCTTTTCCCCTTTTTCCCGGAAACATCATTCGCCACAATCCAGTCCGCGCCCTTGCGGGTGCGCTTTTCCTTGGCGTGTTCGACTACTTTTTCGGTTTCTGCGGCAAACCCGATCAGCAGCGCCGGCCGCCTGGTATCGCCGGCCATCGTGCCGAGAATGTCCGGATTCTCGGTGAGGCGCAGCGAAGGCGGGGCCGAGCCGCGCTTCTTCAACTTCTCAGGGGCAAAATCATGCGTCCGCCAATCAGCGACAGCCGCCACCATTATCGCAACATCGGCGGGCAACGCCTTCTTGACCGCAGCAGCCATTTCGCGCGCAGTTTCTACATCCACCCGGTCCACCCCCGGCGGGTTTGGCAGGGTGACTGGCCCGGAAACCAGCGTTACCCGCGCGCCCGCCTGCGCGGCGGCGGCGGCGATGGCATAGCCCTGTTTGCCCGATGAGCGGTTGGCGATGTAGCGCACCGGATCGATCGGCTCATGCGTCGGCCCGGCAGTTATCAGCACATGCTTGCCGGTGAGCGGTCCTTCGACCGGCTCAAACGGAGCAAGCTCAAGCGGCTCAGGCGTGTCACCGGCAAAATCGGGCTGTCCTTCAAGGAGATCGAGCGGCGCTACGGGCGGTTTGCCGGGCGGAGCTTCGAACGGCGGCGCAACGCCATCCTCGACCATCGGCTGGGGAGCACCCTCCTCACCCGTACCATTGACCAGATGATTGACCGCGTCGGGATCGGTGGGCGGCGCGGCCTTGGCCTTGCCTTTCTTGGACAGCAGTGGCCCGCCCAGATCGATCACCGGAATCGGTTCTTCAGGGATGGGTTCGACAGCAACAAACCCGGCCGACTCATCGCCAAACGCCAGCTCGTCTTCATCCTCATCGTCAAACACACGTTTGCTAACCGTGCTGCGCGGGATGATCATCCCGGAAAGGCCGCCGAGCCCGGTATCCTCGCTCTCGCTTTCCTCTTCCTCGTGCGCAGCCAACAACGGCACAGCAACCGGTCCGGGATCGATCCCGAGCAGCTGGCAAATCGCGATCCAGATCGCCGCGGGTTCGGGCAACCGGCCAGGGCCAAACTCGCCGCACGCCATCGCCCCTTCATCGGGATCGAGGACGGCAACCCCGTGATCGATCAGCGTCGCGATATTGCGCTGGGTGGCGGGATGTTCCCACATCCGCACGTTCATCGCCGGAACCGCCAGCACCGGCTTGTCAGTGGCGAGCAGCAGCGTGGTTGCCAGATCATCGGCGATCCCGCCGGCCATCTTGGCCATCAAATCAGCCGTGGCCGGGCAAACCACCACCACATCCGCCTGCCGGGAAAGCTGGATATGCCCCATCTCGGCTTCGTTCTTGAGATCCCACAAAGTCGTGTGGACGGGATTTTCGCTGAGTGCGGCCAAAGTCATGCCGGTTACGAACTTCGCGCCACCATCGGTCAGCACGCAAGTAACCTCACCAGCAACGCCGTTTGCGCCCTTGCGAATCAGGCGAACCAGCTCGCATGATTTATACGCGGCAATGCCGCCCCCGACGATGAGGAGGATGCGTGGTCCGGTCACTGGTCTGGCTTTCGGTTTCATGAGCCCCGCTTTTGCAATGCTGCGTGCCGACACGCAATCACTTTGCCATAACGGTTTTGCTGGGGCACAAGCCCTAATTTGAAGTTAATTTAGGAAAACCACGCTATGCGCCTGATCCTTACCGCGTTGATTTTCCTGTTCGGACTGTTCGACCTGTTCATGGGCCTGAGCTTTCTGTTCACCCCGGCAGAAGCCGCCGTTGGCTTTGGGCTGATCCCGCAAGGCGCGATGGGCCTGTCCACGCTGAGGGCAGATTTTACCGCCTTTTTCTGCGTTATTGCGGTTTCGATGATGTGGGGTGCGTGGCGCAGGAATGGCGATCTGCTGCTGGTTCCCGCCGCGCTGATGGGCACCGCAGTGGTGGCCCGCGCGTTCAGCCTGGTGGTTGACGGCCCTTATCCCGGCCAATTCCTACCCATGGCAGTGGAAGCGCTCCATGTTGTCCTGCTGATCGCCGCCTGGCGCGTGCTGCCGCACCACAAGATCGAGGAAATCGCCGGTTAGGTTGTGCTCACTCTTGTTCTCGGCTTGTCGAAGCAGCTACGCAAAAGTGAGTTGGCCGCGCGGGGCGCAAAGGCCAGACCAATGTACATGCCAGGCACAATCATCGCGCCCCAATAGAAATTGTTCCACCGCCCCACAATCATGAAAGCCAAACCATAGCCAAGGTAAAGCAGCGTTGCGAAATCCCCGGCGGGCGATTTCCAACCAGCCCAGCCAAAGATCATCAGCATTACCAGCGGCCCAGCGATGTAATGCGGCAGGAAGTGAAGACTGCTCGACAATATGAGATTGGACAGCCAGCCTGACAGCCCGCGCAGCGCCAGCCAAGGCGCGGAAAGCCCGTCGCTCGGCAGTACCTGCTGATTAACGAGATGGAGGTGGACTGCCATAACGCCCAGAAACACCGCGATCAGCGCACTCCAGGCTGCGGCTTCCTTCCAGTCGCGTCGCCAGATTGCCATTGCTGCCATCAGCGCCACAAATGGCAAAGCGAGCTCGCGGATCGCCAGCGCCAGTGCCGCCGCCGCCAGGGCCGCGCCATAGCGCCTGCCACCTGCTCCACCCCGGGGCCGATGTAGCCCAAAAGCTAGCGCGAGCAACATGCCGGCCCACATCTCATGCAGCACGAAATAATCGTGGTTCAGCCCCAGCGCGGCACTCATGAACAGCAGCGCCAGCCCGATCCCTCGGTGCTGCAGGCCACCCGGCTCGCCGCGCGGCTCCGGCCCCAGCCGCTGCCACCAGGCCGCCAGGACGCTGAGCATCAACACTAAGGCCACGATCCTCTGACCCGGCTCTCCCAGCGCCGCGTCAATATAGGCCAGCGTCGGCAGGCGCACAGCAAGACCGGGGCGGAGCGGGTAGTTGCGTTTGCGATGCTCCTCGGCGGCAATCTGATAGTAGTTTTCACCCTTGGAAACCCGCTCAATCACCACATCATAAAGTACCAGATCATCGTCTCGGGGCCAAACTACGCCCTTCATTCCAAAAATATTTCCGGCCAACGACGGTGTCTTGGCCGCCGATTTACCTTCCTTTATCGGTACCAGCGCAGAAGCAATCAGCATCGCCATCAAGGCGAATAGCAGCAGCCGCGCGCGTAGCCGCGGCCAGTGGGCAAAGCGATCATCGGCTGCGGCCGAAGTTGTCATAAAATCGATCTCCTCAATCGGCCCCGCTTCTGCCTTGGCGCTAATCGCGAGGCAAGCCGCTGGACTAGGCCGCTGGCAAAATCCGGACGACAGCTTGCGATTCAGCAGTGCCACCCTACATTGGCCAGCGAAAGGACCGATCATGAACGACGATCAGCCAAATGGTAATCCCTGGATGAAGAGCCTACTGATGTGGGGGGGCATTTTTCTGGCGCTGTTACTGGTGGTTTCGATGTTCGGTGCCCGCACTGAAGTGGCCGGAACGCAAATCGGTTATTCCGATTTCCGCACCCGTGTGACCGAAGGCAGCGTCGCGGAAGTCCTGATCAGTCAAGATCGGATCGTCGGAAAATTCAAGAACGGCGGTACTTTCAGCACTCTCCCGATCCCGGGTGACACCTCCCTCACCGAACTGCTCCAGAAAAGCGGCGTGAAATATGCCGGCAAGGCCCCGGATGAGCCCAATGTGCTGCTGTATATTCTGATCCAGGCGCTGCCGTTCATGTTGATCCTGGGAGTCGCCTTCTTCGCGCTGCGCCAGATGCAAAAGGGTGGCGGATCGGGCGCGATGGGCTTTGGCAAAAGCAAGGCTAAGCTGCTCACCGAAAAGCAGGGCCGGGTGACGTTCGATGACGTTGCCGGGATCGATGAAGCCCGCGAAGAGCTTGAGGAGATCGTCGAGTTCCTGCGCGATCCTTCGCGTTTTTCCAAACTTGGCGGCCAGATCCCCAAAGGCGCGCTGCTAGTTGGCAGCCCCGGCACCGGCAAGACCCTGCTGGCCCGCGCTATCGCAGGTGAAGCCGGGGTGCCGTTCTTCACCATTTCGGGTTCGGACTTCGTCGAAATGTTCGTCGGCGTTGGCGCCAGCCGCGTCCGCGACATGTTCGAACAGGCCAAGAAGAATGCGCCCTGCATCGTGTTCATCGACGAAATCGATGCGGTCGGCCGTCACCGCGGCCATGGCCTCGGCAATTCCAACGATGAGCGCGAACAGACGCTGAACCAGCTGCTGGTCGAGATGGACGGGTTTGAAGCCAATGAAGGCATCATCATCATCGCCGCCACCAACCGGCCCGACGTGCTCGATCCCGCGCTGCTCCGCCCCGGCCGGTTTGACCGCCAGGTGGTGGTGCCGATCCCCGATATCGAAGGCCGCGAAAAGATTCTTGCCGTCCACATGAAGAAGGTTCCGCTGGCTCCCGATGTGTTGACCCGCACCATCGCGCGGGGCACCCCGGGCTTTACTGGCGCGGATCTGGCCAATCTGGTCAACGAAGCGGCGCTGCTGGCAGCCCGGCGCAACAAGCGGCTGGTGGCAATGCAGGAGTTCGAGGACGCCAAGGACAAGGTCATGATGGGCGCGGAACGCCGCTCAATGGTGATGACCGAGGATGAGAAAAAGATGACCGCCTATCACGAGGCTGGTCATGCACTCGTCTCGGTCAACGAGGCTGCTTCGGACCCGATCCACAAGGCGACGATCATCCCGCGCGGCCGGGCATTGGGCATGGTGATGCGCCTGCCCGAGCGTGACAGCTACTCCTATCACCGCGACAAGATGCATGCGAACCTCTCGGTCAGCATGGGCGGCCGCGTCGCCGAGGAACTGATCTTCGGCTATGACAAGGTCTCGTCCGGCGCCTCCTCCGACATCCAGTACGCCACCGGATTGGCGCGCAACATGGTCACCAAATGGGGCATGTCGGACAAGCTCGGCCCGCTTCAGTATGAA
>JANLQQ010000133.1:0-2221 GCA_031367905.1 Novosphingobium sp.
TGCCCCTCCTCTTTAGGGGAGGGGTTGGGGTGGGGGTTATCCGCTTGGTCAGACTCAGCGGATAGCCCCCACCCCGCTGCGACTAGGCGGCCCTTCGACAAGCTCAGGACTCGCCAAGTCTCACTGCCCCTCCCCTAAAGAGGAGGGGAGCAGCACCCAGCCATCCTGCCCCAACAGTTGCGATAGCAGGCTGCGCCTGTTAGGCGGCGCCCGCCTGTCCCTGCGGAGCATGACCCATGTCTGACATCAATCGCGTCGTCCTCGCCTATTCGGGCGGCCTCGACACCAGCGTGATTCTCAAATGGCTGCAGGTCACTTATGGCTGCGAAGTTGTCACCTTCACCGCCGATCTGGGCCAGGAGGGCGAGCTGGAGCCGGCCCGGGCCAAGGCGGTGCTGATGGGGGTGAAGCCGGAACACATTTATATCGACGATCTGCGCGAGGAATTCGTCCGCGATTTCGTGTTTCCGATGATGCGCGCCAATGCGCGCTATGAGGGCGATTATCTGCTCGGCACTTCGATCGCGCGGCCGCTTATTTCCAAGCGGCTGGTCGAGATCGCCCGCGAAGTCGGCGCCGATGCGGTGGCGCATGGCGCGACCGGCAAGGGCAATGATCAGATCCGCTTCGAACTCGGCGTCGCCGCGCTCGCCCCCGACATCAAGGTGATCGCGCCGTGGCGCGAATGGGATCTGACATCGCGCACCGCGCTGATCGCCTGGGCCGAGGCGCACCAGATCCCGGTGCCGACCGACAAGCGCGGCGAAAGCCCGTTTTCAACCGATGCTAATCTGCTGCACACCTCGTCGGAAGGCAAGGTGCTGGAAGATCCGTGGGACGAGACCCCGGATTATGTCTATTCGCGCACGGTCAATCCCGAGGATGCGCCGGACGTACCCGAATACATCACGGTCGATTTTGAGCGCGGCGACGGCGTGGCGCTGAACGGCGTGGGCATGTCACCCGCCAGCTTGCTCACCGCGCTCAACGAGCTGGGCCGCAAGCACGGCATCGGCCGGCTCGATCTGGTCGAAAACCGCTTCGTCGGCATGAAAAGCCGGGGGATGTACGAAACACCGGGCGGGGAGATCTATGCCCGGGCGCACCGCGGGATCGAGAGCATCACGCTTGATCGCGACGCAGCGCATCTGAAGGATGAGCTGATGCCCAGATATGCGGAAGCTATCTATAACGGCTTCTGGTTCGCCCCGGAGCGCGAGATGCTGCAAGCCGCGATCGATCATTCGCAGGTCAAGGTTTCGGGCACGGTGCGGCTCAAGCTCTACAAGGGGATGGCTTCGGTGGTCGGGCGTAAATCGCCCAACAGCCTTTATTCGCAAGCGCATGTGACGTTTGAGGATGATGCCGGGGCTTACGATCAGAAGGATGCGGCGGGGTTCATCCGGCTCAATGCCCTCCGGTTGCGGCTGCTGGCGCAGAGGGACAGATAGGCGCGGTTGCGGCTGTTGGCGGCGCGGGATCGCTAGAAGTAAATCTGCGGCGCGGAATATGGGTAACTCAAGGGGTCTGTCGCAGTTGTCCACCGCTTAGGCGCGCCCTGTGGATAAGTGTGAAAGATTCTTCTTGCGCGACTCACTTTTGAGGCGCAGCTTTTGGGTGTCGAGAGGGTGATTGGCCCGGACTTTGGAGAGAGGAAACTCTTGAAAAGGAACGAGAAAGTTTAACCCAAACGATGCGGCAGCGATGCCCGCAGCAACATCGGAAAACACGCCTCGGGCGTTCTTCGGAACAAACCTGGCGAACCGCAGATGCGGCGAGTGGAGCGCAGCCGGTAGGTCGATTTCGAACGGCCATGAGGAAGCGCAAGGAAGCCCTGCTTCGGCAGGGTGGAGCAGCAGGACCGAACGGCAGGAGAGAGACCGATCTCGGAACCGCCAGGTGGAAGGTGAAAGTCCCTCGGGGCCAGAACCGACCGCCTGACGGAACCGGCCGTCGGCAGAAGTGCCGGGCGGTGAGTGTCGGCTCAACAGAGCCACCGTAACGCGAGCGACAGAATGATTGAGGAAGACGCGCCAGTCCTTCGGGATTCGGTGGGTCGAAGTCAGTCAGGCCCGATGCGACGAGCATCACGATGCAATTCACTCTCGGTGCGATCGTACGCGAGATGTTCCAAAACGCATCACTGCGGCCACCCTGCCCTGAGCGACCCCGGAAAAGACATTCGTCCAATCGCTCGATATGGAGCAGGCGATCATGGGGC
>JANLQQ010000140.1:0-5363 GCA_031367905.1 Novosphingobium sp.
GCGGCCGGGCAGATGAGCTTTGGCACTTGGGATGTGATGGGGCTGACCTTGCTGGCGGGCGCGATGTTCGGCGCGGGCTGGTCAACCTACGGGTTTGAAACCGCGGTTTGCTACACCCGTGAGTTCAGCAATCCCAAGCAGGACACGTTCAAGGCAATCCTTTCGGCGGGCCTCTTGTGCATTGTGATTTTCACGCTGGTCCCGCTGGCGTTTCAAGCCTCACTCGGGCTGGAAGGGATGCTCGATCCCAAGATCTATGATGGCTCGGGCGTCGCGCTGGCGCTGGCGAAAATCGTCGGCGGCGGCATTCTGGTGACCAACATCTTCATCGCCATGCTGATCCTGGCGCTGCTGCTGATCGTGATGACCTCGATGATGGGCTCGTCGCGCACGCTCTATCAGGCCTCGGTCGATGGCTGGCTGCCGCGCTATCTCTCGCGGGTCAACCAGCACGGCGCGCCAACCGCAGCGATGTGGACCGATCTGGGGTTCAACCTGCTGCTGCTGCTGGCGTCGGACTATTTCGCAGTGCTGATGATTTCCAACGTCTGCTATTTCATCTTCAACTTCCTCAATCTCCAATCCGGCTGGATCCACCGGATCGACCGGGCGGGCTGGGAACGCCCGTTCCGCTGCCCGACCTGGCTGCTGGCGGTTGCTGCCGGATTCGGCTTCCTCAACATGGTATTCATGGGCGCGGGCGCCGATGTCTGGGGCGCGGGCACGCTGCGCAACGGGCTGATCGCGGCGGCGCTGATCGTGCCGGTGTTCCTGTTCCGCCATTATGTCCAGGACAAGGGCGTGTTCCCGGTCGCCGTGGTCGAGGCCGATTATGCCGCCAAAGAAGCCCCGGTAGAGCCCCGCGCCGGGATGTTACCCTGGCTGGCGCTGGTCGCTGGCGCCGCGCTCGTCTGGCTCACGCATCATTTTGCGGTGCTTCCTGCCGGTTAAGCGCCAGCAGGCCCTTCAGCGTTCCCCAGCACATCACCAGCAGCACCAGCGCCAACGGCAGCCCGGTAGCAATCGCGCCGGCCTGAAGCGAGGTCAACCCGCCGCTGAGCAGCAGCACCACGCCGATCCCGCCCACCGCCAGCAGCCAGATCGTCTTCTGGCGCAGCGGCGTATCGGTGCGACCGCCTGCCGTCATGGTGTCGATCACCAGCGTCCCTGAATCCCAGCCGGTCACGAAGAAGATCAGGATCAGACAGATCGCCACAAACGAAGTGATTTGCGCCAGCGGCAGCGTGCCGAGCAGCACGAACAGCTGGGTATCGAGCGAGGCTGCGGACAGCCCCGGGGCCTGACCCGCGACGATCTGCGCGATGCTGGCATCGCCAAAGATCGTCAGCCAGATGATCCCCAGCAGGCTGGGCGCGATCATTGCCCCGGCGATGAATTCGCGCACGGTCCGGCCCAGCGATATCCGCGCCATGAACATCCCGACAAACGGGGCCCAGCTGATCCACCAGGCCCAGTAATAGACCGACCAATCGTTGTAAAAGCCGATATCCGCACGTGCTACCGGGTTCGAGAGAGCAGGCAGCAGCCGCAGATAATCATAGATATTGGCGGCAATATCACCCAGCAGTTGCCGCGCCGGGCCAGTGAGCAACACAAATCCCAGCAGCGCCACCGCCACCCACATATTGACCTCGCTGAGGATCCGGATGCCGCGATCGATCCCACCGCGCACCGACAGGAAAGTGATGGCGGCCATGATCGCGATCAGCCCCAGGATCGTCAGCGGCGTGCTGGTAACGCCGTAGAGGAAAGTGATCCCGGCCATCGCCTGCTGCGCCCCTAGCCCCAGCGAAGTGGCGAGGCCGAAGATTGTCGCCAGCACCGCCAGCACTTCGATCACATCCCCCGTGCGGCCCCAAACTGCTTTTCCGAACACCGGATAAAACGCCGACCGCATCGACAGCGGCATACCGAAATCATAGGCAAACACCGCAAAGGCGAGGCCCGTCACCGTAAAGATTGCCCAGGGATGCAGCGACCAGTCAAAGATCGTTGCCGCCATCGCCAGACTGCGCGCGGCAGCGGGATCGCCCGCCGCCCCGCCCAGCGGCGCACCTGCGCCGCCTGCCAGCGACGCGGTGAAATGGGTGACCGGCTCGCCCACGCCGTAGAATACCAGCCCGATGCCCATGCCTGCCCCGAACAGCATCGCGAACCACGACATCCGCGAATAATCGGGGGACGCTCCTTTGCCGCCCAGCCGAATTTTGCCCAGCGGCGAGAGCGCGACAACGACGCAGAACAGCAGCAGCAGATTGCCGACCGACATGAACAACCAGTCAAACTTTGCCACTGCCCCGGCGCGCAAATTGGCAAAAAAGTCAGCCGATGCTGCGGGCCAGATCAGACTGAACAGGATAACCGCAAGCGAGATCAGCGCGGTGGGCAGGAATACCGCCGGGTTGACGATCATCCCGCCCCAGCTTCGGTTGGACTTGCCGTAAGCTCCCGGATCGATGTCCTTGGTCCAATCCGCCATAAATCCCCTATCGCATCTCAAAGCCACAGACCCAGTGCTTCGTACTACAGATCTGATCCAAAAAATTCCGTCTACCCTGAGCTTGTCGAAGGGCTGCTCTGCTTCTTGAGACTGGACGTAAGGCCCGAAGAAAAGTGCAGCCCTTCGACAAGCTCAGGGTAGACAGGTTTTGGGGTTATTCCAGTTTAACCCAGTTTTCTGTGCCGCTACTGTAGTCAGTGCCAGGTGCAACCACGGCGCGAAGCTGCGCCAGACCTCAACCTCGAAGCGATGCTCGCCGCTGCGGATCAGGATGATCTCGACTGTCTCGAAGATGGTCCGGGTTGCCCGGCCAATCGCGAACCGGTCCAGATCGAGCGGGCAGCCCGCCCCCAGAACTTGCGACGCGCGCGGGCCTTCGACGATCAGGCAAATGGCTCGCTCACTGACCTCGGTGATTGCCAGCGCCAGCCCCTCGTCCATGGGAACCGCAGTGCCTTCGACGCAGCGCAGCAACCATTCGTCCGGGCCGAGGCAGGAAATCTCACCCGCCATCGTGCCAATCTTCGCCGGAAGTTTGCGCCCCAGCAGCGCCTCGAGTTCCGCAGGATCGCGGGCCCGCAGTGAGTACCGCGCCATTGGCGGGGCGAGGCTGATGGTCACGCCACCTTGCACAAAGGCCTCGTGTGGCACCGGCTCAGCGCGGGTCAGGCCCTCAGACATTGAGCCGCGCTCCCTCGGGATCATAGAACATCATCGTGCTGATTTTCGCGGTCAGCATCTTGCCGGGCATTGGGATGAACAGCGTTTCGCCCATTCGCCCCTGCCCGCCCGCGACCAGCGCCAACGCGATCGAACGCCCCAGCGTCTCGCTCCAATAGGACGAGGTGACATGGCCGATCATGGTCATCGGGATCGCTTGGCGCGGATCAGCGACAATCTGCGCGCCTTCCTCCAGCACTTCGCCCGGATCAGCGGTCAGCAGCCCGACCAGCTGCTTACGCCCGGTTGCGACAATATCGGGCCTTGCGAGCGAGCGGCGTCCGACAAAATCGGGCTTCTTCTTGCCCACCGCCCAATCGAGCCCGGCATCATAGGGCGTTACCGTGCCATCGGTATCCTGCCCAACGATGATGAAACCCTTTTCGGCACGCAGCACATGCATCGCCTCGGTGCCGTAGGGGGTGATGCCAAGTGCCTCGCCCGCAGCCATGAGCCGTTCCCACAGCGCGCGGCCATAAGCGGTCGGCACGTTGATCTCGAAGCCCAGCTCGCCGGTGAAGCTGACTCGGAACAGCCGCGTGGGCACACCGCAGATAGTCCCCTCGCGGATCGCCATATGCGGGAAGGCTTCAGCCGACAGGTCGATCCCTTCGACCAGCGGCTCAAGCAGCCGCCGCGCATTCGGGCCTTGCAGCGCGATCACCGCATATTGCTCGGTGGTGCTGGTCAGCCAGACGTTCAGATCGGGCCATTCGGTCTGGAGGTAATCCTCCATCATGTTCAGCACCCGCGCCGCGCCGCCGGTGGTGGTGGTCAGGTGGAACCGGTCTGGTGCCAGCCGCGCGGAAACGCCGTCATCGGTGATGAAGCCGTCTTCCTTCAGCAACAGCCCATAGCGGCACCGCCCCGGTTCCAGCGCCTTCCACGGGTTGGTATACATGCGATTGAGGAATTCGGCGGCATCCGGACCGACAACCTCGATCTTGCCCAGCGTCGAGGCATCGAAAATGCCCAGTGACGAGCGCACCGCGCGACATTCGCGGTTCACCGCGGCGTGCATATCCTCGCCTGGTTTTGGGAAAAAGCGCGCCCGCCGCCACTGCGCGACCAGCTCGAACACCGCGCCATTCTCGTGCGCCCAACCATCGATATTGGTCTGGCGAACCGCCTGAAACAGCGCATCCTTGGCGTGCCCCGCCAGCGCCCCGAAGCTCTGCGGCGTATAGGGCGGGCGGAAAGTGGTGAGGCCGATGGCGGTCACCGGAAGCCCCAGCGCCGCCGAGGCGATCTGCAGCCCGTTGAGGTTGGACGTCTTGCCCTGATCGGTCGCCATGCCGGTGGTGGTATAGCGCTTGATATGTTCGATCGACTTGAAGCCTTCGCGCACAGCAAGGTGGATATCCTTGGCGGTCACATCGTTCTGGAAATCGACGAAAGCCTTGATCCGGGCTGGATCGCGCGGGGTCGGCAAGGCATCGATCACCAGCCCGTTGCCGAAGTTCCATCTGCCCGAACAGGCCCCGACGCAGCGAACCTTTTCGTTCGGCTGCTCCGGCACATAGGCCCCCAAATCGTCACGCCAGGCCAGGCTGCCCTTGCTGTGCGACCACAGATGAACCGATGGCGTCCAGCCGCCCGCCATCAGCAGCACATCGCAGGGAAGACGAGCCGCATCCGCGCCATTGTTGCGGGCGATGGTCACACCCTTGACCCCGTGCCGCCCGTGAACATCGATCACACTGTGGCCCAGTTTGACCGCCAGCCCCAACTTCTCCGCCTCAGCCAGCAACGCCGCATCCACGGTTTCCCGCACGTCGATAATCGCCGCCACACCGACCCCGGCAAGGGCCAGAGCAAATATGTCATGCCAGCCGCTGTCATGCGCCGCCATCAGCGCCACAGATTTGCCAACCGCGACCCCGTAGCGCTGGAGGAAAGTCCGCGCAGCAGAGGCCAACATCACGCCCGGCACATCATTGCCGGCAAACACCAGCGGACGCTCGATCGCGCCCTGCGCCAGAATTACCTCGCCCGCACGGATCCGCCACAGTTTTTCGCGCGCGCCTGTGCCGATGTCAGCCAGATGATCGGTCAGGCGCTCCACCGCGCCGATGAAATTGTCGTGGTAATAGCCGAACGCAGTAGTCCGGCTGAGCACAGT
>JANLQQ010000153.1:0-30902 GCA_031367905.1 Novosphingobium sp.
GGCGCGATCGAGCACGAGGTAGCCAAGCCCTGAATAAGCAAGGCCCTGACCGGAAAAGACCCTGACTGGAAGAGGCCGGAGCGGGGAGTTCCCGATCCGGCCTTTCCTAGCGGGTAATTCTCCAACCCTATTGGCTCATCGCACCAGTTTTGGGGGAGAAGGCATCGGCGATCGAGCAGGCCGCAGGGCCAAGGATCACGATGAACAGCACCGGCAGAATGAACAAGATCAGCGGGATGGTCATGATCGCGGGCAGGCGCGCGGCCTTTTCTTCGGCCCGCATCATCCGCTGGTTGCGGAATTCGCCCGACAGCACGCGCAGCGCCGAGGCGAGCGGCGTACCATAGCGTTCGGTCTGGACCATCGTGGTGGTCACGCCCTTAACGGCATCCAGATTGACGCGATAGGCAAGGTTTTCAAAAGCCTGACGCCGTTCCGTAAGGAAGGCGAGCTCGATTGCGGTCAAGGCAAATTCGTCGCCCAGCTCGGGATAGGCGCGACCCAGTTCCTTGGCGACGCGGTTGAAGGCGGCATCGACAGTAAGACCGGCTTCGGCGCAGATGACCAGCAGATCGAGCGCATCGGGCAAGCCCTTCTGGATCAGCTTGGTCCGTTTGCTGACCAGGTTTCCGATGTAGATTTCCGGACCTTTGTAGCCGAGGATACCCATGGTGGCGAAGCCGAACAGCCGCTTCATCGGTCCCCATTCGGGGAAATAGTTGATACCATAAATCACCAGCGCAGCAAGCCCGCCCAGTACAATCGGCAGCACCAGGCGCGCGAGGATCACCGCGACTGCATATTCTTTCTTACGAATGCCGGCCTGCGCCAGCTTTTGCTGGACGGCCTTGACCTGGCTGTCCTGCAGCACTTTGAGTGACGACAACGTGTCGCGGATCCGGTCGGTGGTTTCGTTCTTGCGCACGACACTGACGCGCTTTTTGGCGGTATGCATGACGATCCCGGCCTTGAGCTGCTCGCGCCGGTCGTTGAGCGCTTTGACGCGCTTTTGCATCGGATCACGAATAGTGATCGCAGTATAGATCGCAAACATCACGAAGAGTGCGGCGAGGCCAGCCAGCATCGAGCCGACAAAAATGACATCGACACCAAGGAGCGTGGGTCCGGGCGGAGTGTTAAGCATGGCTCTTACGTTTCCTCGCTCAGATTTCGAAGCTGACCATTTTGGCCATAATGAAGGCGCCGATGGCCATCCAGGTGAACCCGCCAAGGCCGGTGACAATCAGACGCTCGTCGGTAAAGAATCCGGCGAGATATTTGGGGTTAACCCACCAGACCATGATGAAGACCATGAACGGCAACGAACCAACGATATAGGCCGAAGCTTTCGATTCAGAGCTCATGGCCCGGATCTTGAGCTTCATTTGCGCACGCTTGCGCAGCACATCAGCCAGGTTGGACAGGGTTTCAGCCAAATTACCGCCGGTTTCGCGCTGGATTGCCAGCGTGATCACGAAGAAGTTGAATTCTGCCGTATTGAGGCGATCTGCGGTTTCCTGCAGGGCTTCCTCCATGGTTCGACCGATTCTGATCCGGTCGGTCACCAGTTTGAATTCTTCACCTACCGGGCCTGGAACTTCCGAGGCCACCACGCCAAGCGTTTCCGTGACCGGTAGGCCCGAACGCAGCCCGCGCACCAGCAGATCGATGGCATCGGCAAACTTGGTAGTGAAGGCGTTGCTGCGCTTTTTGACAAAATAGTTCACGAGCATGTGCGGGAAACCGGCGCCGACCGCCAGTCCAATCCCTAGCGATAGCGCGGGCGAACCGGTTTTCAGAAACAGAATGAGTGCTACCGCCAGCGCCAGACCCAGCGATGCGTAAAGGTATTGGGCGAGGGTCCAGCCCTTGCCGGTCCGATGGAGCCGGAGGGCAAGCGCAGCCGCTCGCGATTCCGAGCCGGCGATATGATGCTTTTTGGGTTTGCGCGCTGCCACAGCCTTTTTCAGCTGGGCTTCGACCTTGTCCTTGGTGCTGTCGGAATGCCGATAGCGCAGCGCTTCCAGCCGGCGCGCCCCGGCCTTTGCGGCCGAGGGCCCTGAAAAGGCGACAAAGCCAAGCACCATGCAAGACATGATGCCCAAGGCAACCAGCAAGACCTGAAACATGTTCATCTGCGCGACACGCCTTTCCTAACTCGAGCGGGGTTCGCGCGAACGCGTTCCCCGCTACAATTCCTCAACCGACTTTGGCCGGAACCTTGGCTTTCATTGACAGCATCGACTTGAGATCGATCTTGCCCAGCAGCGAGCTCTTGACCTTGATCGTGTTGTCAGTCGGCTCGCCATCGCCCACGCCCAATAGTGCCTTGGCGATGTCGCGGATCGCGCCCCCCGCCTTTGACGAGCGATTGGCATCAGCGAAGGTCTGACCCAGCTTGGCGGAATTGGAAGCCGCCTTGAAGTCATAGGGGATCGAGAAGTTGATCTTGCGTTCGATCGAGGCTTCGAAATCGGCTTTGCTGATTTCTGCGCCACTGGCCTGGACTTTGTTGGCAACCACGATCGGCTGGATGTGTGCAGCGTTTGATTTAAGCCACGAAAGGATCCGGATCGCATCGCGCGCCGATGCAAGGGTCATCTCGGTTACCAGCAGAACGGCATTCACATCCGCCAGCAGCTGCGGAAAGTTGATCAGCATGTTACGCGGCATATCGATAAGCGTCATCTCGAACGCCTGACGAAACTCTTCTTCCAGCTGGATGAAGGCGGCACCATCGGTCATCAGCGGCGAATTCATCGGCGCTTCAGCCGATAGTATCGCCAGATTATCGTTGGCCCGGATCATTGCCCGTTCGATGAACAGGCCGTCAATCCGGCCCGGATTATCGATTGCATCGGTCAGGCCGCGGCCCGGCTCAAGATCGAGCGCCAGCGCGCCGGTTCCGAAATGGATGTCAAGATCGAGCAGCGCCGTCGGCATTTTCTCGTCGGCACTGAACAGCCAGGCGAGCGAAGTTGCCAGTGTCGAGGCGCCAACTCCGCCGCGCGTGCCAATCACTGCGGTCGAGATGTGCTTCTTTACGTTAGATGGATCGTGATGCTTGGGCGCAGAGAAGATCGCCTGCGCATTGACCAAGGCATCCCGAACCTGGCTTGGTGACAATGGCTTGAGCAGGTAATCATGGATCCCGCTGGCCATCAGATCGCGATACAGCCGCACATCGTTGACCTGGCCCACGGCGATCACCACCGTACCTGGCTCGCAGACTTCTGCCAGCCCGTTGATGTCGTTGAGCGGATCGCCGCTTTCCGACAAATCGACCATCAGGATATTGGGGCTGGCCGAGATCGAGAGCGACTGGACGGCATTACGCAAGCCACCCTTGTTGCACTTTTCGGGCTGCCAGCCCATTTCGATAACCACGGGGCGCAGCACATCCAGTGCAGCCTCGTCGCAGATAAATGCGGCGAAGGCATCGCGGTTTCCCTGCACGCCGGGCTTCCAAGGAGCATTCATGGCTTACTTCCCACCTTCATCAGAGGAGACCTGTTTCAGACCTTTTTCACCAGTCGGCTTGGCCTCGCGGTATGTCTCGATCGCTTTGTTGGAGCTCATCAGCACAGTCTCTCCGCTGCCCTTGGCGCCGTGGACCAGATGTTCCGGATCAGCGACCATTGCAGCGTAATTGCTGTTCATCGCGCAGCCGTAATTGGTGCTGGTGGCGTTGTTCAGACTGACGTCGGATTTGGCCGACCAATCGGGGCAACCTGGAACGCTGGCGCTGGAGCGGGTCACCACAATCCGCGCCGTCCCGGCATTGACCATGCCAGGAGTAACCGGCGCAGTATCGCCGACCAGCAAGCCATGCCGCGCGACAACGGCTTCAACGGCAGAGCGGGTTGCACTGCTGTCCAGCGGATCGTCGATCGAAATGCGATCGCCGTAACGCAGGCCCATCGCCTCGAACCAGCCTGCTAGACGGCGCTGTTCGGGGATCGAAAGTCCGCCGGGACCAGTGGTCACGTCGAGCGTATAGTTGGTCCGTTCGATAATCGGCTGATGCACGCTTTCAAGGCTGCGATTGGTCGGCATGCCGCCGCAACCGGCCAGCAAGAGGCCCAGCGAGAGGGCGATGGCGGCAGGAGCCGCGCGGTATTTGGAATTGCGCATGATCGTCACCTCTCTCAATTCAGGCTGAAGCCGGGAGCTGCTGCCTTGGAGGCATCAGCAGAACGGCGATCGCGGCGGGATTTGTCCGGCTTGGCCGAGCTGGCCGGATCGCCCGGTACCATCAGTTCACCCACCTTGGGTCCCGGTGCCGTCTCCGGCACGGTTCTGGGCATGGGCCGGGTTCCGAGCGATTTCCCGTCGTTTTCCATGTTGCCGAACAAGCGTTTGAGTTCGTTCGGATTTTGATAGCCATCAGTCGGCAGTTTGATGTCGTTGGCGTTCACTGGATTAACCAGATACGGCGTAACAACGATCACCAGTTCGGTCTCGCCCTTCTGAAAGTTGCTCGATCGGAACAACGAACCGATGATCGGGAGATCGCCGACGCCAGGCATTTTCTTGATCGTGTTCTGGGCACTATTTCCCATCAGCCCGGCAATCATGAAGCTTTGACCCGAGCCTAGCTCGACAGTCGTTTCCGCCCGGCGGATCGTCAATGAAGGCACTGAAAATCCATTAAGCGTGACCGCACCCTGGCTCGAAAGTTCTGAAACTTCAGGGCGAACGCGCAGTGAGATCCGGCCGTTAGCCAGTACCGTGGGCGTATAGGCCAAGCTCACCCCGAACTTTTTGTATTCGATCGAAGTTGCCCCCAGCCCTTGGCTGATCGGGATCGGATATTCACCACCGGCGAGGAAATCAGCCGTTTCACCCGAAAGCGCAGTAAGGTTTGGTTCGGACAATGAGGTGACCAGACCAAGCGTTTCACCCAGGTCCAATGCGCCCAGGAGGTCGAGGCCAAACAGCTTTCCGGCTCCGGCCAGCATCGTGCCGACTTCGAGCGGTTTGACCACTGTCACACCAGCACTTGCTGCTGTTCCGGTTCCGATCGGCGCGCCTGGCGTGTGGATTGGATAGAAGGCCCGGCCTTGGCCGACTGCGAAGCCGAACCCGCCCGTGCTGTCTGCCGAACCAATGTTGCTGCCGATGGTGCGCACGAGCGAGCGGCTTACTTCTGCAAACTTGACGCGCAGATTGACCTGCAGCGGGGTCGCCATTCTGAGGCGGGTGATGACATTGGCCCCCTTGGCGACAAAAGCTTCGACCAGGCGCTTGGCCTCGGCCGCGTCTTCAGGCGCGCCAACGGTGCCGGTCAGCAGGTAAGTACCCGTGCCCATGGTCGAAACCGCGACCTTGGCATCGGGCATCGCCAGATGCAGCATCTGGTCGACGCTTTCGATGTTCGAGCCGACCCGGATGGTGGCCGACCAGATCACATCGCCTTGCGCATTGCTGGCATAGACAGTGGTCTCGCCGCCGGCCTTGCCGAAGACATAGAGCTGGCTCTGCGATTTGACTTGCACATCGGCAATTTCTTCGTTGGCTACAAACACGTCAGCCATGGTGCCGCCGATCGAGATCAGTTGGCCGCGCCCGATCGATACCAGAATGTCATTAGCCGGACGGCTGACCGCCTGGGCTTGCGCGGAACCTGTTGGCACCAGGGCCAGAGGGACGCACACTGCGGCAGCAGTCAGGAGAGTAGAGACAAGGCGTTTCATTGTTGAGCCTTTCTTCGCGCCGCAGCCGGCGATAAAAATTTTCGGCAAGGGGTGAGGCATTGTGTCGATGCGCATCTCAGCTTCCTCCGGCCGATTCTTCGACCGTAACCTTGCCGCGGGTTACGCGGACCACCGGGCCGGAGCGCACAGGCGCTGCATTGGCTGCGGGCGGCCGATAGGCGCTTTGTTCTGGCGCTGCCGATTGCCTTGCGCCTACGGTGCTGCGCTGGAAGCGTGAGACATCGCCGCCGGTGACATAGCTGGTCGCGCCATCAAGCGGACGGTTCATCGCGGACTTGAGGAACTTTTCTTCTTCGGCCTTGTTGGCCCCGGTTGGCACCTTCACGGTGCCGCTGGCGATCGCGCGCTCAAGCTCGGTCTGGTTGTCGGCAAGAGAGCGCAGCGACAGGCTGAGTGAACCCATTTGCTGCGCTACGGCGACCTTTTCGGCAATCCGCGGCGTCACTTCGACAGTCACAGTGCGGAAATTGCGAATTACGGTCTTGCCATCAACCATTTCATTCTCGGTCGATTGGTCGGTTGCGAGTACCCGGATGTTGCGCAGGATCGTTTCTGAAGTCCTCAGACTTTCGCCATCATCCGAGGGTTTGATGGTCTGGGTAAGCACCAGATCAATGTGATCACCCGGGAAGACGAACCCGCCGACCGCAGTTTTTTCCGAAACAGGGATAGTGACAGCGCGCATTCCTGCCCCAAGCGCTGCGGCAAGGAAGCCGCGATCGCCGGGGCTGACCAGCGCGCCCTGGGTGACTGGCTGACCCGCAGTGACATTAAAGCGCACGACCGTGCCGAGCAGCTTGTTCATGTCAGCTTCGCCGTCGAGGAAATAGGCGTCCTGGATCATTTCTTTCGGCCAGGCCTGAAATGAGATCGAATCGGCCGTGATGATCGTGCCGACGGGTAATGCCCGCTGCGCCACCAGCACCTTGGGCCCCCTGGGGGCCTGCGCCGCATCTGCCGTGGGCGATGATGCACCGGCAAACATGCTTCGTGCGGCCAAGGCGGTTCCGATCGCAATGACCAGAGCGCCAAGCAACAACATCAGCTTCTTCTTATCCATGGCTAAACAAGCCCCCTCGCAAGATCCCGCAGTTCAAGTAATGAACATCGGGCAAACTGGTTAAAATCTGGTTCACTGGACGCCGCCAGAAAGGACAGCCGAGTGAAACGATGGTAAATATTGTGCGGCCATGACCCACAGGCCAGCGCTGGAGATCGCCACGCCGTAAGGAATGGCCAGCTTGGTGTGCTGACGCCGGGCGACATGCCAGGCCCCCAACACGATGGTCAGTACTCCGCCAACCAGCGCCATGATAATGACGAGGCGCAGAAACCACTCAGGCTCGATCCATAGTGCCAGCGCGGTCAGCAGTTTGACGTCACCACCGCCCATCGCGCGAATTGCGAAGAGCCCGGCAAGAACAACGAAAGTGACAAGGGTAACCCCCAATTGCCAGGCGATGCCCGGCCACACCGACAATCCGCTGGCCCACCAGAACAGCGGAGCCGTCGATGCGATTCCAGCGTTGAGCCAATTGTCGATCTGGCGGCGGCGGATATCCGTGAACGCTGCAAACAGCAGCGCAATTGCCAATGCCCCCAGCAATCCGTATGAAAAATATCCGCTTGGCATCACAGCCCCCCTGGTCTTGAGAGCCTGTTTAGCTGGCAGTGCTTACCAAAAAGTAACCAACCTCGAGAGGCCGGAATTATCCACGTCCGTCAGCAACAATCGGGGAGTAGCGCTCTGCACCAAGTCGCCGAACGCAGGGCTATCCCCGACGGGGTTGTTGAATCGCTGTGGACTGCTCCCGATGGCCAGCTGATCCGCCGGATTGACTGGCCCCGACTGGACCGGCCCCAACTGGACTGGCCCCAACTCGACTGGCCGGGGCCGACAAGCCCGTGCCGCGGCTCGATCCTGTTTCTGCCCGGGCGCGGCGATTTTTATGAAAAATATCTCGAAACGCTGGACGGTTGGCACCGCAGCGGGTGGCAAGTAACCGCGGCCGATTGGCGGGGGCAAGGCGGCTCCGGACGGCTCGGCAATGACCGCGTCACCGGCCATATCGACGATTTCGCTACCTGGGTGCACGATCTGACAGCATTATGGGCACAGTGGAAAGCAGTGTCTCCCGGCCCACACGTGCTGGTGGGTCATTCGATGGGCGGACATCTGGTGCTGTGCGCCCTGGCCGAAGGCAAGATTGATCCGAATGCTGTCGTGCTAAGCGCCCCGATGCTTGGTTTGAACAGCAGCGTCCTGCCCAATTGGCTGATGCAGGCAGCAGCGCGGGCGATGACGCTATTGGGCGATCCGCGCCGACCCGCCTGGAAATGGAGCGAACAGCCGGGCGAGGTTCCGGCGGCGCGCGAACAGCTGCTGACCCATGACCCCGCGCGTTATGCGGACGAGCTGTTCTGGCGCGAAGTGCGGCCCGAGCTGGTGATGGGACCGGGTAGCTGGGGCTGGGTTGAGCGCTCCTATGCCTCGATGCGCAAGTTGGAAACGCCGGGTCGGCTCGAAGCGATCAAGCAGCCGGTGCTGATCCTAGCGAGTGACACTGACCAGCTGGTCAGCTTTGCCGCGATCGCGCGCGCAGTGCAACGGTTGCCGAAGGGCGAACTGGTTCGGTTTGGCGAGGAGGCGCGCCATGAAATCCTGCGCGAGGAAGATGGCGTGCGTGGCATGGCGCTGGCCGCTATCGATGATTTTCTTGATCGCAGCGCGCCAATGGCTAACTGATCCGGGTAATGGCAACCCGGTTTGACTATATCATTGTTGGCGCCGGGATTGCCGGCGCCTCGCTCGCCGCCGGCCTGGCGCCGTATGGCACTGTCCTGTTGCTCGAGGCGGAAGCCCAGCCGGGCTATCATTCGACCGGGCGATCTGCGGCCTTCTGGACCGAGAGTTATGGCGGACCGGGGATCGTGCCGCTGACTTGCGCTTCGGGGCCGTTTCTGCGCGACAACGGTTTCCTTGCCGCGCGTGGGGCGCTGACCATCGCGCGGGCCGGAACCGAAGCCACACTCCACCGCTTTGCCGCGCAATTCGCCGGGCTGGGTGTCCGGGTCGAACTGTTGAACCGCGACCGCTTGCTCACCCGTATTCCCGGACTGCGCACTGGCTGGACGCTTGGCGCGCTCGAACCTGATTGCAGCGACATCAATGTTGCCGCGCTGCATCAGCGCTGGCTGGGTGATGCACGGCGGGGCGGGGCAGAGCTGCTGTGCGCGGCCCGGCTGGTCGCCGCGGAGGCCCGCCCGGCAGGCTGGGATCTGACCTTGACGGATGGTCGCCGCCTCGCCTGCGGGGTGCTGGTCAATGCTGCCGGAGCCTGGGCTGATACTATCGCGCAACTGGCCGGGGTGCGCGCCATTGGGATCACCCCCTATCGCCGGACTGTGGCCCAGCTGCGGACTGCGCCAGCCCCGCCGGCGGACCTGCCATTGGTGCTCGATCTGGCCGAGCAGTTTTATTTCAAACCCGAAGCGGGCCGGCTGTGGCTCAGCCCGCATGACGAGACCGCCAGCCCGCCCTGCGATGCTGCGCCCGAGGAACTCGATATCGCCACCGCCATCGCCCGCTTGGGCGAGGTGGTCGATTGGCAGATTGAGCAGGTTGAGCACCGCTGGGCCGGGCTGCGCAGTTTTGCGCCGGATCGTCTTCCGGTTTATGGTTTCGACCCGGCTTGTCCGCGCTTTTTCTGGTTCGCCGGGCAGGGCGGCTTCGGGATCCAGACTGCGCCAGCTGCGGCCGATCTGGCGACCACGCTGCTGACCGGATCGCGCGGCGGTGCGGTTGATCCAGCGCCTTACAGCCCGTTGCGCTTTTACTAGCGAATCGCGCGCGCTACGTTAGGTTGCCAAAGCCAACCCAGCCTAGGAGGACCATGCTATGGCGCATCGTTTTGAAATTCGCAGCAACAAGAAGGGCGAGTTTGTCGCCTATTTCTGCTACAACAAGGAAAGCATTTTTTGGACCGAAGGCTATGCCAGCAAGGCCAGCGCGAAGAACGCGATTGAATCAATCAAGAAGAACGGCCCGGGCGCCGAAACGGTCGATTTGACTACGACCTAGATCTTCAGCGCCGCGTCACTGGCCAGACGGTCGGCCCGTTCGTTTTCCGGGTGGCCGTCGTGGCCCTTGACCCAGATCCAGTCAATCCGATGCGGTTTCGCAGCAGCTTGCAGCTCGATCCACAGGTCGGAATTGAGCACCGGCTTTTTCTGGGAGTTTCTCCAGCCGTTCTTCATCCAGCCGACGATCCAGTGGGTAATCCCGTCGATTACATAGCGGCTGTCGGTATGCAGCGCGACATGGCACGGTGATTTCAGCGCGCCCAGCGCCTTGATTACCGCAGTCATTTCCATCCGGTTGTTGGTGGTAGCGGGCTCATGGCCGCTGATTTCCTTTTCGTGGCCGCCCATCCGCAAGACTGCGCCCCACCCGCCCGGGCCGGGATTGCCCTTGCAGGCCCCGTCGGTGAAAATCTCGACGCGTTTCATTGTCCGGTAAAGATCCCGGCATTGGCCGGATCGGCATAGAATTCATTCCGCCGGGCAAAGGCAATCGGATCCTTGCGGGTTACCAAAGCGCCGGCCGGGGTATTCATCCAATCAAACGCGCGGGTCAGCGTAAACCGCAGCGCGGCACCGCGCGCCAGCAACGGCAGTGCGCTGCGTTCGGCAGCACTCAGCGGGCGGATATTTTCATACCCAGCCAACAGTGCGGCGGAAAGATCGGGGCGAAAGCTGCTGCCGCTGGCATCGAAACACCAGGCAGCGTGGGTGACGGCCACGTCGTAAGCGGTCAGCTCATTGCAGGCGAAATAGAAGTCGATCAGCCCGGTGACGGTCTCGCCCAGCATCAACACATTGTCGGGAAATAGATCGGCATGGATTACCGAGCGGGGCAAATCGGTCGGCCACTGTGCACCCAGCAGCGGCAGTTCGCGCGCCACGATCGCCGCCAGCGCCGGGTCGATCGAGCCAAGGCCATCGCTGCCGCAGGCCGCAGCCAGGCGCTGCCATTCGGCCGGGCCTAATCCGTTGGGCCGGGTCCCGGCAAAGCTGGCCGCCGCAAGATGCATCTGGGCCAGGGCCGCGCCGACCGCACGGGCTTGGCCTGCCGTCGGCTCGCTGACCGATACGCCCGGCAGGAACTCGATCAGTGCCACCGCCTTGCCATCGACAAACCGGAATGAGCGCCCGCCGCGATCATGGATGGTGCGCGGCACGGGGCAGCCGCTCATCGCGAGATGATCAAGCAGACCGAGGAAGAACGGCAGGTCCGCCACTTCCATCCGCAATTCATACATCGTCAGGATGAAGCGTGCGCCGGAGTGGTCGTTGCCCGTGGTTTCAATCAGCCAGTTGCTGTTGGAAACGCCCTCGGCAATCCCCTTGGCCGAGCGCAGTTCGCCCACCTCATATTCACTGATCAAGGCGCCAAGTGCCTCGGCACCGAGCTGGGTATAGACCGCCATGCGCGGTTCAGTCGAGCAACTGGCGGGGCAGCTTGAAGATCATATGTTCTTCGGCCGTCACGACTTGCTGTTCTGTCACGCTTCGGAACTCGGCGATCCGGTCGACCACTTCGCGGACGAGGGCTTCGGGAGCAGAAGCCCCGGCAGTAAGCCCCAGCGTCGTCACCCCGTCCAGCCATTCGTCCTTGATTTCTGCGCCGCGCCGGATCAACCGCGCCTGGGTCCCACAGCGCTCTGCCACTTCAACCAGCCGGACCGAGTTCGAACTGTTGGGCGCACCGATCACCAGCACCAGCTGACACTTGGGCGCGATTTCCTTGACCGCAGCCTGCCGGTTGGAAGTGGCATAGCAGATATCCTCGGCCTTCGGCGCATTGATCTGCGGAAAGCGTGCCTGCAAGGCGGCGATGATTTCAGCCGTATCATCAACCGAAAGCGTGGTCTGGGTCAGGAACGCCAGCGGCGCATCGGGTGCAAAATCGAGACCAGCGACATCCTGGGCCGTCTCGACCAGCGTGATGCTCCCCTCAGGCACCTGTCCGATCGTGCCGATTACTTCGGGATGGCCCTGGTGGCCAATGAAGATGATATGGCGGCCGGCCTCGATCTGCCGTTCGGCCTGGCGGTGGACCTTGCTGACCAGCGGGCAGGTGGCATCAAGCCAGTCCAGACCGCGTGCGGTGGCCGCAGCCGGCACTGACTTGGGCACACCATGCGCGCTGAATACCACCGGAGCACCATCGGGAACTTCGTCAAGCTCCTCGACAAATATCGCCCCTTTGGCGCGCAGCCCGTCGACCACATAGCGATTGTGGACGATCTCATGGCGGACATAAACCGGCATGTCATAACGGGCGAGCGAACGCTCGACGATCTCGATCGCCCGGTCCACTCCGGCGCAGAATCCGCGCGGTGCGGCGACCAGCAGAGTGATCGGGGGCTTTTCGGTCGATGGAAATGGCGCGTTCATGTTCGGGCCTCTAGCGCTTTGCTGCGCGCCCCGCTAGGGGAGGGCGCAGCTATTGCCAAGGAAGTCTCGATGATCGTTCGTACCCGCCTGCTTACCGCTGCTGTCGTCCTCGTCGGGCTCGCCGGCTGCCGCACGACTGGCGATATCGTTGTCGATGAAGGGGTTGGCATCACTTCGCTGCGCAGCGCCTGCCCGGCAGTGGGGATCCCCGATTTTACCGGCGATATGACCTTGTTCAGCGTTCCGGGCAGTACCGATGCCAATGCGGTGGATATTACCGCAACGATGACCAACGTCCGCAGTCAGTGCAATGAAACCGGCGAAAAGATCTTTGCCAGCAGCACTTTCGATGTCCTCGCCCGGCGCGCCGATGCGCGCGGCAGCCGCCAGGTAACGCTGCCCTATTTCGTAACCGTATTGCGCGGCGGTTCGGCGGTGGTTTCCAAGCGGGTTGGCGCGGTGACGATCAATTTCGCCGATGGCCAGGATCGCGCTCAGGGCAGCGGTAAGGCTGCGTCCTATATCGATCGCAGCGAGGCGACATTGCCGGCCGATATCCGCGATCGGATTACCCGCAAGCGCAAGGCTGGCGATACCGATGCGGCGACCGATCCGCTTGCACAGCCCGAGGTAAAGGCCGCGGTTGCCCGGGCCAGCTTTGAAATGCTGGTCGGCTTCCAGCTGGATGAAGCCCAGCTGCGGTTCAACGCCACGAAGTAAGGCGCTGGGCGAAGGTGACCCGAACGGCGGCAAGGTTTGATTCTTGTCAAAAAACGGCTAACCGCGCCCCATGTCCGATAGTCTTACGCTTCACGCCGCATTTGCTGGCCATGTTTCCGCCGCGCTCGATGCGCTTGAGGCCGCCGGCACTTTGCCAGCTGGCCTCAAGCGCGGGGCGGTTGCGGTCGAGCCGCCGCGCGATCCTGCGCATGGCGATCTTTCGACCAACGCCGCCATGGTGTTGGCCAAGCCCGCTGGTCTGAACCCCCGCGCGCTGGCCGAGGCGCTGGTGGCTGAGCTGGCCAAGTTGCCAAAAGTGACCAGCGCGGAAATCGCTGGGCCGGGCTTTATCAATCTGCGCCTGTCGGACCCCACCTGGCTTGACGAGCTGCGCGCGATTGCGGCGCTGGGCGATGATTACGGCCGTTCTACCTTGGGCGGCGGGGCCACCGTGAATGTCGAATATGTCTCGGCCAACCCGACTGGACCGATGCACATGGGGCACTGCCGGGGTGCGGTGGTGGGCGATGCTTTGGCGACCTTGCTCGAGTATTCCGGGCACAAGGTGATCCGCGAATACTACGTCAATGATGCGGGCGGACAGGTCGATGTCCTCGCCCGCTCGGTCCATCTGCGCTACCGTGCGGCGCTGGGTGAAGCTGTCGAGATCCCTGAAGGGTTCTATCCGGGGGACTATCTGATCCCGATCGGCGAAGCCTTGGCCGCCGAATTTGGTGATCGCTATGCCAGCGCAGCGGAGAGTGAATGGCTAATCCTGTTCCGCACCCGCGCGGTTGCCGCGATGATGGAGATGATCCGCGCTGATCTGGCCTTGCTGGGGATCAGGCACGATGTCTTCTCCTCCGAAGCAGAGCTGCAGGCGGCGGGCAAGCCAGCCGAGGCCGAGGCGTGGTTGCGGGCGCATGATCTGGTTTACGACGGGCTGCTCGAAGCGCCCAAGGGCAAGACGCTCGATGATTGGGAGCCGGTGACGCTGCCGCTGTTCCGCTCGACCAAATTTGGTGACGATCAGGATCGCCCGATCAAGAAATCTGACGGCAGCTGGACCTATTTCGGGGCTGACCTTGCCTATCACTTCCAGAAGGCTGCCAGTGCCGACGAGCTGGTGAATATCTGGGGTGCCGATCATGCCGGGACGGTCAAGCGGATCAAGGCGGCGGTTGCCGCGATGACCCAAGCAGCCGGCAAGGCAACCCCGTTCGAGGTCAAGCTGGTCCAGATGGTCCAGCTGCTGCGCGATGGTGAACCGGTCAAAATGTCGAAGCGCTCCGGCAATTTCGTGACGCTGGCCGATGTGGTTCGCGAAGTTGGCAAGGATGTGGTTCGCTTCACCATGCTGACCCGCAAGCCGGAAGCGCAGATGGATTTCGATTTCGCCAAGGTGGTCGAAGCCTCGAAAGACAATCCGGTGTTCTATGTGCAATATGCCCATGCCCGGATCCGCTCGACCATGCGCAAGGCCGCGCTCGAAGGGCTGGGTCCCGATTCCGCCGCGCTCGAGTTGCTGGGCGATGAAGAGCTGGCGCTGGTCAAGCTGGCCGCGCAGTTCCCCCGGCTGGTCGAATCCGCTGCCGCCGCGCGCGAGCCGCACCGGGTCGCCTTCTTCCTCTATGATCTGGCGGCGGCGCTGCATGGTTACTGGAATTTGGGCAATGAGCGACCGGAGAAGCGCTTTATCGTGGCACAAGACGGTAAACTGACCGGGGCAAGGCTTTTCCTGGGCCAACAAATCGGGCAGCTTGTCCATAATGGACTCGCGCTGCTTGGCGTCGAGGCAGTGGAGGAAATGTGATCATGGCGGGGATTGATCAAACGGGCGGGGATAATGACCGGGTCGGGGAGGATGAACCTGAGGCCTGGGCTGCGAGCGATGCCGAGCCGCTGGAGACTGAGCGCCTGGCTCTCAACGACGAGGAAGAGCGCTTGCCCTGGCTCGAATCGGGCGACGATGACGACGAGCAACTGGCGCGCGTCGATAATGGGCGGATGGCCGGGTTCCTGCTTGGTGGGCTGATTTCACTGGCGGTCGTCGTGGGCGGCATCTGGTGGGCAACGCATCGTAACTCCGATCCTGCGCTGGTGGCCGATGGCAGCGTGATTGCCGCACCCAAAAGCCCGGCAAGCGAACAGCCCAAGGAGCCCGGCGGCAAGACCTTTGATGGCACCGGCGACACCAGCTTTGCGGTTTCCGAAGGACAGTCGCGTCCGGCCCGGCTTGGCGGTGATACTCCCAGCGCGGCGGCGAAACCTGCGACTGAGCCTGCTCCTGCAGCCTCCGCCAAAGCCACCCCGATAGCCAGCGCTGCCCCTGCAGTGTCAGGGGTTGGCGTCCAGATTGGCGCCTTCTCCACCAATGCTTCGGCCGAAGCCGCCTGGACCAAGCTCGCCCAGCAGCACAGCGCGCTATCGGGGGTGCGCCACCGCGTGCTGCAGGGTAGCGCCGATATCGGCACGGTCTATCGCCTGCAGGCAGTACCCGGCGATGCTGCGGCGGCCAATGCGCTATGCGGCAAGCTTAAGGCTGGCGGGCTTTCCTGCCAGATCAAGTAAGCCGCGACAGCCGGTCCTGGCCAGCAACCGGGGCGGCCTTGCCACAATCCACACTCCCGATCAGGGTCATGCTTGCGAAAGAGGCGGATTGCTGCGATTTCTCTTGTTATGACACCCGCAATCTTTGGCCTTTCCGCAACCGTCCTCACTGCAGACGAACGCGCCTTTTTCCGTGATGCTGATCCGGCGGGCTACATCATCTTCGGCCGCAACGTTGAGAATCGCGCTCAGTTGCGGGCTTTGACTGACAGCCTGCGGGATATTCACGGCCACGAGCAGCTGTTGATCAGTATCGATCAAGAAGGCGGCCGGGTGGCGCGGATGAAGCCGCCGGAATGGGCGGCGTTTCCCTGCGGTGAAGCGTTTGACCGGCTCTATGACCTGGCCCCGGCCAGCGCGATCGAAGCGGCCCGCGCCAATGCCGAGGCATTGGGCCATGATCTGGCCGAAGTTGGAATTACCGTGGACCATGCCCCACTGCTCGATGTGCGGCAGGCCGAGGCCAATAATGTGATTGGTGACCGGGCCCTTGGGTCTGAACCGATGCGGGTGGCTGCGCTGGGCCGCGCAGTGCTTGATGGCTTTGCCCGGGCCGGGATTGCCGGCACGATCAAGCATATGCCGGGCCATGGCCGGACCACTACCGATACGCACAAGGCGATGCCCACGGTTACCGCCAGCCGGGCCGAGCTGGAGGCTGATTTGGCCCCGTTTCGCAGCCTCGCCGACACGCCGATCGGGATGACCGGGCATTTGCTGTTCACCGCCTGGGATCCGGAAAATCCCGCCACGTTCTCGCCTTACGTGATTGAGGAAGTGATCCGCCGCCAGATCGGTTTTGACGGGCTGCTGCTGACCGATGATCTTGATATGGAGGCGCTGTGCGGCACCGTGCCCGAACGGGCAGCGCGCGCGGTTGCGGCGGGCTGCGACATTGCGCTCAACTGCTGGGGGCGGATGGATGATATGGCCGGGATTTGCAATTTGCTGCCCACCATGTCCGCCAGAACCCGCCTGCGGCTAGATCGCGCGCTGGCGAGCATCACGACCAGCCACCGCCCGGTCAGCGACAGGCCCGCATTGATCGCCAAGCGCGATGCGCTGCTGGCGCTGGCGCAAGCATGACCGAACTGATCTTGCCCGACGACCTCACGTTGGACGGCGGCGACTGGGAAGGCCCCGCCGCTGCGGGAAACGATGACGCTGCGCTGTACCTTGAACTTGATGGCTGGGAAGGCCCGCTCGATCTGCTGCTCGATCTGGCGCGGCGGCAGAAGGTTGATCTGCGGACGATTTCGATCCTTGGTCTGGTCGATCAATATCTCAGCTACATCGAACGGGCCGAGGCGCTGCGACTGGAACTGGCGGCGGACTACCTCGTCATGGCAGCCTGGCTGGCCTACCTCAAATCAGCGCTGCTGCTCCCGCGCGAAGAGCAGGAAGACCCAAGCCCTGAAGAGCTGGCGCTGCGGCTGCAACTGCGGCTCCAGCGGCTGGGTGCGATGCGCGAGGCGGCGGCGCGACTGATGGCGCGTGATTGCCTCGGCCGCGATGTGTTCTCGCGCGGTGCGCCCGAAGGCTTGCGGACCGATCGCAAAAACCGTTGGCAATGCGATTGGTTCGCGCTGGTGCAGGCTTATGGCCTGGTCAAGGCGCGGATGGTGCCGGTGGTCCACATGGTCCGCGACCGGATGGTGATGACGCTCGACAGCGCGCTTACCCGGCTCTCGGCGATGCTGGGCGTCAAGTTGGTGTGGATGGAATTGCAGGAGTTTCTCCCCCTGGATGCTGACCCGCGCCTGCGCCGCTCTGCGCTGGCCTCCGGCTTTGTCGCGGCGCTTGAGCTGGCCCGGCGGGGCCAGGCGGAACTGGCGCAGGACGAGGCCTTCGGTCCGCTGATGCTGCGGGGTTTGCGTAAGTGACCAATTCTGTACTGGGAAGAGGGCCTGATGAGCTGGTCCGCGCGGTTGAAGCAACGCTGTTCGCGGCGGAGGAGCCGATGAGTGCGGAAGCCATTTCCGCGCATCTTGGCGGGGCCGAGGTCAAGCCCGCGCTGGCCGCGCTAACCGAGAATTATGCGGGGCGCGGGATCGAGCTGGTCGAGCGCGGCAAGCGCTGGCATTTTCAGACCGCCCCTGATCTGGCGCATCTGCTGCGTCGGACGCGCGAGGAAAGTCGGCGCCTGTCGCGTGCAGCCACCGAAGTGCTGGCGATCGTCGCTTATCACGAGCCGGTCAGCCGCGCCGAGATTGAAGCGATCCGCGGAGTCCAGACCGCCAAGGGTACACTCGATGTGCTGTTGGAGGCGGGCTGGGTGCGGATTGCCGGGCGGCGCGAGGTGCCGGGACGTCCGGTGATCTTCGTCACGACGCCCGATTTTTTGACCCATTTCGGCCTTGCAAGCCGCCGCGATCTGCCCGGAATTGATGAGCTGCGCGCTGCCGGATTGCTCGATCCGGTTGAGGACGCGCTGGCTGCCGCGATGGATATGGGTTCGGCCGAGGCAGAGGATGAACCTACTTAAGCCCCTCCTGTTCAGGGGAGGGGTTTGCCAAGTGTGACTCGCAATGCCAGACAACATGGCCTAAATGGAATTCAACAGGGGTTTTGGCAGGCGGCTGGTCCGCTTCGCCCCGCGCATGTTCAGGAGTAATCTCATGGGTCTGTCACTTCCGCACCTGCTTATCCTAGCGCTAGTAGTGCTGGTGCTGTTTGGCCGTGGCCGAATTTCCGAGATGATGGGTGATTTCGGCAAAGGCATCAAAAGTTTCAAGCAAGGCATCGCCGAGGAAACCACCGAACGCCCGGTTACCCCGCCGCCCGCGCAGATTCCCGCGCAGCCGCCGGTGGTCGCCACTGATACCGTGATCGACACCACCAAAACGCCCCCCCAGTAAGCGGCCGCTGAGGCCATACTGCCATGTTTGATATCGGCGCGTCCGAACTGCTCCTGACCGTGATCGTGGCGATTGTCGTCATCGGTCCCAAGGATCTGCCGCTGGCCTTGCGGACAGCGGGCAAGTGGATCGGCAAGATTCGCCGGGTTTCAGGCCATTTTCGTTCGGGGATCGAAAATATGATCCGCGAGGCTGAAATGGACGAGCTGGAGAAAAAGTGGGCCGCGCAGAATGCCGCAATCATTGAGGCGCACCCTGCTGCATCGGCAGAAGCCGGAGCGCTTGTTGGCCCTGATCCGGGCACCACTGCTGCTGAACCGGAACAACCGTCACCCACCCCGCAATTGCCGCTCTGATCATGGCTCTAAATCTGCGCGATATCGATGAAACCCAGGCTCCGCTGCTCGATCATCTGATCGAGCTGCGGACCCGGCTGCTGCGCAGTATCATGGCGCTGGGGCTGGCGTTCTGCGTCTGCCTTTATTTCGCCGACGACATTTTCGGCTTTCTGGTCCGCCCACTGACCGCAGCTTTCCCCCCCGGACAAGGCAAGCTGGTTTATACCAAACTTTACGAAGCTTTTTTTGTCGAACTGAAAGTGGCGTTGTTTGCAGCCTTTTTCGTCAGCTTTCCGGTGATCGCCAACCAGCTGTGGGCGTTCATTGCGCCAGGGCTTTATGCCAAGGAAAAGCGAGCGTTCCTACCCTTCCTGATTGCGACCCCGGTGCTGTTCACGAGCGGCGCGGCGCTGGCCTATTATGTGGTTATGCCCACCGCGTTCCGCTGGTTTTTGGGCTTTGAAGGCAACAAGGGCGGCCTGAAGCTGGAAGCCCTGCCCGGCACTGGGGATTACCTGGCGCTGGTGATGCAGTTCATCCTGGCCTTCGGGATCAGTTTCCTGATGCCGGTGCTGCTGTTGCTGCTCAACCGCGCCGGGATCGTCAGTCGCCAGCAGCTATCGGGTGCGCGGCGCTATGTGATCGTGGCGATCACTGCGATCGCGGCGATCATTACCCCGCCCGATGTGGTTTCGCAGTTGATGCTGCTGATTCCGATGCTGATCCTGTTCGAAGGATCACTGATCGTGATGCGACTGGGCGAGCGCCGCGAGGCGAAAGCCAAGGCGGCGCAAACAGCCAGCGAAGCACAAGCCATCCCGCCCGAGGCGCTGCCTTAGCGGCCACCGTCCTTCGATCCGTCAAACACCAGCCGCCCGCCGACCCAGGTTTGCAAGACCTTGGTAGCGCGCAAATCGGCCGGGCTGGCCAGCAGCGGATCGCGGTCCACCAGCACGAAATCGGCGCGCTCGCCCTGGATCAGGCGGCCAAACCGGCCTTCCGCAAATCCCGCAAAGGCAGCGCCCGAGGTATAGGCCGCCAGTGCCGCCTCGCGGGTGATCTTTTCCTGCGGTTGCCAGCCGCCGAACGGCTGCCCGTCGGCGCCCTGCCGAGTAGTCGCAGCGGCCATTCCGGCCCATGGATCGGACAGCTCAACCGGCGCGTCGGAACCGAAGGCTAGCTTTCCGCCAGCCGCCATGATCGATTTCCACGCATAGGCCCCGGCGAGGCGACCCGGCCCAAGCCGCGCTTCGGCCATGGTCCGGTCCGAGGTCTGGTGGACTGGCTGCATCGAGGCGATTACGCCGTTCTTGCCGAACCGGGGAATATCCAGCGGATCGACGATCTGGGCATGCTCGATCCGCCAGCGCCGATCACCGGTGTAAGTAACCGCCAGCTCATCAATCGCATTAAGGACCGCGGCATTGGCGCCGTCGCCGATCGCATGAACGGCCACCTGAAAATGATCGAGCGCAGCGCGGCTCATCAAGTTCTTGAGCTGGGTATCGCCGGTAATCCGCAGGCCGATGCTTTTCGGACTATCTGCATAAGGCGCCTTGAGCGCCGCGCCGCGTGATCCCAGCGCGCCATCGGCATAGAGCTTCACCCCGTTCAGCCGCAGCCGGTCGTCATACAGCCACGGGGTCGGCCCCGGCCCACCGATCAGGGTCATCTGGTCCGTCCCGGCCGCATAGCTCATGATCCGGATCCGCAGCGCCCCAGTGTCCCCGGCCCGGCGATAGGCCTGCCAGTCCTCGATCGAAGTGCCCATATCGGCCGCCGCTGTCACCCCGCGCGCCAGTAAAAGCTCCTGCGCCTTGCGTAGCGCCATGTCGCGATCATCGGGGCGGGGTGGGGGCACCGCATTATCAACCAGCGCGGTGGCCGTATCGACCAGCACGCCCGCTGGTTTGCCCGGTACTTTGCCTGCCCCAGCCAGCCGTTCAATCTGTCCGCCAGCCGGGGCCTTGGTTTGCGCGGTGACCCCTGCCAGCGCCAGTGCGCGGCTGTTGGCCCAGCCGGCATGGCCATCAACCCGGCCCAGCCAGACCGGGCGATCGCTCACTGCCGAATCCAGTTCTGCGGCAGTCGGGAACCGACCCAGGCCCCACAGTTCCTGATTCCAGCCGCGCCCGATCACCCAGGGTCGCTCCGGATGGGCTGCGGCATAGGCCTTGATTCTGCCCAGCGCTTCAGTCAGCGATTTCGTTTCCGACAAGTCCAGCGTCAGCGCGGCAAAGCCGATGCTCATCACATGAGCATGGGCATCGATCAACCCGGGCATCAGCACCCGGTTTTTACCATCGATCAGATAATCGACCTTGGCCGGACGCTTGTCACCCCGGTGATAGACCTGCTCGATCCGGCCATCATCACCGATCAGCAGTCCGCTGAAATGCTCAATCCCGCCTTTGGCATTCAGCGTCACGCCATCGACATTATCGACCAGCGTATCGGCCAACGCCGGGGCTCCTGATATGCTGGCCGATGCCAGCAGTGCGGTAAAAAATAGTCGGCGCATCAAGAATTCCCTCGTTTCGGCAGGCGGCGGATGATTGCGCTGGTATCCTGGCGTCCTCCGCCCAAGGCCTGCACATCGGCATAAAACTGATCAATCAGCGCGGTGGTCGGCAAGGATACCGCGAGCGAGCGGCCTTCATCCATGGCAAGTCCCAGATCTTTGCGCATCCAGTCCACCGCGAAACCGAAATCGAACTCGTTCTTGGCCATGGTCGCCCAGCGGTTATCCATCTGCCAGCTTTGTGCCGCGCCGCCCGAAATCGCCTGATAAACCTTGTCGAGATCGAGATGCGCGGCCTCAGCAAAGCGCATCGCTTCGGCCAGGCTGGCGATGATCCCGGAAAAAGTGATCTGGTTGACCATCTTGGTGGTCTGCCCGGCGCCAGCTTTGCCAACATGGACGATCCGGCTGGAATAGGCTTCCATCACACCGCGCGCTGCCTCAATCGCTTCGGGCCGGCCGCCACACATCAGCGCCAGCGTGCCGTTTTCCGCCCCGGCCTGTCCGCCGGTGACCGGCGCATCGACACAATGCACTTCCTTGTCGCGCGCCTCGACCGCGATCTGGCGCGCGATCCGCGCCGAAACCGTGGTGTGATCGATGAACACCGCGCCTTTCTTCAGTGTTGAAAAAACGCCAAGCGACCCCAGCACTACATCGGCCAGATCATCGTCATTGCCAACGCAGGTCAGCACCACATCCGCGCCCTCGGCAGCTTCTGCCGGGCTGCTCGCAACCCGCGTGGCAAGGCCGGGATGAGCCTCCTGCCATTTGGCGGCGCGCGCCGGAGTGCGGTTGAAGATGGTCAGCTGATGGCCCGCCTGGGCAATGTGCCGGGCCATCGCTCCGCCCATCACGCCAAGGCCGATGTAGGATACTTTTTTCGCCATGGTCATGTTTCCGATCTGTAACGGATTTTGCGGTAAAGCAAATGCCGGTTCACAGGCGCTGCCCTTTCCGTTACGGCGCGGCGCCATGACCCAGACTGCAAACCAACTCGCCACCAGCCCCGATCCATTGTTGACGATCGGCGATATCCGCGCGGCGGCAGCCCGGCTGGAAGGCGCAATCGTGCGCACCCCCACGCTGTACAGCAAGACGCTGAGCGCGATGACCGGGGCCGAGGTCTGGCTCAAGTTTGAAAACCTTCAGTTCACCGCTGCCTATAAAGAACGCGGCGCGCTGAATGCGCTGCTGCTGAAGGGTGCTACCCAGGATCGGCGCGGAGTGATCGCAGCGTCAGCTGGCAATCACGCCCAGGGCCTCAGCTATCACGGCACCCGGCTGGGCGTACCGGTAACCATTGTCATGCCCAAAACTACGCCGACTGTTAAGGTTATGCAGACCGAAAGCGTCGGCGGAACAGTGGTGCTGTTTGGTGAGTCATTCGATGAAGCTTACGCCTACGCCCGCTTGCTCGAGGCGGAGCGCGGATTGACTTTTATCCACCCGTTCGATGATCCCCATGTTGCCGCCGGCCAAGGCACGGTTGCGCTGGAAATGCTGGAAGACGCGCCCGAGATCGACATGCTGGTGATCCCGATCGGCGGCGGCGGCCTCGCTTCGGGGATGGGCACTGCGGCCCGCGCGATCAATCCCGACATCGGCCTGATCGGGGTGGAGGCAGAGCTGTTTCCTTCGATGTACAACCGGCTCAAGGGCACCGATCTGCCGTGCGGCGGCGATACGCTGGCCGAGGGTATTGCGGTGAAGGAGCCAGGCGAGTTTACTTCGAAAGTGCTGGCCGGGCTGCTCGATGATATTGTGCTGGTCAGCGAAGCGGCGCTGGAAAGCGCGGTTGCGCTGCTGCTCCAGATCGAAAAGACCGTGGTGGAAGGTGCAGGTGCGGCGGGGTTGGCGGCGATGCTGAGCTATCCCGGGATGTTCAAGGGCCGCAAGGTTGGCGTGGTCCTGTGCGGCGGCAATATCGATACAAGGCTGCTCGCCAATGTGCTGCTGCGCGATCTGGCCCGTTCAGGGCGCTTGGCCCGGCTGCGGCTGACGCTGCAGGACCGCCCCGGTGCCTTGTTCAAAGTGATGCGCGAATTCGATGCCCACCAAATTAATATCATCGAGATTTACCATCAGCGAATTTTTACGCATTTGCCCGCCAAAGGCTTGATTACCGACATCGAATGTGAAGCCCGTGACAAGGCCCAGCTCGATGCGCTGGTGGCCTCGCTGCGCGAGAACGGTTATCAAGTAAGTCAGGTTGAATTGGACCGTTAAGGGACGCTATCCGACTGCCGGGACAACACTGTGCAAAATAACACTCTGTTAACCCCGTTTTGTGGTTAAAAGACTTTCAACGCCGCTCCGGCGGAGGCATAGACTGGCTGCTTGAACTGCGATCCGCAGCCAAGATGACCATAGGATCCTGCCCGCTTGTGACGGCACCTGTTCGCTTTCCCCGGTTCTTCGTGACGAGCCCCGCGCCGTGTCCGTACTTGCCGGGGCGGAGCGAGCGTAAGGTATTTACCGAACTCAAGGGCCCGCACGCCGATGCGCTGAACGATGCACTGGGCCGGATCGGCTTTCGCCGTAGCCAGACGGTGGCTTATCGCCCATCCTGCGTGGAATGCCATGCTTGCGTATCGGTGCGGGTGGTGGCCGCTGAGTTTCGCGCGTCGACCACGCAAAAGCGCAATCTCAAGCGCAATTCCGATCTGGTCGCCACGATGTGCCGCCCCTGGTCAACCAGCGAACAGTTCGAATTGCTGCAAAGCTACCTTGGTGTCCGGCATCCCGGCGGCGGCATGGCGACCATGGACGAGACCGATTTCGCCGATATGGTCGAACATACCCCGGTCGATAGCTATGTCGTCGAATACCGCGAGCCTAGGCTGGACGGGGTTCCGGGCCGCCTGGTCGCCGCCTGCCTGACTGATCGGCAAGGCGATGGTCTGTCGCTGATTTACAGCTTTTATGATCCGGATCATGGAACACGGTCCGGCCTTGGCAATTATATCATCCTTGATCACATCCGCCGCTGTGCCGAAGCGAAATTACCTTATGTCTATCTTGGCTATTGGGTCGAAGGCTCGGTGCGGATGCAGTACAAGGTGCGCTACCGCCCGCTTGAACGGCTTGGCCGCGATGGCTGGGGCCGCTTTGACGAGGGTGAACAGGACCGCCTCATTGCCAATGCTTCCGCCGCCAGCCGCCAAGATGCCCTGCCGCTTGGTGGCAGTACCAAGGATGGCGTGCCCGGCATGCAGGACCAATACCGCTTCATTGATTAGCCAGCCAGTTGGGATTGAACGCGCAGTCGGTGCCGCGTTGGTGATGGCGCTGCTTGCGGCTACCCAGCCGGCGCTCGCCCAAAGCCGCGCGGTTGACGATGAGCTTCAGGCCCTGATCCCGGATTCCGCTGTGGCCAACCCCGAGGAGTGGGCCAGGGTCGCGGTGCCGGCCGGGCAGCCCGCAACAGAGTCTGAGCTTGATCCTTCCTCCGCGCTGGCAGAATTGCCGGGCTTTTCCCTGCCCTGGCCGGACGAGACTTTTGCCGTTCCGCAGATCGCACCGCTGGAGCCCGATCCCGAAGTTGGTCTGGCGCTGGAGCAGCAACCGCCGCAGCTAGAAGCGCAGCCCGATGGCGCGGTCACCCAGCTCTCGCCCCGGCTGACGCTGGTTTTCCCAGCCGATGTGGCGGCATTCCCCGAGCGGATCGAGCTTGAATCGCGGTTCCGGGCACTTTCCGCACTCGAGCTGCTGGCAGGCGGCGAGAGCGACAATATCGCCCAGATTGCGGTTCGCGCGCGCAGCGACAAGCTGCTGCTTGATCGCTTGATGCGGATTTATGGCTATTACGATGCGCAGGTCATGCAGACCGTTGGCGGGATCGAGCCTGGCCGGGAAGCGGTGGCGCGTGAAGTTACGGTTCGTTTCGACATCAAGCCCGGTGCGCGCTTTCGCTTTGGGATTATCGCCCTGGGCGAGCTGGCGACAACCGGGCCAGACTATCCGTACTTGCGTGAAGCGTTCGGGATCAAACCGGGCGATCCGCTGTACAGCGATGTGATCGTGCAAGAGCGCGCCGATCTTGACGTAGCGCTGGGCGAAACCGGCTTTGCTTTTGCCCGGATGGGCGAGCCCGATCTGGTGGTCGATCACCAAACCGAGGCGGGGGATCTCGCTCTGCCGCTGAGCCCGGGGGGCAAATACCGGATTGGCGAAGTGGTCAGCGATGATCCTCGCTTCCTTTCGGGCAAACATCTTGAATCGATCGCGCGGTTTGAGCGCGGCGATATCTACAAACGCAGCGAGGTTGATGATCTGCGCCGGGCCATTCTCGCCACCGGCCTCGTCTCCAGCGCCGCAGTCAAACCGCGTGAGACTGTAGCCCCATCGGCGGGTGAACCCGGAACGGTGGCGCTTGACGTTTCATTGGCCCGCGCACCCTTGCGCACGATTGCTGGGGCGGCCGGTTATGATTCAGGCGACGGCTTCAGGCTTGAGGCCAGCTGGGAGCATCGCAATTTCTTCCCGCCTGAGGGAATGCTCAGGGTTCGGGCTGTGGCGGGAACCAAGGAACAGCTGGCTGGAGTTACTTTCCGCCGCAATAATTTCCGCGCCCGCGATCAGGTGCTGACGCTTGATCTCTATGCCAGTAATGTGAACCGCGATGCCTATGCCGCGCGGACTATTGCGCTCAGCGCAAGTTTTGAAAAACTCTCCACCTTGATCTTCCAGAAGCCGTTCACCTGGGGCGCCGGGTTCGAGGTGCTGCTGTCTGACGAGCGTGAGGCTACCGTCGCCGGAGCGCCAACTGTGCGGCGCACGTACAAGGTTGGTGCAGTGCCACTGCGCGCGGCATTCGATGGTAGCGATAGTCTGCTCGATCCCAAACGGGGGTTGCGGGCTGCACTGCGGATCTCGCCGGAGGTTTCATTTCAGGGCAGCAAGTCTTCCACCTATGCCCGCCTTCAGGCCGATGCCAGCTATTACCTGCCCGTTGGCGGCACTGTTGTAGTCGCGGCGCGGGCGCGTCTGGGCAGTATCCCGGGCACGTCTCTTGCTAATATCGCTCCGTCGCGGCGGTTCTATGCCGGCGGCGGCGGATCGGTGCGCGGCTTTGGCTATCAGCAGATCGGCCCGCGCGACGTGCTTGGCGAACCCAGCGGCGGGCGCTCGCTCAGCGAGTTCAGCCTTGAAGCGCGGGTGCAGACCGGGTTGCTGGGCGGCGCGCTGGCATTGGTGCCATTTATCGATGCAGGCGCAGTTGATGCAAGCGTGACGCCGCGGCTTAACGATCTGCGCCTCGGGGTGGGGCTTGGCTTGCGCTATCAAACCGGGTTTGGCCCGATCCGGATCGATGTCGGCACGCCGCTGGGTCGCCGCCCGGGGGAAAGCCGGATCGGTGTGTACGTCGCGCTTGGTCAGGCGTTCTGATGGACGAGCAGGCACCTTCCCCCGTCCGCCGCCGTTGGCCAAGGCGAGTTACCTTGCTGCTGCTGTTGGTGCTCGGCCTATTCGGTTTGGGTCTGATTGTCCTCACCAGTCCGATCGGACACCGGCTGATTGCCGACCGGATTGCCCATTTTGCGCCGGTTTCAGGCCTGCGGATGGACGTCGGGCGGATCGAAGGCTCGCTGTTTGGTGAAGCCGTGCTGCATGATGTTACCTTGTCCGATCCTTCAGGGCCGTTCCTGCGGGTGCCCGAAGTTGAGCTGGACTGGCGGCCGCTAAGCTGGCTGCGGAGCGGGCTGGATGTGCGCAAGCTGGTAGCGCACCGCGGGCTGTTGCTGCGCCGGCCAAAGCTTAACCCCGGTGACCCAGGCGCTCCGATCCTGCCCAATTTTGATATCAGGATTGACCGGCTGGAGCTGGACCGGCTGACCATTGCCAAGGGGATTGCGGGCACTGTGCGGCGCGTCGATCTGATCGCACGCGTCGATATTCGGGCTGGCCGCGCGTTGATCCGCGCCGACGCCAGGCTGGGCGGGACTGACCGGTTGTTCGCGTTGCTGGATGCCGCACCGTCCCGGGACAAATTTGACCTGCGGTTCGATTATGCTGCGCCAGCCGGCGGTGTTCTGGCCGGATTGGCTGGGGCCAAGCAGGATTTGCGCGCGCGGATCGTTGGCGTGGGCAGCTGGCGCGACTGGAAGGGCGCATTACTCGCCGAACAGGGCGGCAAACAGCTCGCCGCCTTCCAGCTGACCAATCGGGCCGGGCGATACGGGATTCTTGGTCAAGCAAACCCGGATGGCCTGCTAACCGGCTTTGCAGCCCGCGCGCTGGGTGAACGCGTTTCGCTCGATGCTGATGGCGCTTTAGCCAACAGCGTGATCGATGGCCGCTTCACCCTTACCGGACGGCGGCTTAGCGCCAGCGGCGTGGGCAAAGTCGATTTGGCGGGCAATGATTTCGACAATTTCCGCCTGACCGCGCGAACTACAGATCCCGCGCTGCTGGGCGATGGTGCGCAGCTGCAAGAGGCTGCTCTGGCCGCGCGGCTGGATGGCGGGTTTCGTGATCTCTCGATCGAGCATATCCTAACCGCCCGGCAGTTCGGCATGGGCACGCTGCGCCTCGATGGGCTCAGCCAACGCGGCACCGCACGATTTGATGGACTGCGCTGGACTGTGCCGCTCGGTCTAGGCGTCAGCCGGATCGTGACGGGCAACGCCAGCATCGATCCCCGCCTGGTAAGCCTGCGGGGTAGCGGCAATTTGATATTGCAGGGCAATCGGCTGACTGCGGACGATCTGAAGCTCGCCGTGCCTGGCCTTGATGCAAAGCTGGCGTTACAGGGCGATTTGGGTGAGGGCGGATATGCGCTGGCCGGGCCGGTCGCGATCCGCGGGTTTGCCTTGCGCGATCTGGGAGTAGCGGATGCCACTGCCCAGATCGTGTTCCGGATCGGCAAAGCCTCGCCATGGCTGCTGAAAACGCAGCTTGCCGGACGGCTGGTGCGGACCGACAATGCCACCCTGACCAGCCTTGCCGGAAATAATCTGCGGTTCGCCGGAACACTCACCGTAGGGCAGCGTCAGCCGCTGCTGATCGAACGTGGGAACCTGACTGCCAGCAAACTGAGCCTGGCCTTGAACGGCCGACTTCTGCCCGATGGGCGGACCAGCATCGCCGGCAGCGGGCGTCATAGTGATTACGGCCCGTTCCGGATCGATGCCAGCTTTGCCGCAGCCAATTCTGCAGGAGATGGCCCGCGCGCGGTGCTGGTTTTCGCCAATCCGCTGCCCGCTGCGAGCCTTAGCGATGTGCGGGTGGCGCTGTCGCCGATCCCGCAAGGCTTCCGGATCGAAACCCAGGGCGGCTCGGGACTGGGGCCATTCAGCGGCACGCTTGGGCTATTCTCGCGGCCGGGCGGGCCGACCCGGATCGCGGTAGAGCGCCTCGATGTGTGGAAAACCTCGATCACCGGCTCGCTGCTGTTCGCCAAGGGTGGGGCGGATGGCACGCTGGCCCTGACCGGCGGCGGCATTGACGGCACGGTTCAGCTTTCCCCGCGTGGCGGTGGCCAGGGCTTTGAGGTTGCCCTTACCGCCCGAAATGCGCGCTTCGGCGGCGACAATCCGTTGAGCATTGCGGCGGCGCAGATTAACGCCAGCGGTCAGATCATAGGGGGCAAACGCACGATTACCGGCACCGCCACTGGCGCGGGGATCGCGCAAGGCAAGCTGTTTATCGGGCGGTTTGCGGCCAATGCAAGTCTGGCAGACGAACGCGGGCGCGTGACCGCTTCGCTTGCCGGACGCCGTGGCAGCCGGTTTAATCTGCAACTTCAGGGCGATGTTGCGCCAGGCCAATTGAGGTTTCTGGGCAATGGCGATTTTGCCGGGCGGCGGATTACCATGCCGCGGCGCGCAGTGCTCACGGCGCAGGGAAAAAGCTGGCGGCTTGCTCCGACCCAGGTTGATTTTGGCGGCGGGCGGGTGATCGCCTCTGGCCTGATTGGCGGCGGGACCAGCGACATTCAGCTCGCCTTGCAAGAGATGCCGTTGTCGCTGGCGGACATCGTCTACGCCGATCTGGGGCTGGGCGGCTCGGCCTCGGGGCTGGTTGATTATCGCTATTCGCCGGGCCGGGTGCCGACAGGTAAGGCGCAATTGCAGATCAAAGGACTGAGCCGGTCGGGGCTGGTGCTAACCTCGCGCCCAGTCGATCTGGCGCTGGTTGCAGACCTTGGCACAGCCGCGCTTGAAGCCCGCGCGGTGGTGCGTGAGGGCGGCGAGACGCGGGGCCGGATGCAGGGGCGGATTACCAGTCTGCCAGCGAGTGGCCCGCTGGCTCAGCGGCTCAGCGCGGGACGCTTGTTCGCCCAGCTGCGCTATGCCGGGCCAGCCGATGTGCTGTGGCGGCTGGTGGCGCTGGAGGCGTTTGACTTGACTGGTCCGGTCAGCCTGGCAGCCGATGCTGGCGGAAGCCTGGCTAGCCCGCAAATTCGCGGATCGCTGACCAGCGACAATCTGCGGCTGCAAAGCGCCTTGATCGGGAGTGACATTGTCGGGATCAAGCTGCGCGGCCGGTTCGCCGGATCACGACTCGATCTCACCAGCATTTCTGGCCGGGTTGCCAATGGCGGGACAATTGGTGGCAGCGGCAAGGTTGATCTGACCAACCTTGGCACCCGCGCGCCCTCGATCGATTTGCGGCTCGCAGCTCGTAATGCGCAGGTTCTTGCCCGCGACGATATGGCGGCGGCGGTTACTGGGCCAATGCGGATCATGTCTGATGGAGTGGGCGGGACGATAGCCGGACGGTTGATAATTGATAGTGCCCGGTGGCAGCTGGGCCGTGCTTCTGCAGTAGCGGCGTTGCCAGCAATCCGTACGCGCGAGATCAATCTGGCGGCTGATATTGCCCCGCCGCGCCAGGCAGCGGTGCCGTGGCGCTTCCTGATTGATGCCACCGGAGCCGATCGGATCGCGGTGCGCGGGTTGGGGCTGGATAGTGAATGGGGCGCGAATATCCGCTTGCGCGGCACCACTGCCCAACCAGCGGTGTTTGGCGAGGCCGGGCTGGTCCGCGGCGGTTATGAGTTTGCGGGTAAGCGCTTTGAAATGACCCGCGGGCGAATCCGCTTTGATGGGGACAGTCCGCCCGATCCCCGGCTTGATATTGCTGCCGAAGCAGAGGTCACCGGCCTGACCGCGCGGGTGAGTGTCACCGGCACCTCGCTGCGGCCCGAAATTCGCTTTTCCTCGGTTCCCGCCTTGCCGGAAGAGGAACTGCTCGCCCGGTTGCTGTTCGGCACTTCGATCGCCAAGATTTCTGCCGGAGAAGCGGTTCAGCTGGGCGCGGCATTGAATGCGCTGCGCACCGGCGGCGGGCTTGATCCGATCAACAAGCTGCGTGCGGCGATCGGGCTGGACCGGCTCAGGATTGTTGGTGCAGACGCCGCCATCGGGCGCGGCACGGGGATCGCGGCGGGCAAATATCTGGGCCGCCGGGTCTATGCCGAGATAATCTCGGATGGTCGCGGCTATAGCGCAACGCAAATCGAGTTTCGCGTCACCAGCTGGCTCTCGCTCCTCGCCAGCGTATCGACGATCGGCCGCGAAAGCGCCAATATCCGCGTCAGCAAAGATTACTAACGCGGATGAACTGGCTAGAGCATGATGATATAAGGTTGATCCATGCTATTCCGTTCGTCCCGAGCGAAGTAGATGGACTTAGCTCGGGACGAAAGGTTGAATTGGAAGTAAGCTGACCC
>JANLQQ010000160.1:0-7248 GCA_031367905.1 Novosphingobium sp.
ACGCGCCAGGACGCTGCCGATCAGGATGCCGTCCGCGGGCAGACTGCTCGAACCATCGACAATCGCCGCGTCGATATTGGCGATGTCCGACAATTTACCCGGCATCGAGCCGATTACCCCGACGGGCGACACGGCCTGCCCCCGCTCGACAAAGGCAGAACCCCTGATTTGCGGCGATACGGCGATGACACCAGAAGTCTTTTCGATGATCGGGATCATTGGCTGCCAAATCGTGATCTGGTCGCGCCGGCTCAGGTCCTTCTGAAGCACCACTTGCGCACCCGGATTGATAGACAGGGTCGCCGGATCGCGATCAGGCATTTCCAGCACTATGTGCGGAATGCTGCCAACGGTGCGCATGGTCAGTAATGTCGCAAGCCCGCCGATCAGGGCGCTCATGAAGATGAATACACTGACGCCAAGCGCCACCCCGGCCATCAGCAGCGCGGTTTGCCCCGGGTGGGACAGCAGGTGCCGCATGGCTAGTTTCACGGCATAAGGATTCATTCTACCCGGTGACCCGGACCTTTTCGCCCTGCTTCGCCGCGTCGGGCTCTACCAGAATGCGCTCACCGGGCTGGAGGCCGCTGGTGACAATCACCGTTTCGGCCGGCCAATCGATGAAGGTAACCGCTCGTTCAATCACGACATTGTCCTTTCCGACAACGCGCACTTTGGCCGAACTGCCCGATGATATTACGGCACTTCTTGGCACGCTGATGGCGCCTTCACGTCGTTCGATCAGCAGATTGACGGTTACGGTCAGCCCGGAGGGCGCATCGATTGCTGCGCCGATCAGGCCCAGTCGCACCGCGCGCGCACCGGTTGCCGGATCAACGCGGGGTTCGACGTGCAGCACCCGGGCCTGAAGCTGGCGCGCCTGCCCCGGCATGGAGATCATTGCTTCCATTCCCGGCCGGATTTCCGCAGCATAGACCTCGTCCACCTCGATGCTAACTTCCGGGCTGGAGAGATCGGCCAGACGGTAAATCACGCTTTCAAGCCCGACCACCTGGCCGGGGTCGACAGGCCGCTCTAGAATAGCCCCGGAAAAGGGTGCGCGCAGCACGCGGCGGTCACGTAGCTCGCTTGCTTGCACGACAGCAGCATTGCGGCGCTTGAGCTCGCGTTCGTCTTCGAGCACTGCCAGGCGCCGTTGTTCTACCTCTCGCCTGGTTGCGAATTGCCCCAGCGCCACAAACCGCGCCAATTCCCGCCGGGCCTGCGCAAGCGTTGCCTGCTGTGTCTCCACCGACGCTTGAGCTTCTGCAATAGCAGCCTGTTCGGGCGCATCGTCAATCCTGGCAAGGATTTGTCCCGCTTCAACCCGGTCTCCGACATCGAATGGCAAAGCAACCAACTGCCCGCCAAGCGAGGGACGAATATCAACCTGGAACCGCGGTCTGACCCTCCCGTTTACCGCAAGGATTCGATCTGCCAGCGCTCTTTTAACGATTAACGTGGCCACCGCCTGGTCGCGGGGCGCGAAAAACCAGTACCCGGCGATTGCCAAGGCAGCTGCGGCCAGCGCCACGAGAATGATCTGGCGGGAAGCTATCTTCATCTGTCAGACACTCTAACTCAGTTCGGGCCCAGATGTTCCAATCAGGTGCAGGGCTTAAGGCCTGAGCGGGTCGATTCTAGAATGACGAAGCTGCGTTTCATCCGCTCAAGCTGAACGAAAGGCTCCTTTCGACAAGCCAAAAACCCTCGGTGAACGTCCTCTTTGTTCGCGGTAGTGGCCACTGCGAAGGAAAATGTACGATGGCCAATTGGCTCGCGCTCGTCGCCCAAAACCCGTCAGTCCTCGACCGGCCACAATCCCGCCAAGGCGGATATGCATCTTTATCGGTGACAGATGCACTTAAGTTCATCGAGATTGTCCGACCACCATTGCGCCATCTTCACCCGTTCATCCCAGTGCTGGCCTCGATGATAAGTTCCACGGACAGACCCGCTATTGTCATGCGCTAAGGCCTTTTCAATGGCGTCGGGACTCCATTGTCCAGACTCGTTGAGCAGTGTGCTGGCTATCGCGCGGAATCCGTGTGCCGTCATTTCGCTGCCTGAATAGCCCAATCGCCGCAACGCTGCATTGATTGTGTTCTCCGACATGGGGCGTGTACCGGTATGCAAGGAGGAGAAGACGTATTTTTGATGAGAGCCAAGTACGTAGGCTCGGCGCAGTATCTCCACGGCTTGGCGAGAAAGTGGAACCGAATGGGGCTGGCGCATTTTCATCTTCTCTGCGGGAATGGTCCAAACCGCAGCGTCTAGATCGAATTCGGTCCATTCAGCCTGTCGCAGTTCACCCGGCCTTACGAATACGAGCAGTGTCAGCTGAAGCGCCAGCTTAGTTAGCGGATAACCGTCGAACTCATCCATTGTGTTGAGCAGTTTTCCAACTGTCTTAGGGTCAACGATTGCGCTGTGATGCTTTACCTTCGGCGCGACCAGCGCACCTCGCAACAATGCAGTCGGATCAGAAGTCGCCCGTGAAGTGGCGACTGCGTAGCGAAAAATTCTGCTCGCCAATGAGCGCATCCTTCGCGCCGTTTCGTGATGACCCTTGGCCTCGATTACCTGAAGCGCTTTGAGCAGATCAGCAGGCGTGAGGTCGGCAATAGGTCGATTTGCAACAGAGGCAAACAGCGCCAAAAGCCAGCGTGACTTGTTGATCGTAACAGCCTCACGTCCATCACGCCCCATTTTTTCGAGATACTCGTTCCCAACCGCTTGGAAAGAGTTTGCCGCATTCAGCGCAGCAGCCAGCGCTTGCTGCTTTTTCTCCTCGCCCGGGTCCAGACCCATCGCCAGAGTCTGACGTGCCTGGTCTCGCCGCCGGCGGGCTTCCTTCAACGAAACGTCGGGGTAACGACCCAGACCAAGCTTCTTCTCTTTGCCGTTGAAGCGGTACTTGAAGCGCCAAAGTTTTCCACTTGATGGCTGCAGCAGGAGGAACATGCCCTTCTCGTCAGCTTTCTTGATCGGCTTGTCGCCGTGAACTAGCGCACGAATCGAAATGTCTGTTAGCGGTATATTCTGGGGGCCATTCTTCTGGTGGATCTTGGCTGGCCCCCAGCATAGCCCCCGATGTGTCGCGACTGAAGGCGAACAACAGCGAACCACGGCGGCAGCCGTAGCCCGCTTTTTGGCACATTTCTGCCATTTTTGCAATGTATTTTTGGCTGGCGCCCGTGGGTGCCTGGTGCCCAGAAGAGGACTCGAACCTCCACGCCCTTGCGAGCGCCAGCACCTGAAGCTGGTGCGTCTACCAATTCCGCCATCTGGGCACGGTGCATCATGCCGGTATGCATGATGCGGGGTAGGAACGGGCCGATAGCCGCCGGTTAGGGGGCTTGTCAACGTCGCGGTTGGATTCTTCCCGGGTGGACCAGCGCAAACCGCAATTGACAGGCTGGCATAGCGTAATACTGCTTTAACGTCACTAGCAGCGGGAGCTGGCTATGTCTGACGATTACATCATGATTGGAACGAACGACCTCGCCCGGGCGCGGGTCTTTTTCGATGCGGTGTTCCCGGCGATCGGCGGGGGTTATTGACGCGGACTATCCCGGATTTACATTCTGCTATCGGTTCCGCAACGGGAAGCGGGCCTGGGTCGCGCCGCCGAATGATCAGCAGGCCGCCGCGCCCGGTAATGGCAGTATGCCCGAGTTTCGGGGTGTTTGTGTGGGAGAGGTTATTGCCGCCCACGCGGCTGCGCTGGCCAGCGGCGGGACCAACGAAGGCGATCCCGGCCCGCGCCCGCTGTATGGCCCCGAATTCTATGGGGCCTATGTCCGCGATCCCGACGGTAACAAGATGAGCTTTATCTGCGATCGTCCGGCCACTAGCTGATTTCGCAGTAGGGCAAAGCCCAAGCTAGGATCCGGACCGAAATGCACAAACCAAACGCACAAACCAATGGTCCCGACGCGGGCTCCGGTCGATCCCTGAGCGCCCATCGGTACATTTGATTTGGGACCACCGACCCGTGCCATGATGGATCTGGCAGAGAGGCTGTTCGGACCACGCCTGCTCAGGCGGTAGGGCGGTAGTGCCGGATGGCGAAGCCTATCGCCCCAAGGGTCAGGCTCCATTGCAGCCAATAGGACAGCGGATGGACGGCAAATGGGTCCAGTGATGGGAACCCGAGATTGTCACCCGTTACATAGCTGAACAGCAGGGCGAAGGAAGCAGTCCACGGCCATGCTGCGCGGGAAGTGACGGCAGCGGGAAGGCCCCACAGCAGATACCACGGGTTGACCACTGGCGCGACCAGCAGCACCGCACCGAACACGATATGCAGCGGCGGTAAGGCCGTCAGCCCCAGATTGGCTGCTGCCCAGAACAGGCGCAGCAGCCGTTCATTGCCGGGATCGATCAGGCAACCGAGGGCGAACAGACACTCCAGAACCGCCCCGTAGATGGTCGCTCCTTCGGGGTTGTTGATCCGGTCCAGTATTTCGCGAAATGACTTGGGAACGCTGTCATCGAAGAATGAAGTGTTCTGGCGCGATACCATAAGAGGAACCGGATGTAGCGGTGCGGTAAACTACGGAAAGTGGCACTGTCAAAGTCGTCCCGGGAGAATCCCGCACCATTCGGGCAAAGTGACGGCCATACTTAGGTGCTCCCCTGTCCCGATGACCCGCGACAATAGCGCAGTTCCAAGTTACCCATTTTATGCCTTAAAATTGTGCAAATCCAAATATTTAGCGGTGGCGGAGCGGGTGGGATTCGAACCCACGATACGCTTTTGGCGTATACTCACTTTCCAGGCGAGCGCCTTCGACCACTCGGCCACCGCTCCGCATTGCTCTGGAAGTGCGCGCCCTAGCGGTGGATGGGGGGTTTCGCAAGCTGCGAAGGGCTGGCACAAGCGCAGCATGAAACAAGCCCACGCATTTGCCGCCCTCGCCCTGCTTGCAGCACCACTGGGTGCGGAAGACAAACCGGCTGCCCCTGCACCCGGTGAAATCGTCACCGCTGCTCCTGCCGCAGATTGGGTAACGATCCCACCGTCCGATCTGCTGATCATGGACCTCGCCCCTGACGCGAAAGGCAAACCGCGCCGCGTGGTGATCCAGCTGATGCCGCTGCCGTTTCCGGAAGGGTGGATCGGCAACATCCGCAAGCTGGCGGCGGCGCATTGGTGGGATGGGACGAGTGTGAACCGGGTGCAGGATAATTACGTCGTGCAGTGGGGCGATGCGAATGGGGATGACGAGGCGAAGGCGAAGCCGCTGCCAGCGGGAATGGCGACGATTGCGGAGAAAGACTACCTTAGCCATGCAATTCGGTACCGTATGGCGCCTCCCAATCAGGTTGCATTGGGGTCGGATGCCTATGCCAAGAACAACTGGTTTGAAATTGGATTTCCGATTGCGGGCGACACCTTTGGGATGGTCTGGCCCGTCCATTGCTACGGCATGGTCGGCGTCGGACGTGATTTGCCGCCCAACACCGGAACCGGGGCCGAGCTTTACACCGTGATCGGCCATGCCCCGCGCCATCTTGATCGCAACATCGCGCTGGTCGGCCGGGTGATCGAGGGGATCGAGCACCTCTCCAGTCTGCCACGCGGGACCGGGGCGCTGGGGTTTTATGAGACGGCAGAGGAACGGGTGCCGATCAAGTCGGTTCGGTTGCTGAGCGAAATGGAAGTCGATCCAGTGCCGCGCTACGAATATCTCTCAACGACAAGCAAAAGCTTTGCCGCCTATGCTGAGGCCCGCGCCAACCGCCGCGATGCATTCTTCATTCGGCCCGCTGGCGGCGCGGACATCTGCAATATCCCGGTGCCGGTGCGCCGCGCCAAACCTTGACCGAGCGCATCACCCACACTGGCGCGCTGTGGCGCTGGACCGGGGCGACCAATGGCACCTGGCACTTCCTGACCATCGACGACACGGCGGGTGAGGCGCTATCGGCCACCGCTTTGATGAAGCGGCTGGAAACGGGCCGCCGCGCGGGATTCGGCTCGCTCAAGGTCACCGCGCAAATCGGCGAGAGCAGTTTTGCCACCTCGGTTTTCCCCTCTAGAAGCACTGGCTGGATGTTGCCGATCAAGATCGCCGTCCGCAAGGCTGAGGGGCTGACCGAGGGCGACAGCGTGACGGTAATTCTCGAAGCCTAAATCCGCTCCGCCTGCGCCACCGCATCGCTGGCCCGCATCGCGCTGACGATCCGGGTTAGATGGGCGAGGTCTGAAACTTCCAGATCGACCTCGTAAGTCCCGAACATTTCGTCGCGCTGGACCATCTCCAAATGGACGATGTTCGCCCGGTTGCCGGCAAAAATCCCGGTCAGCTCGGCCAGCGTGCCGGGGCGATTGTAAAGCACCGCGCGCAGCCGCCCGATAGCGCCGGTCGAGCGATCTCCCCAGCTTAGATCAAGCCAATCGGCATCGACCCCGTCGGCCAGGGTCAGGCAGTCAATCGAATGAACCTCCACGCCCTTGCCAGGATGGCGCAGGCCGACGATCCGGTCACCCGGCACGGGGTGGCAGCATTCGGCAAGCTGATAGGCCTTCCCCGAAGTGAGGCCGCGGATCGAGATCGCGCGTTCCTGCTTGGGCCAGACATCGGGCTCGGCCAATCCCGCGGCGCTGCCCGGGACCAGCGCTTCCATCACCGCGCGGTCATCCAGCTTGGCCGCACCGATTGCGCCCATCAGCTCGTCCTCGCGCGTGAAGCCCAGCCGTTTGACTGCATCCTTGATCGCCTTCTTGCCGATTTTGGCAGGCAGGCGCTCGGCAATCTCATCAAACAGCTTGCGCCCGATCGCGGCGACTTCCTGACGCTCTTTCTGGCGCACCGCGCGGCGGATCGCGGCCCGCGCCTTGCCGGTGACGACAAAGCCAAGCCACGACAATTGGGGCGAGGCGGTGCGGCTCTTGATGATTTCCACCACATCGCCGTTGCCCAGCTGCGTACGCAGCGGCATGTGCCGCCCGTTGATCTTGGCACCGACCGTCAGATCGCCAAGATCGGTGTGGACATCATAGGCCAAATCGATCGCGGTTGCGCCCTTGGGCAGCTGGTGCAGCGCGCCCTTGGGGGTGAAGGCGAAAATCCGGTCCTGATAGATCGCCAGCTTGGTATGCTCGAGCAGCTCCTCGGCATCGTGGCTGGCATCGACAATCTCGATCAGATCGCGCAGCCAGCCGACCTGGCCATCGGGCTGGACCCCGCCTTGTTTGTAGGCCCAATGCGCGGCCAGGCCGAACTCATTGGTGCGGTG
>JANLQQ010000010.1:0-8346 GCA_031367905.1 Novosphingobium sp.
TGGCCAAGCGCGGGAGCGGGCGGTTGGTGATGATTTCAAGTGTCGCCGGCAAGGTCGGTGTGCCGCTGCGCACCGCCTATAGCGCGGCCAAGTTCGGGCTGATCGGTTATGCCGATGCCTTGCGGGCGGAGACGGCCCACCTGGGGATTAAGGTCCATGTGATCGCCCCCGGCTCCATCCGCACCGATGTCTCCCGAAACGCTCTGACTGCCGACGGCAGCCGCCGCGAGGTCAGCGACTCAGCCATCGACAATGGTATTGCGCCGGATATTGCGGCTGCGGAAATGCTTGCGGCCATCGCCAATGACGAGCGCGAAATCATCATCGCCACCGGTGTCGAAAAGGCGATGGGCGAATTGCGCCGCACGCCCGAGGCGCTGTTTGATCAAATCGCCGGATTAATGGCTGCAGGCTATGCCGAAAAGATGAAGGCCGAAGGAAATTGAACATGGAACAGCACCGCGTCAGATTGGCGAACGGGATCGAGCTGGACGTGGTGGATCAGGGACCGCGCGACGCACCGGTGCTGATCTTTCTCCATGGCTTCCCCGAATCGCACCGCACCTGGCGGCACCAGATCGCACATCTTTCCGGGCAGTTCCGCTGCATCGCGCCCGACCAGCGCGGTTATCGTGGATCGTCCAGGCCGCAGGATGTGGCGAGCTACACCCCGGACAAGCTGATCGGCGATGTGTTTCAATTGGCCGATGCCCTTGGGGTCGATCATTTCACCATCATCGGCCACGATTGGGGCGGTGCGCTGGCCTGGGGCGTGGCGCTGCTGGGGCAGGCAAACGGCCGGGTTACCCGCGCAGTAATCGTCAATGCGCCGCATCCGCTGATTTTCCAGAAGTTACTCTATACCGATCTTCAGCAGCGCGCCTCCAGCCAGTATATGCGCGCCTTCCGCGATCCCGCCTATGATCCGCTGGTGCGCGAACACGGTTTGACCGGGCTGTTGATGAAGGTGGTCAAGTGGGATCGCCCCTCGGTGATGGAACCCGAAGAACGCGATGCACTGCTGGCCGACTGGCAAGACCGCGACGCCTGTTTCGGGATGCTCAATTGGTATCGCGCAAGCCCGCTCGACGTACCGCCGATGGACGCCCCGTTCGAGGTTCCGGCCAGCTATACGCCGCCGCCGCTGCCCGACCTCAAAATCCCGACGCTGGTGATCTGGGCGATGGATGACCTCGCCCTGCCCGCGTCCAATCTGGACGGGCTGGAGGCGATCATTCCCGATCTGACCGTGGTGCAGGTTGCCGAATGCGGCCATTTCGTCACCTGGGAGGCTCCGCAAGTTTTCAACGCCGCGCTCGATGCCTTTCTTGCGCGCACTGCCGATGCCGCCTGAACCAGTGCCAACCGCCCGCCCCGGAGGCTTCGGCGCAGCGGTCGCCGCCGCTAACCAGCGCGCGCGCAAATCGCTGCTGCGCAACCATGGCGGCGGACATGCGCCGGTCAGCTATCTCGAGCTGTTCTTCGATCTGGTCTATGTTTTTGCGATAACCCAGCTTTCGCATTTTTTGCACTACCACCTTGATCCACTGGGATTCATTCAGGGAATGGTGCTGTTCCTGGCGCTGTGGTGGGCCTGGATGTTCACCACCTGGGCGTCCAACTGGGCCAACCCGGATCGGATGCCGGTGCGGCTGGTGATGCTGGCCCTGATGATGCTGAGCCTGTTGATGGCCGTCGCGGTGCCACAGGCCTTTACCGAAAGCGCGGCGTTGTTTGCGGCAAGCTATGTCACGCTCCAGCTTGGTCGCACCCTGTGTATGGCGGCCATGTTCTCTGGCGAAAACCCGGCAAATGCCCGCAACATGCTGCGGATCTCGATATGGTTTGCGGTTTCCGCTGTGTTCTGGGCGACCGGTGTACTGCGCGGCGATGACGAGCGGCTGGCGTGGTGGCTGCTCGCGCTGGGGATCGAGTATCTGGGGCCGATGGCAATGTTCGCCGTCCCCGGGCTGGGCCGCTCCACCGCAGCTAACTGGGACATTTCTGGCTCCCATATGGCTGAACGCTGCGCCCTGTTTATCATCATCGCATTGGGTGAAGGCATCGTCGTGATCGGATCAACCTTCCTTGGGCTGGAAATGACCAGCGGCACGGGCTGGGCATTCGCGGTTGCCTTTGCCAGCTCGGCCCTGATGTGGTGGCTCTATTTCGACGTCGGCGCGGTGCGCGGCGCCCGTTATATTCAGGACCACAGCGAGCCGGGGCTCGTCGCGCGCAACGCCTTTACTTATCTGCACATGCCGATTGTGGCCGGGATCGTGATTTATGCGGTGGCCGATGCGCTGTTGCTGGAACACTGGTCTGAACCCGCAGGGCTTATTTTCATTCTGGCGCAGACTGGCGGCGCTATCCTCTATCTGACCGGGCTGGGCTTTTTCAAACGGGTCGGCAGCCGGCATATTAATTTTCCACTGTCCCACGGCGTCGGACAGATATTGTTTGTCCTGCTGGGCCTATGGGGCTGGTTCAGCGGCCCTCAAGTGCTTGGCTTTGCAAGCCTTGGTTTGGTGATCTTCCTGCTGATTGCGGTGTGGGAATGGGTGTCCTACCACGGCGGCTGGATTGAGCGGATGGAAGCGCGTGGCTGGCCGCTCGCCGCGCGCCTGCGCCGCCGGACCGATGCGCGCAACGCCGCCCGCGCTGTGAGGAACGGCGTTACACCCGCCAGTCAATAGCAGCGCCGTGCGGATGGGCGCGGGCGAGCATGACTGGCTCGGCCCCGCCCGGCCAATAGCGCACCACCAGCTCGTGCAGATGGACTGTCCGGTTGGCTTCCAGCGCGATCCACGCCAATGGCCGTTCAGGCGTTGCCAAAGCGCCAGCAGCTTCCATCGCGGCAATAACCCGCGCCTGTTGATCCTTGGGGACATATTGCCAGACGATTGAGTGCATCAGCACCCGCGTGGTGCCAGGTGCCTGCGGCTTGGCCAGTTCCGCCTCGACGAAGCTGGCAGCATCCATTTGCACCAGATCGGGCGGAGACTTGCCCGCCTCGGCAATCGCCGCCGCCATCCGTTCAAACCGCACAGAATGTTCGGGCCAGATATAAGCCTTGAGCCGCAGCGCCTGGGCCGGATCGGCCAGGTCAACCGGGGCGACATCGCAGCCCTTGGTCGAGACGATCTCGATGGCGTGATCGGGCGGCGGATTGCCGGACCATTCGGGCGCAAACATTATCGCGCCGGGCTGAGGCCCGACTTTCACCCCGGCCAGATCATAGTGATAACGCGCGCACATCAGATTGATCCCGGCGCTGGAGCCGATTTCGAGGCACTCGAACCGAAGCGGCAAGCCTTGCTCTGCCAGCCACAGCATCGCCGCGATGAAATTGGCCGAGCGCCCCGCCTCGTTGGTTTGCGGCGGACCATCCAGCCACGGCAGCAGCGCCGCCTCATGGGCTTCGAGCGCCGCGCCGATGATTGCGGCATCGTCCACCTCCGCCGCTCCATCATAGATCGCCGCCAGCGCCGGTTCGATCCCGCCCAGATGCAGCGCATGAAGCCCGCCTGCGACCCGCAGCGGCAGCGCATCGGCCAGCGGCGCGCCCGGCCAGCACCGCACCGCATCGAGCACCGCCCCGCGTGTTCCCCGGCGCAGCAGCTCGAGCAGGCCACCGCAAATCCGCGCGGTGATAGGCGCATCGGCGGCGCGGCAATAGGCGATCTGGTTGGCAAAGGCGGTCAGGACCGCGTCCCCGCCGCTCGCGTCGATGTCGATGTATTGATACTTGTCGCTCATCTGCCAACCTTGCCCTTTGCCGCCATGCCGCCTAAACGCGCGGCGCTATGGCAACTGCACTTATATTCGCCGTCCCCAAAGGCCGCATCCTCGAAGAGGCGCTGCCATTGATGGCGCGTGCCGGGGTGGTGCCCGAAGCTTCGTTCCACGACAAGGGCAACCGCGCACTGTCATTTGCCTGTGAAGACCCCGAAATGCGACTGATCCGCGTCCGCGCCTTCGATGTGGCGACATTCGTGGCTCACGGCGCGGCGCAGGTCGGGATCGTCGGCTCCGATGTAGTTGAAGAATTCGACTATTCAGACCTTTATGCGCCGGTCGATCTCGATATCGGCCATTGCCGCCTGTCGGTGGCCGAGCCAGTCGGGCAGGATAACGCCACCAGCGCCAGCCATCTGAGGGTCGCGAGCAAATACCCGAACCTCACCCGCCGCCACTTTGAAGGCATGGGAATTCAGGCCGAAGTGGTGAAGCTCAATGGCGCGATGGAGCTTGCTCCCGGACTTGGCCTTGCCAGCCGGATCGTCGATCTGGTTTCGACCGGCCGTACGCTCAAGGACAATGGCCTGGTTGAAACCAGCGTAATCCTGCCGGTTTCGGCGCGGCTGATCGTCAACCGCGCTGCGCTCAAGACTGATGAGCGGGTTGGCAGACTGGTCGAAGCGTTCCGGGCGCTGGTCGCCGAACTGAAGGCGGCCTGATGCTGCGGCTCAATTCCAGCGACGCCGGGTTCGAGAAAGCCTTCGGCCGCCTGGTCCGTGATCGGCGTGAGAGCAATGGCGATGTCGCGCGCGATGTAAAAATCATACTCGAAGACGTGCGCCGCCGCGGTGACGAAGCTCTGGTTGAACTCACTACAAAATTTGATGGGCATGTGCTTTCTGCTGACGCCGACTGGCGGATTTCGGCGGAAACTTGCCGCGAGGCCTTCGATGACCTGCAGCCCGATCTGCGCGCTGCCCTTGAACTCGCCGCCACGCGCATTCGCGCTTTTCACGAGGCTCAGCGCCCCGCGAACCGCGACGAAACCGATGAAGCTGGGGTGCGGATGGGCGCGATCTGGCGGGCGGTTGATGCCGCCGGGCTTTATGTCCCCGGTGGCCGCGCGGCCTATCCCTCGTCGCTCCTGATGAACGCGATCCCCGCCAAGGTGGCAGGCGTTGAGCGGCTGGTGGTGGTCACCCCCTGCCCCAAGGGTCAGGTCAATCCGCTGGTGCTGGCCGCCGCCCATCTGGCCGGCGTGGACGAGCTGTGGCGGATCGGCGGGGCACAAGCGGTCGCGGCGCTGGCCTATGGGACGGCGCGGATCAAGCCGGTCGATGTCATCACCGGCCCCGGCAACGCCTGGGTCGCCGAAGCCAAGCGCCAGCTGTTTGGGGTCGTGGGCATCGATATGGTCGCGGGCCCAAGCGAAATCCTGGTGATCGCCGATGGCCAGAACGATCCTGACTGGACCGCCGCCGACCTGCTCAGCCAGGCCGAGCATGATCCCGCCGCGCAATCGATCCTGATTACCGACGACGCGCTGTTCGCCGATACAGTGGCTGACCGGATCGGGGTTGAACTCGCGATGCTCCCCAGTGCCCGGGTGGCGAGCGAAAGCTGGAATACCCACGGCGTGATCATCGAGGTGGCGCATCTGGATGAGGCACCGGCGCTCGCCAATGCGCTGGCGGCTGAACACGTCCAGCTTGCGGTCGAAAACCCCGAGCCGCTGCTCCATTCGATCCGCCATGCCGGGTCTGTATTCCTGGGCCGGATGACCCCCGAAGCGGTGGGCGACTATGTCGCCGGGCCCAACCATGTCCTTCCCACCGGGCGCCGCGCGCGGTTCTCCTCGGGGCTCTCGGTGCTCGATTTCATGAAGCGGACCAGCTACATCCAGCTGGATGAGGCCGCCCTGCAAGCCATCGGTCCTGCCGCCATTGCGCTGGCCGAAGCCGAGGGCCTTCCCGCGCATGCGCGCTCGATCGAAGTTAGGCTTGGCATATGAGTAAGGTTCAGGCCCGGGCCGCCGCCCGGCTTGCTGCGGTACAGGCGCTCTATCAGCATGAGATGGAGCAGACGCCGCTGGTGTTGCTGCTCGACGAATTCCATCAGCACCGTCTCGGCGCCGAAATCGACGACGATCAATACGCCACCGCCGAAGTCAGTTTTTTCGACGATGTAGTAAAAGGCGTCACCGCCCGCCGCGATGAAATCGATACGCTGCTGGCCGATCGGCTGGCCGATGGGTGGACGCTGGCCCGGCTCGACAAGACCATGCTCCAGATCCTGCGCGCCGGTGCCTATGAACTGCTGGCCCGTCCCGATGTGCCGACCGGCAGCGCGATCAGCGAATACCTTGACGTCGCCCACGCCTTCTTCGCGCCGCGCGAAGCGAAATTCGCCAACGGTGTGCTTGATGCCGTGGCGAAGGCAGTGCGATAGGCCCGCGCGCTGAGCGGCGAACTCGCCCTGATCGAAGCCCTGCGCCAGATCGCCACCCATCCCGGCGCACGCAATCTGGATGATGATGCTGCGGTGATCGAATTTGGCGGCGAGGCACTGGTCCTCACTCATGATACTCTGGTTGAGGGGGTGCATGTACTGCCCGGGCAAGACCCGGCGGATGTCGCCTGGAAGCTGGTCGCCACCAACATGTCCGATCTTGCCGCCAAAGGCGCCGAGCCGGTCGGCGTGCTGCTGGGCTATATGATGGGTCGCGATGACGCCCGGTTCCTGACCGGGCTTGGCCAGGCGCTGGAGCATTATGGCGCGCCTCTGCTGGGCGGCGACACCGTTTCAGGCACTGGCCCGCAAGTGCTAGGGCTGACAGCATTTGGCCGGGCCACCCATCGCCCGGTGCCATCGCGATCGGGCGCACGGGTTGGCGAGCTCCTGTATCTGACCGGGACGGTAGGCGCGGCGATGCTGGGGCTGGAGGCCATACGCGCCGGATCTGGAGACAGCCTCGCCTATCGCCGCCCGCGCGCGTTGCTGGCTGAGGGGCAGGCGCTCGCCCCGCTGGTCAGCGCGATGATGGATGTCTCCGATGGGCTGCTGCTCGATGCCACGCGGCTGGCCCGTGCTTCGGGCGTGACACTGGCGATCGACCGGGCCGCTGTGCCAATCGCAACCCCCGAGGCGCGCCGCGACGAGGCTTTGCGCTGGGGTGATGACTACCAGCTGCTGTTTACGGTCCCTCCCGGCAGCGTTCTGCCGGTGCCCGCTTCGCTGATCGGAACCGTCCTCACAGCAGGTCAGGCAGCGGTGCTGCTGGACGGCGCACCTCCAAGCGGCGCGCTGGGCTACGAACATCGTTAGTCCTGCTTGCCGGGGAAAAGCCGCTAGGGAACCGGTGGTAAAGCGTTGCATTAGGCAGATTCCTGCTTATAGCCGCGCGGGACTGCCCCGCTTTCGCGGGGTTACTGTTATGGAAAACTCAATAGGGGGATGCTTCCGTGAATATTGTCGCGATCGCGATGGTCTTAGGACTAGTTGCCGTAGCTTACGGTTTTATCACCAGCCGTCAGGTGCTTAGCGCCTCAGCCGGTAACGAAAAGATGCAAGAGATTGCTGCCGCGATTCAAGAAGGCGCACAAGCTTATCTTAGCCGTCAGTACCGCGCGATTGCGTTGGTTGGGGCTGTGGTTGCCGTGCTCGTTTATGTATTTCTGGATATGCCGCGTGGCGGGGCTCCGGTCTCGACGGCCGGATTCCTGCTCGGCTCGATCCTCTCGGGTGCAACCGGCTTCATCGGCATGAACATTTCGGTCCGGGCCAACGTCCGCACCGCAGCTGCCGCGCAAACCGGCCTGCAACAGGGTCTGACGCTGGCGTTCCGCGCCGGTGCGATCACCGGTATGCTGGTGGCCGGCCTCGCGCTGCTCGCGGTCGCCGGTTATTACTGGTATCTGACCGGCCCCGCTGGCCACACCGTTGGCGGCAAGGATCGCACCGTGGTCGATGGCCTGATCGCGCTGGCTTTCGGCGCGTCGCTGATCTCGATCTTCGCGCGTCTTGGCGGCGGTATCTTCACCAAGGCTGCTGATGTCGGCGCCGATCTGGTCGGCAAGGTCGAAGCTGGAATCCCCGAGGACGATCCACGCAACCCCGCAGTTATCGCCGATAACGTCGGCGATAACGTCGGCGATTGCGCCGGTATGGCGGCTGATCTGTTCGAAACCTATGTCGTTACCATTGGTGCAACCATGGTGCTGACCGCGCTGCTGCTCAAGAACGTCGGCGATCTTCTGATGCCAATGATGGCACTGCCGCTGCTGATTGGCGGCGTCTGCATCATCACCTCGATCATTGGCACCTATTTCGTCCGCCTTGGAGGCGGCAAGAACATCATGGGCGCGATGTACAAGGGCTTCCTGGTCACCGCGGTGCTCTCGGTTCCGGCGATCTGGTGGGCAATCAGCTATGCACTGGGCGGCAATATGGAGAGCCCGATTGGCGATCAGGCGTTTAACGGCCGGACGCTGTTCTATTGCTCGCTGCTTGGTCTGGTCATCACCGGCCTGATTATCTGGATTACCGAGTATTACACCGGCACCAACTATCGCCCGGTCCGATCGATCGCCAAGGCTTCGGAAACGG